>PANP01000096.1 GCA_002708395.1 Dehalococcoidia bacterium
AACGCGTCGGTTGAACTGTTTGATCTGTCCGCCATCGGGTGCTCAGCTACGATGGTTTATATTCCTAATATGAATAGTATGTTAAATATAACATACTATTATATAATACCGACCGCCCTGAGAACCTGTCAATTTCCGGAGTCGAAGCCTCATATGTGACGGCTGTGACAGATTACGCTAGACTAGTGGCGCTTTGGAGACAATGCCTCGTGGCATCAGCTTCAAGGAGTTCACGCCAAACAGACCGCGATTCAACCGGTCATCAATAAACAACTGCAAAGGATAGGAAGATGGCTGACAACACCCGGGAAACTTCGATCCCCTACTACACGATGGGATATGAAAACAGTGCTGTGGAGCGTCTCAGTCGATTTACTGCTGAGACCGACGCCGCTTATCTGATGGCGCATCTGCAGCCAGGCATGCGGTTGCTTGATGTCGGTTGTGGTCCGGGCAACATTTCAGTTGGTCTCGCGAGTGCGGTCGCCACCGAAGAATTCCACGGAATTGACATGAAGGAGTCCCCAGGTCGAGCTGGCAGTAACGGCAGCCAATGATGGTGGATATTCCAACGCTGGATTCCAAGTCGCCGATGCGTTAAATCTCCCAATCCCTGACAACCACTTCGACGCGGTCCATTGTCACTCCTTCTTGATGCACGTCCCGGACACAATGGCTGTTCTTGCCGAGATCAAGCCAGTACTAAAAGNAGGAGGGGTTCTGGGGGCACGAGAGCCAATCGTCGAGTANTTCTTCTTTGAGCCTGACATCGNCCACCTGAACAAAATCTGGGCAATGTTTTCGGGTGTGATGGATGCCAACGGCGGCCATCCTGATATGGGTAAAGAGTTGCGAGCAAGATTCANTGACTCAGNATTCGTCAACGTAGTAGCTACTGGGGCATTGGAAACTTGGGGTGCCCCTTCCGAGACGGCTACCCCCCGCAGAGTACGTGTGGACGTTAGATGGAACCATCGTTGCCNAGGCGATCTCCCACGGAATCGTGACNAAGGATGAATGCGATGCATTCCAGGAAGCTACGAAGGTGTGGAAGGAAGACCCCGGCGCTTTCGCCGCCTTCGCCTGGGGTGAGTGTTTAGGCCTTAAACCTTAGCCATCTNTGCATCAAATAAGCCGGGTTTATTGTGACTAGTCGGGTTCATAAGTGCATTCTAGAGAGAACTGTCCCTCGCTGCCGCTCATGTTCGTCAACCTGCACTTGATGCTCTCGGCTGACTGGACATCCAAAAGCGATTCTTCCGGCTCCTGTCCCCCTTCAACCATTGTGCCGTAAAGCAATACCCATTCATTCTTTTCCAGCCTAAAGAACTCCAACTTCTTTCGGGCCGATCGGCCACTAGGNCCTGAAGGAATCCCAGACCNCTTGCCCGGAGCGGCAGGAAGGGAGGTTCTAGCGATTATTTTTCCAGGGCCGGTGGTCTGGACCACCTGCTCCAGATGGTTGCTCATAAGGTCAGCGGCCCCATGATCTGGAAATGGAACCAGGTATCCACTAACGCTCATNCTCCGCCACTTATCCTGTCTCGGCGAGAGGTCACTTTTTGTTCAGCGCGGCAAGCACCTTCTCCGCCGTGATGGGCAGGTCTTGGATNCGAACNCCTATGGCATCGAATACGGCGTTGGCGATGGCCGGGGCCACCGGCGGGAGGGGTTGCTCTCCGATGGTTTTAGCCCCNAAGGGACCGTTGCCGCCGGGTGAATCCACTAGGACCGTTATCAGTTCCGGTATGTCGTTGGTACTCGGAGTTTTCACGTCGCCCATACTGAGGCTGGAGATATGCCCTNCGTCTGACACCAGTTCCTCCATCAGGGCATAACCCACCCCCTGAATCACCGCCCCGTCGATCTGACCCTGGTGGGTGATGGGGTTGTGGATGGTGCCGACGTCGTGAGCCGTAACGAACTTCTTCAGATTCACTTCTCCGGTTTCCGGGTCTACTTCAACCTCCGCTACTTGNGCGCAGAAGCAAGTAATATCGGGCTCTTCGGCCGTTGTGACCTTGGAGAACGAGATGTGCGNTCCAGTAGCAGCNACAACTTTGGAGGCCAGTTCCTTTATCGATACTCCGCGTTCAGCGTCTNCCTCAACAAAAACCCGGCCTCCCCGGAACATGATTCGTTCTTCAGGCCAGCCGTAAAACTCGGCAGCCATAAGCGTAAGATGTTGGCGAACACCTTCGGCTGCTCCCAGTGCAGCGTGAGTACCGCCTACGCTGCTGCCACTGCCCGCGCCGCTGTCGGCGGACCCACCGTCGGTATCCATCTGAACCGCCNTAACATCCTCCACCGGCACGCCCAGGTCCTCCGCCACCACCTGCCTTCCAACGGTGTGGATCCCCGTGCCCGTTTCNGGCACTAAAGTGTGGTAGATGACTTGGGCGTTCTCGTCCATCGTCACCTTAGCCGAGTAAACGCTTTGACCCTGTGGGCGTTGGCCCAAGGACATGCCCCGGCCAACATATGGCCCTGACTTTGGCGTGCCCCAGTCAGCAGCATCGGCGGCCGCCTTCAGGGTCTCTTCTCCCCGCAGGTGGTTGTAGCGGGCTCCNGTGGCGGACATCTGCCCGTCACGGACCACGTTCTTGAGCCGAAGCTCGTAGGGATCTATGCCCATCTCCCGGGCAATCATGTCGGTGTGAGATTCCACCGCGAATGCTACTTGAGGCTGACCTGGCGCTCTATACGAACCGCAGGGCACGTTGTTGGTGTAAATCATGTAGCTGTCGATCTGGAAATTGGGGATGTGATATTGTCCGCCCGCGGCGTCACGGCTACCGGCCAGACCGGCGCGGCCCCTGAATCCACAGTAGGCTCCGCCGTTGTAGATCACCCGGCTTTCCCGCGCCATGAATGTTCCGTCGTTCTTCACTCCGGTCTTAATGGTGACGAAGGATGGATGCCTCGGGTTGCCCGCCACGAGTTCTTCGATGTAGCTCATAATCATCTTGACGGGCCGGCCGCTGCTCTTGGCCAGGAAGTAGGCTATGGGGACGTTCATCGCCGGGGACTTTCCACCGAAGTCGCCACCGATACCGCAAGGGTTGACCCGGATCTGTTCCTCGGGTAATCCCAGGGCGTCAGCCAACTGTTTTCTCAGCGTGTAGGGAACCTTGTTGTTAGCCCACACCTGGACACGCTCAGCATCGTCGATGTCCACGACGCAGGCGTAGGGCTCCATGTAACCCTGGTGCACCCAGGTGGTGGTGAAGGTGTGCTCGAATATCTGGTCCGACTCGCTGAAACCCTGTTCCATATCCCCGCTGGACCAGGTTGAATGGTTCACGACGTTGCCTTCGGGTTGGATCGGGCCCGAGGAACTTTCGAAAGACGGCGAGCCGTCGTGGACCAGTGGCGCGTCGGGCTCCATGGCCTCGATGGGATCAAAAATCGCAGGCAGAGGCTCATATTCCACTTCTATCAACAGAAGCGCCTCTTCCGCTATGTCGGGGCTATCGGCTGCCACCGCCGCTACCTTCTCTCCGACGAACCGGACCTCGTCCTCGGCCAGCAACGGTACGTCGCGCACGCTCCTGCCTATCCGCATGCCGAGAGTGTCTTGGCCCGTAATGACGGCGTGAACTCCTGGCATCGCCAGTGCCTTGGAGGCGTCGATCTTGACTATCTTGGCGTGAGGGAAGGGGCTTCTCAGCACCTTGCCCCAAATCATGCCGGGCAGATTGACGTCGGCGGAATATAGAAACGTCCCTAAAACTTTATCCGGACCCTCTTGCCGGGTGANTGGTTTCCCCACGACCTCATATGTTGTCGTCATTTCGCAATTTCCTCACCATTGAGCTTTGGCCCAGTATATCAGCAGAGGTCGTGGCCGTCACAAATAGCGGACTTGGGACGACCGGTGCAGATGGCTAGCTAGAATGCCCACCGCCGTCATTCCGGCGCAGGCCGGAATCCAGGGGCACTGCGCGACGGGGCTAGTGTCTGATCTGAAGATGCGTCTTTGGGACCCGGCCTCCGCCGGAACTACGGCAGGACCGCCGTTTGGTTGCGCCGGTTGCCCTGACCTTCCGGGAATATCGTTGCCGCAGCGTCTTTCGGTGGGTATCATTGCAGTTGTCAAAAGCTGATTGCACAGTGTGCAGCTGATTCAGTAGGAGGCTTGGTTTGGTTGAGAAAAAAGGCACAGCGTTGTTGATGGTCTTCGTGGACATCGATGCCGAGCACGACGCGGACTTTAACGCCTGGTATAACGATGAACATGTAGGCGATTTGCTGAGTTTTCCTGGCTTCTTGAACGCCGCCAGGTATCAGGCCCTGAAGGGCGGTCCCCGCTATCTTGCCAGCTACGAACTGGAGTCGGTCGACGCCTTAAAGTCGGAGGAGTACCTGAACTTTCGGCGCAACCCGTCGGAGTGGACCCAGCGAATCTCCATCTCAACCAAGGGCCGCAACTACTCCCGCCTAGTCTGTACCCAGATCTACCCCAAGGAGAACGACTCCCATGTGCTGGGCCGGGGTATGGCTCCGGCCATCCAAGTAGGCCGCATGGACGTTCCTGCGGAGATTGAGGCCAAATACAACGAGTATTACGATACTGTGCGTACCCCCGCCAACCTGGAACTGCCGGGATGCATCGGTGTTCGCCGGTANCACGCCGTNGAAGGCGACCCCAAATATATGACGGTATACGAGTTTGAGCACGAGAACGTGCCCGAGAGCNTCGCCTGGAAGGAGCGCAGCGCCGCGGACGGTATGCATGAGTACATCGGTGGCAGGTACGGACACGCTCCGGGGTCGCCCGGCGTCTACCGCCGCATCTTGCCCGCGCGGGTTTTCTAGAGAGTCGATCTATTGCACAGACCACTGAGCGGAATAATCATATGAGTCCATCCGGATTGATTGACAACCAGCAGGACTGGGAACGGGTTGCGGCTAAACTCGCGCCGGAATCGGTGCTGGCGCTGGACACCGAGTCCAACAGTCTCCACTGCTACCAAGAGCGCGTTTGCTTGATTCAGATCGCGACCGGCGAGGAGACCTTTCTGCTGGACCCCTTGGCCGTCTCGGACTTGTCCGCCCTGGGAAGTCTGTTGTCCAACCCTTCAATCACCAAAGTCGCCCACGGCTCCGACTATGACGTGCGGTGCCTGAACCGGGATTACGGGTTCACGATGAGTTCCCTCTTCGACACCGAGTTGGCGGCGAGATTTCTGGGCATACCCAAGACGAATCTGGCCTCGGTGCTTGAGGGATTTCTAGGCGTGGACATCCCCAAGAGCCGGGCGTTGCAGACCTCGGACTGGAGCCACCGCCCTTTAAGCCAAACAGCGCTGGAGTACGCCGCCGGCGACGTGACGTACTTGCCCAAGCTGGCCAAGAATCTGCAGGGACGCTTGGAAACTGCCCGCCGCCTGGACTGGGTGATGGAGGAGTGTCAAAGGCTGGAACAGGTTCGTCCAGCCCCTCCGAGCCCGCCGGAGGTCATGATGATGCGCATCAAAGGGAGCAGCCGGTTGGCGCCCCGGGACCTGGCCGTGCTTAGAGAGCTTTTCTTGTTTCGGGAGGATGAGGCTCGGCGGATGGACTGTCCGCCTTTCCGGGTGATAACCAACGAGGCGATAATCATTCTGTCCGCCGCACCGGGCCTGGAACTTCATAAGGTCCGTGGCTTGCCAGGCGGGATTGCCAGACGTTCCGGAAACCTGATTCGGGAAGCGATTCACCGAGGGATGAACGGACCCGAAATGCTTCGGCCGCCGCGGACCAACAACAACCCCTGGACTCCGGAAGCCCAAGCTAGGCTGCGGTCGCTCAAAGCGTGGCGAGTCCGGCANGGNGATTCTCTGGAATTGGACCCGGCGCTGTTATGGCCGGCCGTCAGCCTTGAGCGTTTGGCTCTTGGNTGGAATGGATCCGCGGACGAGTCTCCCGACGAAGGAGCCCAGGAGGTGCGCGACTGGCAGCGCCGCGAGTTCTCCCAAGACATTAGGCAAGCCCTGGTTCAGGCTTTCGAAGGGAATGATTCTGGCCAGGTGTGAAACCCAGCCAGCCTCAGTGCGGAGGCAGGAGATTCATAGATCAACCGCCCAACTCCAATCCGTCGATCAACGNCACAGCCCACTGGCGCAGGTATTCCTCCAGATCGGTCCCACAATGGGGGCATTCCCAGTCTCCGAAGCGGAACCTGGCTCCACAATGGGCGCATGAGAGCACCTGCGACAAGTTCGTAATCACCCTTTGTATCTGCTGCTCAGTGGCCATCGCCCTCCTTGATGCGGGTCTCAAGTATCGGATCGTACCCGTAACATTCCTGAATAAATCTTGGAGTCAGCCTTCAGATGCTATATCCTTAAGTCACTGATTTCCATACCATTCATCTAGAATCCTTGCCCTTACCCTCGATATTACAGGTTGGACCTTCGCGCGTCATGGCCTACCAATCCTAGCCACGCTTCATAATAAACATAAGGTACATAGTCAAAGGACGTAAATGATTTATCGAACCCTGGGTAGAACTGGACTGAAAGTCTCACTGGTGAGTTATGGGTCCGGAGGACCGAGCAAGCTTGGGCAGAACACCGGGCTGTCATCGAACGATCAGGACACGCTGATTCACAGATGCATCAACGAAGGCATCAATATGTTTGATACATCGGAGGCTTACGGGGACAGCGAATCTATTCTAGCCCACGGCTTGAAGGACGTCCCCAGGGACGATTATGTGATTGCCACCAAGTGCAGGTACCTGGACCCCAGCGGAGCGATGCGATCTGCTGAAGATATCGCAAAGTCCATCGAGAACAGCCTTGTGCGGTTGAATGTTTACTGCGTTGATGTCTTCCAGTTTCACGTATTTAATTCCAGGCATTACTTCGATGTCGTGGACCAGCAATACCCAGTGCTGAAGCGTTTTCAAGAACAGGGGAAGATTCGATTCATCGGATTCAGCGAGCAGTTCAAGGTTGAGCATGATCACAAAGGCGTCGTGCTGGCTCTGGAAACTCACCCTGAACTGTGGGATGTTATCCAACTGAAGTACGGCATACTCAACCAAACCGCAGCGGACAAGGCCCTACGGTTGGCGGTCGAGCACAACGTGGGCATCGTCAACATGGCGGCGGTACGCATCAAGCTGGTGAGCCCGAAATTGTTGCGGGAACAGGTTGCCGAGTGGAAGCAGCAAGGGCTGATTTCCCAGGACGCTGTGCCCGATGACGCTCCTCTGGACTGGCTGATTCACGATGGCGTGGACTCGGTCATAAGCGCCGGGTACAAATTCGCGGCCGACCATCCGGGCATCTCCACCGTGCTCACCGGTACGTCCAGCGTCCATCACCTTGAGGACAACCTCAAAGCGATGGAGGAGCCTACACTTTCGGAAGATGACAAACGCCGGCTTCAAGAACTCTTTGGCAAGATAGCAATCTACATCTGACGGCTCCCTGGTAGCTCTTCCCCACGCTGGCTTTCACCCTGGTCTTGAGGCGGTAGGTCACCGAATGGACGCACGGTGGACAAACCCCGTGTCCCAAGGCTACTATTCCCTTATTGAATGGGCATCGGCGANCCTGGCNGTCCTGGCCGGNCGGCCTGTCGCAGCGATCCAAGCGAGATGGAGGAAAAACAATTGTCTTCACTAACCGATAACATGACCTTCGGGACTTTTATGGCCCCCTTTCACCGGGTGGGTGAGAACCCGACATTGGCCCTGGAGCGAGATCTGGAGTTGATCGAGTGGCTGGACGACCTCGGGTTCGACGAAGCCTGGGTCGGCGAGCATCACAGCGGAGGCTGGGAGACCATAGCCTCTCCCGAGGTATTTATCGCCACNGCCGCAGGCCGCACCCGTCACATCCGCCTCGGCACCGGCGTCGTCAGCCTGCCCTATCACCATCCCTACATGGTTGCTAATCGCATGGTCCTGTTGGACCACTTGACCCGGGGTCGGGTGATGCTGGGCGTGGGNCCCGGTGCNCTGGCGTCCGATGCNAACATGTTCTGCATCGACCCGGAGCGGCAGCGGGAGATGATGGACGAGTCGTTGGGAGTGATTATGGANCTCCTGGACGGCAGCGAGCCGGTCACTCGCGAGACTGACTGGTTCAAGCTTAAAGACGCAACGCTNCAGCTACGCCCCTACCAGAAGCCGACCCTTCCCGTCGCCGTGGCGTCGGTTCAATCGCCCGCCGGTGTTCTGTTGGCTGGCAAGCACGGGGTCGATGTGATATCGCTCAGTGTGCCCCGCGACACAATCAGGAGCACTAGCTTGANGGTCCAGTGGGATATTGCTGAAGAGGCGGCCGCCGAACATGGGAAAACCGTCCGCCGCGAGGATTGGCGGTTGTCGGTCGGGTGTCACCTGGCTGAAACCCGGGAACAGGCCTTTGAAGATATCCGGGTGGGGGCAGGCCGGGTGGTCACCGAATACACCGGCGGCACCAATGGCAATCCCATTCCCGATGTGCCCGCCGATGAGATTGTTGACTACATGGTTGAGAANAACCAGTGGATCGTGGGAACTCCAGAAGATTGTATCGCCGGNATCGAGCGTCTTCAGGAAGCCAGTGGCGGATTCGGCGGATTGTTGCTGCGAGCGGAAGACTGGGCACCCCGCGACAAGCTGCATCGAAGCTACGAGTTGATGGCTCGCTACGTCATGCCCCAGTTCCAAGGCAGCCTCACCGGAATCATAGATTCCCAGCGGAGATCCGCCAGTCAGAAGGAGTCGCTCCAAGCTAACCGAAGGGCTGGTCTGAGGCGGGCGACCGATACTTATCTGGCTGACCGTAAGTAGACCTTGGATGGATGGCTGCCACATGATTGAGGCATATCTAACATCTGGAAGGAGGCTCTGATGGTAAAAATAGTGACGGTCTACCCTGGCGCTGACGGTGAGTCCCGTCTGATAGACGTAACNATCGATCAATTCGCTGAAATCGTAAACCATATCGGGGAGGGTCCGACAAGACTCAACCAAAGCCCATCCCCTAAGGTAGACGACTATCACAACGCTTCCCGCGTTCAGTACGTTGCGCACCTGGCGGGAATCTCCGAGATTGAAGTAGCCGATGGGACGGTCCGGCGCCTTGAGGCCGGAGATGTACTCATCGCCCAGGACACCACCGGGCACGGTCACATCACCCGAGGCATCGGCGACGAGCCTAGGGTTTCCATGGCAGTGCCGCTGGAACAGGGTCCGTGGCTCCCGAAGGGGTGAACCCTTCGGCGGCTTTTGGTTCCCAGAATCAGGTTAGAGAAAGGGGCGTCCACCATGGACGCCCCTTTAGTTTCTGCGCATACCTGCCAGATTTTCGATGTTGCAAGGCTGGGAGGTAATGGGCCCGCATGTCTAAGTGCGGCAGTAATCAAGCCGCCAGGTTGAAACCATTCAGCACGGGACGCGGCGGCCGAAGTGCGCGCTCCTTAATGCGAACGCAAGAACGTCCCTAGTACATCGTTGAATCCGGCAGGGTTCTGGATGTTGCAGATGTGAGCCGCGTCTGGGATAGACACGTGACGTGCTCCATTAACGCCATCGGCCAGGCTTTGCATCACTGGGGCCGGACCGCCCCGCTGATCGTCGGCTCCGCTGATAAACAGGGTTGGAACTGTGATGTCTCCGATCTTGTCGATGAAGTTCAGGCTCATAAAGGCGGAGATGCACCCGAAATACCCTCGCAGGTCCGTGCCTAGAATCTGCTGGCGTACCGAGTAGAGGACATCCGGATTGGCGGCTTTGAATTCATCGGTGAACCAACGTTGCACCGTTGTTTCCGCGACTGCTTCCATGCCGCCGGTCTTTGCCATTTCTACGAGACTCGGCCATATCGCCTGGAGTTCCGGAACCATCACCGCCCGGCAGGCGCAGGGCGTTAGGCTGATAACCCGGTCAGAGTGGTTGATAGCGATGCCGATAGACGTAGATCCCCCGAGACCAAGCCCAACGACATGGGTTTGGGGGATATCCAGAGCATCCCAAACGCCGACAACGTCGTTCATCAGCATGTCGAACGCGTAGTCGCCGTCTGTTGCTTGCGTGCCGCCGTGGCCGCGGGTGTCGAGCCTCAAGATGTTGAATTCGTCTTCCAGCGCCGGTATCTGGCCGTCCCACATCGTCGTATCGTTGGCGATGCCGGTGATGAAGGTAACCCAAGGCGAGCCCTGCCAGCCGTCCAATCGATAGTTGATTCGGATGCCGTTGGCATCAACGTACATGGTTCTCTCCATCTGCGTTACTGGTCTGGATCAAGAGTGGCAGTCGTGGCTGGTTAAAGTAACCGTGCGGAGGTTCCGGTGAGTTTAGATGGACTGGGAGAAACGCACCGTGCTCTTGGGCAGCAGGAATAGAGTACGGTGGCGGCGCGAATACACCGGCGATTGCGCCCAGGGCTATTTCCCTTTGTGAATCGGAGATTATTTCTATACCCGTCATACGTTTACGATGGACTAGCGGGACACATCAACTGGTTCGAGTTTAAAGAAACCTGATGCTAGGGTCAACGTTTGCAGAGTCGAATCGCCGCTGGAGCCATTAGGATGGTTGCTGGGAGTGCTCCAACCGCTTCCCCATCCCATAGTTTCGTAGTACCGTGGTTCATTAGTATCAGGAGGTGAGGAATGACTCTGGAAAACAACGGCATGGCCCTGCAAGGACTGAAGATACTGGATACCAGCCAGCTCTTCGCCGGCGCCATGCCAGCAACACTAATGGGGGACTTTGGCGCCGAGGTAATCAAGGTTGAGCATCCCAAGAACGGCGACGGTCTTCGGACGATGGGCTCGCAGAAGGATGGGATACCTCTGTCTTGGAAGTTTCACTCCCGGAACAAGAAGTGCATCACCCTGAACCTGGGCAGCCCAGAGGGCGCGGAGATATTGAAACGTCTGGTGAAAGACACGGATATTCTGATCGAGGGATTTCGCCCCGGCACCATGGAACGATGGGGGATCGGCTACGAGGACTTGAAAGCGGTTAACCCACGACTGATAATGGTTAGGGTCAGCGGCTTTGGCCAGACCGGTCCCTACAAGAACCGGCCGGGCTTCGGCACCTTAGCCGAGGCCATGAGCGGATTCGCCCACGTCACCGGCCAACCGGACGGCCCCCCTACCCTACCTCCTCTTGCCCTGGCTGACGGAATCGCCGGCTTGTTCGGTGTGTTTAGCGCCATGTTCGCGGTTTACTACCGGGACGTGGTTGGCACCGGTATCGGCCAGGAGATTGACGTATCACTATATGAGCCGATGTCCTTTGTTNTGGGAGCGCAACCGCTGACCTATGACCAACTAGGTTTTATTCAGAATCGCCGTGGCAACCGCAGCGGAGGCGGTGGGCCTCGCAATCTCTACATGTGCAGCGACGGCAACTGGGTCGCGCTATCGGCGTCCACGCCGTCCATCGCCAGGAGAGTCATGCAGCTAGTCGGCGGAGACGAGCTTGCCGACGATCCTAAATTTGCCACTCCCGCAGCCCGAGCCCAGAATGCCGACGAAGTGGACAAACTGGTAGCGGACTGGATTCTCCAATACCCCAGGGAGACAGTCCTAGAAAGGTTTGAGGAGGCGGAGACGGCCATCGGCCCGGTGTACGACACCTCCCAATTCATGGAGGACCCTCAGGTCATAGCCCGCGATTCAATCACGTCGGTGGAAGACCCGGATCTGGGGACCTTACGCATGCAGAACACCTTCCCGATAATGAGCGAGACGCCGGGCAAGATTCGCTTCGCCGGTCCGACCAAGATGGGCACACACAACCAAGAGATATTTGCCGAACGGTTGGGGATATCCGAGGACGAGATGAAACGGCTCTCCGAAGAGGGAATCATTTAAGGTCTTTCTTATGACTACCCACGGCCACGTAGGCGATCCGTGGGGCACGATGCGNTGACTAGCCCAGNTTGAGTCATNGAGCAATTTCCNCTGGAGAGGATCGCATATGCCTGAGNCAGTGGAGACCATTATCGTAGGTGCTGGACACGGCGGNCTGAGCGTAAGCTGTTATCTGGCCAAGGCGGGCCNCGGCCACCTGGTATTAGAACGCGGGGANATTGGCGAGACTTGGCGCTCCCAACNTTGGGACTCCTTCAAGGTNAACTNCCCCNACAGCNTCAACNAGCTTCCGGGAGACCAAAGCCCCCTGTCCGAGCCCGACGGCTTTTGGCACCGGGACGAATTACTCCAGAATTTTGAATCTTATGCCAGTGCCATGAACTTGCCCGTGCGTACGGGGGTAAACGTAACCGGTATCAGCACGGGCCCCGGCGGAAAGGGATTTGAGGTTAAAGCCGAGGGCGGCTCTTACCAGGCGGCTAACGTAGTCGTCGCCTCTGGCGCCATGCAGACCCCCATACCCCTACTGTTAGCAAGGAACTTCCTTCGTGGCTAGACCAGATGCATACAGCTGCCTACCGCAATCCGGATCAACTGAAGCCCGTCGGTGTGCTGATAATCGGCAGCGCCCAGTCAGGGGTGCAGATTGCTGAGGAGCTTATCGAAGTCGGCCGGCCGGTCTATCTCTGCACCAGCAAGGTTGGCCGTTCCATCAGGCAATACCGAGGCAGAGATGTGCTCTACTGGGGTATAGTCATTGGGAATCTGTACCAAACCGTCGCCGACCTGGAATACCACAACATGCAGTTCGCCGCTCAAGGGCAGGT
>PANP01000097.1 GCA_002708395.1 Dehalococcoidia bacterium
CTGCAATGCGTATACCAGGGCTTCTTCATCTATCAGCGTTCCTCTCCGTTGATGAGGTACGCCGAGGGCATCACCGCCGCCAGGGCCGCGGCGTCGATGATGCCTTCGGTATCAGAAGTTATCGGCAGACAAAGGGCCACCACGTCGGCTTCGGCTAACGCCGCATTGAGTTCGTTTCGCTGGAAATAACGGCCCACGTGGGGATTGCCGCTGCTGGTGCGCGCCATNCCCAGCACCTTCATACCGAATCCGACCTTGCAGATGCGGGCAAGGTTCCCCCTGAAACTACNGACGCCAAGGATGGCAATGGTTTTGCCCAGCATCTGGCTCATGAACGGGATGTCGTAGTCTTGGCGGCTCCAAAACNTGTCTGCCTGGCTTTTCATCAATCCACGCAGGTTGCGGGCCAAGGCCAGCATGAGCAATACGGTGTGCTCCGCCAAGAGGGAACCCATGGGGCCTTTCGACGATATGATAGTCACGTGTTCGGTGGCACGCAACTCNGGGGTCCACGCTCGATCGGCTCCGGCGGCGGCCAACTGAATCCNTCGGAGTCTCGCATCCGGTTTCAGNGCCTCCGATGGGAATCTAAAATTAGCTTGAACTATAGCGCCGTCGGCTTGTTTCACCGACTCTGCGAACTGATCTATGTCGTATGTCCTTTCCACTCGTACCATGGGATGGGCTTCGGATAGCTTCTCCGGGTGCTCTTCACCAAGTAAGTCGCACATCGTAGGTGGAACGCCCAAAACGACGAACAGTTCCTTCGAATTCAATCTACGTATCCTCGGCTGGGTTTATCTGGCCGGCATGATTTGATTGAGTGCCCAATCTAGTCTGATACCTGGAACAATAAGACAGCAATCTCAAAGCGTCAACTTATTTGCACCGATACCTGATGCATCGGCGCCAGCGTGTTCCAAACCTCCAATGCTGGAACTGTTGTCGCCCAAAACTTGTCTAGATTGTAGTAAAATTTCAAAAGCAAACACNGTGCGGTCCCAAGATGAAGTCCAAGCGCGTGCCGGAATCAAAAATTACGGTGTGGTGTGTTTAGGAGGTTCCGAAGTGGCTAACGATTATGATTTGTTAATCGTCGGGGGCGGCGTTGCCGGNCTGACTGCGGCGATGTACGGCGCCCAATATGGTTTGAAGACCGGGTTGGTCGAGCGGATGATGGGNGGGGCCTCAATCATCAACGTGGAAAAGATAGAAAACTATCCGGGGTTTCCCGATGGAATCTCCGGCGCCGAGCTGGGTCCGTCCATCCAGGAACAGGCGATGAACGCCGGAGCCGAGTTCATAATGGCCGATGTAGCCCGAATATCAAGGGAAGGCGACTACACGATGGTGGCCAGCGACGCCGGTGGNTACAAGACGAAGACTTTGATTGTGGCTGCGGGTTCTACCCTGCGTCAGATGGGTATCCCCGGTGAGCAGGAATTGTTCGGGCGGGGCGTTTCCCAATGCGCCACCTGCGACGGCCCGATGTTCATGGGCGAAGTCGTGGGTGTGGTCGGCGGCGGCGACTCGGCGGCCGACGAAGCGATTACACTAACCGAGTACTGCGAGCGGGTTCTCTTGTTCCACCGTCGGGATCACCTTCGCGCCTACGAATCGCTACAGGAGCGAGTACACCAGAACCGGAAGATCGAAGTGGTTTGGAATTCGGTGGTGGACGAAGTGGTGGGCGAAGATACCGTGACGGGAGTGCGGGTCCGCAACGTAGTCACCAACTTGGAGAATCAAGTGAACCTATCCGGGCTTTTCGTCTTCGTGGGACTGGAGCCCAATTCNAGTCTGGTTGAAGGCGTGGTCAAAGTGGACAATGCTGGCCATATCCCGGTAAACGTTTCCATGGAGACCGAAGTTCCGGGCATCTACGCCGTCGGTGACATTCGGCAGAAGTCGGTGTCCCAACTGGCATCGGCAGTGGGAGACGGCGCTACTGCCGCTATCTCGGCCTACAACTACATCAAAGGTAAATCCTGGTAGTCAGAAAACCCTAAGAAACGGGGAGGTTGTAATGGATCTGGTAGAGGAACAACTACGCAACAGTAAGACCATCGCCGTGGTGGGACTCTCCGACAACCCAGAGCGAATCAGCTATGGGGTGTCCAGGTACATGCAGGAGCAGGGTTACCGGATAATCCCGGTCAATCCGATGATTGAGGAAGCCCTGGGTGAAAAGAGCTATCCCGACCTGAAGTCGGTGCCGGTCCCCATAGACATGGTGGACGTTTTCCGACGTTCCGAGCTGGTGGCTCCGGTCGTGGATGAAGCCATCGAGGTTGGCGTCAAGTACATCTGGCTTCAGGACGGGGTGATTGACGAGGTTGCCAAAGCCAAAGCCGAGGCTGCGGGAATCCCCGTCGTCATGGATGATTGAACCCTCCGAGTACACCGCCGCCGGTTCGGTGGCGAACAGGTTCCCGGTACTTCTTTCTCCAGCTAACGTTAGGATTCAGTCTGCGCCTGGACAAAGCGTGGGACAAAGAGCGTGACGTTCGGTCNGTGGTCTCGTCGTCATTCCGGCATAGGCCGGAATCCAGGAAGTTTCGCATCCGAGTCGACCCTGGACCTCGGCCTACGCCGGGGTGACGAGACCCTGACCGATGCCCTCATAAAGCTGTGTCCGATTGACACCGATAGGGCTGATGGATACTATCACGGCTAGGAATGTTGTCTAAAGATGGGTTGGGATGGCGCCGGATTTTCATGAACCGGGCCGGGCCGATTTTAACTAGGGCGCCAGAAAGGGGCAAAGAGAAGTGACTACTCAGGAAGAACTCGCGATCAGACTCAAACAGCTGGGCATCCGGGTGACGCCCCAGCGTCTGGCTATCGCCGAAGTTGTTATTAATTCCGGGGACCATCCGTCAGTGAAGGATGTGTTCGAGCGGGTAAAGGCCTTTTTCCCCTACGTAACCCTGGCAACGGTTTACGCTACCTTGGACTTGCTTGAGCGAGCCGCCATCGTGCGAGAGTTGCCCTTCCAGCGTCAGTCCCGCTACGACGCCAACCTGTCCCCCCATGCTAACCTGGTGTGCGTCGGATGCGGCGCGGTGGTGGATGCTGAAGTGGGTCAGAGCATGGTGGAGGAACTCAAGGCATTGGTGGAAGAGGGTTCCGACTTCGAGATTGCCGCTCAGCGCGTAGACTTTTACGGCAAGTGTCCCGGCTGCGCCACCACCCCTGCAACCAGCCAGGTTACGGTATAAGCTGGTTGCCTAGCGGTTCTTTCCCGGTTGCTCGATCGTTGATTCCGGGCAAACGGACCCCCTCTCTAGCTCTCCCCCTTCGCAAGGGGGAGAGAACAGGTTTTTAGTCCCCTTTGTACGCGCGGCTTCCCTGGGTGCGTTCTAGATACTGACGAATCATCAGGGCTGCCGTGGCCCCTTCTCCAACTGCGCTGGCGACCTGCTTCGTGCTTCCGGCTCGGGCATCGTTTGCGGCGAAGACGCCCTCCAGGCTGGTTTCCATGGTTGGGCTGGTGGTGATGGACCCCCATTGGTCCAAGTCTACGGAGTCCTTGACGAAGCCGGTGTTGGGTAGCAGACCGATGAATACGAAGACGGCGGCGGGGTTCATCACTTCGGTCTCTTCGGTATTTACGTCTTTGATGACCAGAGACTCTAGCTTCCCATCTCCCTTGAACTCCACCACGGTGGTGTCAAGGCGCACTTCGATCTGCGGGTGGCTGGCCGCTTTCTCCTGAAGAATCTGGCTGGCCCTGAGCCGGTCCCCGACCTCTAGGATGGTCACTTTGGTGGCGAACTTGGTGCGGAAAAGACCCTCTTCAACCCCGCTGTTGCCGCCGCCCACGACCACCAACTCTTTGCCCTTGTAGAAGGGGCCGTCGCACGTCGCACAGATGTGGATTCCCGCACCTATCAAGTCGTCCTCGCCGGGTACGTTAAGGCGGCGGTAGGTGGCGCCGGGGGTTAGTAGCACCGAGCGGCCACAGTAGGAGTCGCCCGACTCGGTCGCAATCATCTTGTAATCCCCCTGGGACTCTATCTTGGTTACCGCTTGGGCGGGCAGAATCTCTACGTCGAACCGTTCGGCGTGAGCCCGCATGGCGTCAGCCAGTTCAGCCCCGCCGATTCCCTCGGCGAATCCCGGGTAGTTATCGATGCGCTCCGTGGTGCCTGCCTGGCCACCCACTCCGCTGCGTTCGATAATCAGGGTTTCGATACCTTCTCTGGCAGCGTAGAGGGCGGCTGACAACCCGGCAGGCCCCCCTCCGACCACGATGAGGTCGTAAACTCCCGATTGACTTTGGGGCTGATGCCTAGCTTGGCGNCTAGTTAGGCGTTGGAAGGCTCCACCAAGATTGAGCCGTCCTCAAACACGATGGTTGGGATTATCTGCTTACCGCCGTTGACTTCCTGGACCCGCGTTCTGCCTTCCTCGTCCTGGTCGATGTCCACCCAGACGAAGGGGATGTGCTGCTCGCCCAAGAACTGCTTGGAGCGGCGGCAATCGGGGCACTAGGGGGCGCCAAATACGGTGATGTTCGGTTCTTGCATAGGTCTGTCTCCTTTGGATCCAAGGGTTATCCGGTCCAATCAATTAAGATGCAAATCCCGCCGGTTAGATGCCCGTTGGATCGAAGANAGGCCGACGCAAAGTCACTCCCACGGGCGTTCAGACAGGTACCACTCTGATGACATACGTCAGAGGTTCACGATGTCGACCGGGTCCAACGGCCCCGCCGCGTCGAAGCCGAAGATTTTTGAGTAAAAGTACAGCTCGGCGTCCAGAGCTCGTTTGATGTTCTCGGCTCGGCGGAATCCGTGCTGTTCTCCTTCGAAAGGCAGGTAAGCCGTGGCGATGCCCTTGGCTCGAACCGCATCGAACATGGACTCTGCTTGGTCCGGTGGGACAATCTTGTCCTCCAAGCCTTGAAACAGAATCAGCGGGCAGGAAAGCTGGCTGGTGAAGTTGATGGGAGACCGCTGCCGGTACACCTCCGCCTCCTCTGGGTAGGCTCCAACTAGACCGTCCAAGTATCTGGACTCGAACTTATGGGTATCCTTGGCCAACGTCTCCAGATCGCTCACGCCGTAGTAGCTGGCTCCGGCGGCGAACAAGTCCCGGAAAGTCAGCGCTGCCAGGGTGGTGTATCCTCCGGCGCTGCCGCCGTCGATGGCCAACCGGTCCCCGTCCGCCAAGCCTTGCCGCACCAGGTACAGAGCCCCGTTGACACAATCGTCCACATCGACGATGCCCCACTGCCCCTTCAGACGTTCCCGGTATTCTCTGCCGTAGGCGGTGCTGCCCCCATAGTTGACATCCAGAACGGCGAAACCCCGGCTGGTCCAGTACTGGATGGACAGGTCCAGGGAGATTGAGGTAGCGTTGGTGGGGCCGCCGTGGCTTTTCACCAGCAGGGGCGGATTTTCTCCTGGCGTTGGCGCGTAGTCTCCGTTGGACGGGGGGTAGTAAAAAGCGTGAGCAGTCAGGCCGTTCTCGGTGGGGTATTCGATGGCTTCCGGGGTGGATAGGTAGGCTGGGTCCACGCTTACGTCACAGGAAGTTCGCAACACGTGGGTATCCCCGTTGGATAGATCCAATCGGACAACCGATAAAGGCTTCGCTGCCGAACCGGCAATCAATATCGCTGCGTCCGAGGTCATCCGCAGATCGCCTCGCGCCATGTCGGTGTAGGGTGTCGCCACCGATTCCAGCGCACCGAGCTCTGTGTCCAGGCTAGCCATCTTCCAGCTTCCGTCCTGAACGTAGGAGCATATCATTCTGCGGGCGGATTGGAACGCATAGGTAGCTGAGCCGAAAGCCCATTGAGGTCTGGCGAATTCAGCTTCCAGAGCGGTAACCGCCTCCACATTGCCATCACGCCAACGGTATATGTTCCACCATCCGGTGCGGTCCGATACGAAGTACAGGGTTCCATCGGGAGCCCATTCTGGCTGAAAGATCGACTCTTCGACACCACCAGCCACCTTCNCTTGATGCTCCAAGGGGCCGTCTGNAGATAGGTCCGACACCCACAACTCGGTNCCGTCCCAGGGCATGTTGGGGTGGTTCCAACTGAGCCACGCCAACTTCNTGCCGTTGGGGCTCAGCCTTGGGGAAGAATAGAAATCCGAGCCGGAGACCAATACTTGTCTGGCGCCGTCTCCCTTAAGTGGAACTCCGGATACCGTGTTGACGGCTTCCTGGGATGAAGAGGTATGGTCCTCCTGGACGCAGATCAACAGGTCTCTGACAGGGTCGATAACCATGTCGGCGTACCGTAGGTCTCCCTCAGGCGTGACGGGCACCGGCGTTTCACCATGCCGTTGGCGGTAAAGGCGCTGGTCGTCATAATTAGCGAAATAAACCACGCCATCAGCCACACAGAATGCCCCACCGCCGTACTCGTGCACCCGGGTGCGGGCGTTGAATGTTGGAGGCGTTACGTCGTCGATATTCCCATCGGCGGCGCGTCGGACGATGACGTTGCGCCCGCCTTCGCGAGGGCGCTGTTCCACCCAGTAAATGTCCTCACCGTCTATGGCCAGTTGTCCGAGCCTGATGGACTCGGAAACGATGAGGTCTGAGGTGACCGGTGATTCCCACGATCCGTAGGGCGCTACGTTAACATCAGGCATCCATTTCCTCTGGGCTCCCGTATCCGAGGCCCCGTTGCGTAATGAACTTCCAAGGCCTAGTATAAGGCAGCTAAACCGGCATCTTTATCAGGCGATCACGGCGGTGCGCTATCAGGCAACGCCAGTATAACGCTAGTATATGGAGGGAAACGCCATGGTATCGACTCAATCGACCACGGTGCTTCATCCCGGAGCGGAAGACGCAGCCCGAAAATTCCACCCGTCGGGCTGGCCGTTGTTTTCGGAGGGGCCGCCGTCTTGGTTGNAGGTCAGGCTTCACCGGACGCCATGTNCTGGAGCCTACCGGTCCTGGCTGTTCCGAAGATAGGGTTCTCTGGTCCCGCTGTGGCTGCGGTTAGCCTGCCAATGGTGGTCCTGGCTCTGGGGTTGGGAAATGTCCAAGGATTGGGATTTTTGATGGGGCAAGGTTACAAAGTTCCAATCAACAAGATATCAATCCTGGTTGGAGTCAACTCGGTGGTTAACGCTTTGTTGGGTGGACACCCCGCAACGGTTGCCAGAACTGGGGTCGCTATTATCGCCGGACCCAATGCAGGACTTGAATCCCAGCGGTATTGGGGTTCCATCGTTGCAGCCGTGTTAACGTTAATCATCGCATTAGCCGCNGGGCTGGTGATTCNGATNCTTGCTGTTTTACCCAGCTACTATATATTCGCTCTGGCGGGTCTGGCTATCTTCGCATCTCTCCAGGATGCGTTCGAAAAAGCTTTCGGTAACACGCTGCGGTTGCGTCGACACCATTCTCCTTCGTAGGAATAACCTCGGCTTTGTCGGCAGTTGTAGCGGGAATCGGCGCTTCGCTGATAGCGGAGCGAACCGACTTGTTCGCCGTATGGCGGGAGAGCCAGAACCAAAATTAGTCAACCGCGTATTTCCGAGAATAGGAGTTCCCCTTTGTTCAAGATAGGCATCGATGTTGGCGGCACCTTTACTGACTTTGTGGTCACCAATGAGGGAGAGCCGCCCCGGTATTTCAAGACGCCCTCCACTCCCCACGACCCTTCTGAAGGGGTCATGGCGGGGCTTGAAGACGCGGCCCAAGCCTATGATTTATCAATCCATGAATTTCTGGACACCACGGAACTGGTTATTCACGGCTCTACCGTGGCAACCAACACTCTGGTCGAGCGGAAGGGAGCCAAGGTCGGCCTCATCACCACCGACGGCTTCGGGGACCTGCTGGAGATGCGGGAGGGGTTGAAGGAAGACCGGTATAACCTGCGCATGACTCCAGTGGAACCTCTGGTGCCCCGCTACCTGCGTATGGGTATCCCAGAACGGGTCCGGGCGGATGGGTCCGTATTTACGCCACTGGATGAGCGAGCTTTGGATCGGGAGTTGGAGTACTTACGGCAAGAAGGGGTCGAAGCTCTGGCCGTCTGCTTCCTGTTCTCCTACCTGAATCCCGCCCATGAAGCCTTGGTCTACGAGAAGATACGAGATAAATTCCCCGATCTTTACACTTCCCTATCCCACGAAGTCATTCCCCAGATCAAAGAGTTCGACCGGCTTAGCACCACCGTCATCAACTCCTACGTTGGCCCGGTCTTCGGCAGGTACCTTCAGCACCTTAAGGACCGGTTCGCGCCTTACCAGAGGTTTGGTGAGGTGCTCATCATGCAGTCCAACGGCGGGGTCGCGCCCATAGACGACTCCAGCAAGATGGGCGTTCGGGCCATCCTTTCCGGCCCGGCCGGTGGCGTCAGCGCCGCCGCCTATCACGGACAGCTATTGGGCGAGTCCAAGGTTATCTCCTTCGACATGGGCGGGACAAGCACCGATATTTCATTGATAGAAGACGGCGTACCCCACTTGGCCCACGAGAAATTCGAGGGCGGTTGGAAGATAGCGGTGCCGATGATTGATATCCACACCATGGGAGCCGGTGGTGGCAGCATCGCCTCGGTGGGTCCTGGCGGGATTCTCCACGTCGGNCCCCAGAGTGCCGGAGCAGATCCGGGGCCAGCCTGCTACGACAAGGGTGGAGAAGACGCCACCGTGACCGACGCAAACCTGATGCTTGGGTATCTGGATCCGAATAATTTCCTGGGCGGCAAGGCTAAGCTGAACAAAGACCTAGCGGTAAAGGCGCTGGAAGAGCGGGTGGCCAAGCCCTTGGGGATGACAACCGTGGAAGCGGCCTACGGCGTATCCAGGGTCGTCGCTACCACCATGGCTGAGGGCATCCGGCTGATGTCGGTGCATCGAGGGGTGGACCCTCGAGAGTTCGCCATTCTCGCTTTCGGCGGCGCAGCGGGATTGCACGCCGGTCAGGTGGCGCGGGAGTTGCGGGTGGACAAGGTGCACCTCCCAGCAGCGGGGCCGGTGCTATCGGCCTACGGAATGCTGTGCACCGATCTGAAATACGACTTCTCCCGCTCCCATCCGGCAAGCCTGGATGGGATAGACCTACAGACCGTGCGGTCAATCTTGATCGGCCTGGAATCCCAGGGCAGGGAGAAACTTCGGGCCCAGGGAATCTCCGAGGATGACATCGAGGTCCAGAGGTCGGCGGATATGCGCTATCTGGACCAAGTGTACGAGGTGAACATCGCCGTCCCGGATCCGTCTCTGGAGGACGGCGCATTTCTGTCGGAGTGGTCCGGCAACTTCCATCAGCGATACCAGGAACTGTTCTCCTACCACCAGCAAGACCAGGAAGTCCGCCTAGTAACCCTGCGGGTCACCATGGTGGGCCGATTGTCCAGAATCTCCCAGCCTCAGGGAACTAAATCGAATGACGCCGCCGTTTCTCCCGCTCCGGTCGGCACCCGCCGGGTATATCTGGGTGCATGGCATGAGGTCCCTGTGTACGACATCGCGTCCTTAGCGTCCGGCGCGAGATTGGACGGACCTGCCATTCTGGAGTCGGAGTTCACCACTATATTGGTTGAGACTGGTAACAGCATTACCGTGGATGGAGCTGGAGGGATAGAGCTTCACGTAGCCCTCGAAAGTTTGGACTCGACGGCCTATTCCGTTCGTGGCGAACTTGTTCCCGTTGATGGTGATCCTGTCGAACCACCCGCTGGTGACATCTCCGCCCGTCCCGACCCCATCACGCTAGCAGTAGTCGAGCACCGCCTGGAATCTATCGCCTTGGAGATGACCGAGGTGATGCTGCGCACCTCCATGTCTCAAATTCTCAACTCCAGCCGGGACTTCTCCACCGCTATCCTGGACGCGGAATGCCAACTTGTCGCCCAGGGAGAGGGAATCCCAGTGCACATCAGCGCCTTGCCCATCGCCGGGGCCGCCGTCCGCGAGTATTTCGAAGGGGACATGTCCGAGGGGGACCTGTTCGTCCTGAACGACCCCTATTTCGGTGGCAGCCATCTTCCTGACATAACCATCATCCGGCCTGTGTTCTATCAGGGCGAGCTGCTGTTTTACGGCGTCAACCGCGCCCACCACAGCGATGTCGGCGGCGGCACCCACGGCGGCTACAACCCGGCGGCCAGCGAGATTTACCAGGAAGGCATTCGAATCCCGCCACTGCGGCTCTACGACAAGGGAGTGCCCCGAGAAGACGTGCTACAGATGATTGCGGCCAACGTCCGGCAATCGGAGAACTTCCTCGGCGACCTGAACGCCCAGATAGGGTCCGTGATGATTGCCGAGCAGCGCATCCAGGCGTTGCTGGAGAGCTACGGTCCCGAACGGCTCACGGCGGCGGTCAACGACATCCTGGCCGCCACGGAAAAACAGGTACGGGAGTTCATCTCCCAGTGGCCCGACGGCGTTTACCGGGGCGAGTCTCTGGTGGACGACGACGGCTTCGACAACAAGCTGGTTCCCATCCGGGCCAAGGTAACCATCGAGGGCGACTCCATGACCATCGACCTTGGGGAGTCCAGCCCCCAGGTGACCGGGTTCATCAACAGCTCCTACGCCAATACCCGCTCCCTGACCCACGCCGCCATAATGTACCTGGCCCCCACCGACGTTGCCCGGAACGAAGGGTCCGCCCGGGCGGTGCAGGTGATTGCGCCCAAGGGGCTGGTGGTCAACGCCAATCCCCCCGCCCCGGTGTGCATGAGCACCAATCACTGCGCTGAGGAGATTGTTGAGGCGATATTCAAGGCGTTGTCCCAGGCGATACCCCACGAGGTTACCGCCGGCTTCTCCCGCCGCCTGCGCTACGCCATGACCGGCATCGACCCCCGCACGGGACGCCAGTTCATCTGGCACTTCTTCCTGGCTCGTGGCGGCGGCGGGGCCTCTTACGGCTACGACGGCTGGCCCAACGTGGGGGAGGTCAACGTTGCCGGAGGCATCCGCGCCCCCAGCATCGAGCTTACCGAAGAACGGTTCCCCTTCTTCGTCAAATGCCACGAACTCCGCGCTGATTCCGGAGGAGCCGGTACCTGGCGCGGCGGCCTGGGTGCCATCTGCGACCTGGTTTATGAAGGAACTGAACCGGCGCTACTAAACACCGCCGGAGACGGCATAGTAGTCCCGCCCTTCGGTCTCTTCGGCGCCGACCCTGGCCTGCCCCACGACTACAAAATCCTGTCAGACGGCGCGGAAAGGCTGCTAGGCTCCAAAGAAGTCGGCGTAGTAGTCAACCCCGGCGACCACGTCTACTGCCTGTCTTCGGGTGGCGGTGGGTACGGGGAGCCTGGGGAGCGCGATGAGGCGGCACGGGAGTGGGATCTGAAGAACGGGTATGTGACGGGGTAGGCGGGAGTGGGGGATTTTAGTATGGCGAACGGTCAATCCCTTGCGAGGTCACCCGAAGGGTGGATAACATTGAGTTATAGTTTCATCCTCTACTAACAAAACTAGGTTGACGTTTCCCAACTCAGTTATGTTTAGGTCTTCTATTATTGGCGCTACCAAACGCTTAGGTGCATTCATAGATGATTCTAGAACAACTACATGGTGCTCTGCCCAGCACCGTCGCTCGAATTTCCTTAAGGCGTTTTGGAGCGCTGTATAAACACACTCCGCAACTGATTGCTTCACATCTCGCGCTTCGGTCACAGTGAGAACCCAAACTCCGTCCTTCTCTTCATCAGTGTCTTGATCATCTTCTTCGAGTCTCTCCAACCTCCATTCCTCGAGCCAAGTAAATTTCGATGCATCCCCGTTTACTCTGAGATGATAAGCGCTGACCACGGCCTCGTAGAAAGCAATCCGACCTTCCTCGGTGACGAAAGAATGCTCCAGTCCCTCATCGATCAGGATCATCTTGCCAGGAATACTATCCGCTATCGGTCCTAGGAAACTCGACAGTGGTCCGCCATGACAACAGTTGACGTATGGCGGGCCTGATTCGGATATAAGGGAGATGTGTCCACTACGAGGTAGACGAATTGCGCCTTTATCACCCGGTCGCAATGTGGGCGCAACAAGTCCAATCTCACGCTTCACTAGTCGCCGAATGTCTGGGGGCAGAGGTATCCTAAAATCTATAGGCGGTTCTAGAACATAATAACCGCCGCAAGAAGGAGTCAGAAACCTTTGGTTTGAAATCAAGCTCTCTAGATAGGCTTGGTATATCGAATCACCTGNAAGCCGTTTGACTTCGATTGCTGCGGTTATTTGCCCGTTGGNTATCACAACTTCAGGAGAAGGTTNGGATACATACATCTCGTCTAAGTAGTCTTGGACAGTCCAGGTGCCACCGAGGTTTCCAGATAAGAACCCACTGGCCAAGTCGACGCAGCGANGTTCTTGCTCAGAGAGAGGCATGGGCTGCCTGCGATTCCCGAAATACTTGACCTCGCCAATCCATGTTCTGCACCTGGATGGGGTACGAATTGATGGATGGCTCACATTCCAGCATTGGCACAACGTGACCTCATATCCGCATACTTGGATGCTAGNTTTCGCAAACGGGCNTTACCCCAACGCCCNCTANTCCTCCGCACCACGTAATTCCTCAGTGTTCCAATCCCGCTGATCTCAACCTCTATGGTGTCTCCGGGAACCATGCCACCGCCGGAGCCTTGGGTGCCCATCCAGATGGCGTCGCGGGGGTGGAGTGTGGCGTAGTTGGTTGGCCGTTCCAGCGGGACTCCTACTCGGCGTTTCGCCCAATAATGAATTGTGTCCCGTTCCGAAAGTGGCGAGGTCCCTCTNCATCAGGCCACATCTCTGAAAACACAGCTCCCCTAGCTTCCNGCTGCCGTTCCGGTGACAAGCTGGCTGTAGTAACACCCGCAAAGCCATCCCATGCCATGGCGAAGCTGTCTATATCAAAGCCCAGTATCTCTGTCTCCNCGTGCGCGTCTATTCCAGCTTCCGCTAGTTGTTGGAGAAATTAGGCTGGGTCCGCCAGGGCGCCTGGGCCGACGCCGGGAACCGGTGGGGCTGCCGCAAAGCTTCCGGCGATTTNTTGAAAGCGGACCAGATCGCACTGTTCCGGTCCGGTCCATACTGAGCCTACCAAGCGGCCTCCGGGCCGTAGCACCCGGGCGAACTCGCCGGCGGCGGCGGCACGGTCAACAACGTACATGAAACTAAGTGAGGCGANCACTACGTCGAAAGAGTTGTCGTCAGCGNGGATCGCCTCGGCTCCACCTTCGCNCAGGCTGACATTGTNCAGGCCATTCGTTGTGAGTTGGGNTTGGGCGTAGGCGAGCATCTCAGGGCTGATATCCACTCCAAGGACANGGCCGTTGGGTCCTACTTGAGGCGCCGCAAGCNCCATAATCTTGCCAGTACCGGTACNAACATCGAGTACGCGCTCCCCATCGGCCAAGGTGGCATGTGCGACAACCCGGCCGGCGACAGGAGCTATGCGGGGAGCATTCTCCGAAGCTTAGAGGTCAGCCATCTGATTCCAGGTGGTGACTTGCCATGCCAAGTCCGATCGCTGGCTATCGTCTGACATGATGTGTTTCTCCCCCCTACTCCGCCACCACGTAGTTCTTTAACGTCCCGATACTGCTGATTTCAACCTCTATGGTGTCACCGGGGACCATGTCGCCGTCGGCGCCTTGGGTTCCCATCCAGATGACGTCGCCGGGGTATAGGGTGGCGTAGCTGCTTAGCTCGTGGATCCACTCGGCGGCGGACCAGATCTGCTGCGACGAGGTGAAGTCCTCCCAGACATCGCCATTGTGGCGGACGATGATTCGGAAGGCTGTTGGGTCCAAGCCGGTGACGATCCACGGGCCCATGGGCTTCCAGGTGTCGCAGTTCTTACTGCGGAACATGGTCCGGTCTTCCTGCTGCCAGGGCCGCTGGGAGATATCATTGCCGATGGTGTAGCCGAAGACGTAGTCCAAGGCCTCGTCCACCGAAACCCTGCGGGCCTTCTTGCCGATGACCACGGCCAGTTGGCCCTCAGGCTGTATCGCTCCGGAGCATTCGGCTGGCACGACGACATTCTCTTCTGAACCAACGATGGCGTGGACCGAGCGGTAGTTGGGCGAGGGCCGGTCCGGGTAGCTGGGCGGGGTGCCACGCCGGGCGGCCATACCTTCCACATGCCCCCGGTGGTTGGGCCCGGCGGCGTAGAGCATGCCGGGGATGACCGGAGCCAGCAGCTTGACCTGGCTCAGTTGGTGGGTGGTGGAGGTGACGGTGTGCTCGTCGAAGGGACTGCCGGAGACCTCGGTGACAACGTCGCCTTCGAGGATGCCGAAGCTGATTTTCTGACCTGATTGAAAGCGGCACCAAATCATGATGTTGCTCCTGCTATGGACTGGTTGAGGTGTGTCTCAAGGCGGGTATGTGGTGAGTCGAGAATTCCCCCCAACCCCCCTTTACGAAAGTGGGGCTACGGGGGGATTTCGTGCTTCAGAGTGTGTATGCCCGATTTATCGAGCAGACTGCCTGAACTAGGCTAGTAAGGCCTCGTAATCTTGGCATTTTCCTTCAACGCTTCCATGGAAAAGTCGCTGGATTGGCAAAGATCGATAATCAACTTCTCGTAGTCGGCGATGGTCTTTACCATGGCGGGGATCTCGTGGGCGATCCCGAAGGGTATGGATGTCACGCCGTGCTTGTCGCCGTGAAGCAGGTCGCCGGTCTTCACGGTCAGTCCGCCGACGGTCACCGGGATGCCAATCTCGACGAGGTGAACGTAGGCGTGGGATACTGATACCTCTTTAGCGAAGAAGCGGAACCCCAGGTCATGAGCCTCATCCAAATCTCGCACCGTGCCATCCGTTGCCACACCCACGGCGCCCAATGCCTTGTGAATGTTGCCCTGAACCTCGCCCCAATACGCTCCCATGGGCGGGGTGTCGATGTCGTGTAGGACGATGAATCGGGGCTCAGGTACCGACGCTATCAGGTCCCACCAGTCTTCCCGGGACACGTTGCGACCTTCTTGCCGGACGGCGCTGATGACGCCGGTAACCGCATATCCCACCACCGGGGGCAGGTCCTGAAAAACACCTTTGATCTCCGGCAGCATGAACCCTTCGTTCTTGGGCTGGATATTGAAGCCTTCGATGGCGTTGCAGATGCTAGGGCAATCTATTTCACTGAGTGTTTTGAGAAGTTCGGGACTGATTGTCTGGTACAAGAGTCACCTCCTAGTTTATGGCGTATATGGTTGTTGTTTGATGTGCTTGGTTGGTATTGGGTGGAAATCCCCCCGATATCTTTCTAAGAACCATTGTTGGTCTCGCTCCCTTTCGTAAGGGGGGTGGGGGTCCCTACTCCGGTGTCACCAATGACTCGGCTTCTTCGCCGGACAGCAGCTTCGCGATGTTGTAATAGGCGAAGTCCGCGGCCCGCTGGGACGACTCCTCGCCGGGGCCGGCCATGTGTGGCGTGATGACCACGTTGTCCAGTCCGAAGAGGGGGTTGTCTACCGGGGTTGGCTCCACTTCTAGAACGTCCAGTCCNGCCCCAAGAATCTTCCGCTGGGACAATGCCCGATGCAGCGCTGCTTCGTCGACCACCGGGCCGCGGCAGCAGTTAACCAGGTAGGCGTCGGGTTTCATCAACTCCAGTTCGCGGTCGGAAATCATTCCCCGGGTNCGCCGGGTCAGGGGAACGTGCAGGGTGACGATGTCCGACTCCCTNAGCAGGTCGTCAAGCTCCACTCGTTGCACGTTCAGGTCGTCTTGTACTTCTTGGGGAACGTCTATAACGTCGTAGAAGATGGTCTTGGTGTCGAACCCTTTGAGCCGCTTGGCAACCTGCTTGCCGATGCGTCCCAACCCGACGATTCCGATCGTTTTGTCGGTGATTTCCCTTACCCGGTATTTGTCCATGCCGGACCGCCAAACTTTCTGGGACATCGTCTCTTCGTACTGGTGCCACAGGTTCGTGGTGAGGCTAATCATCATGGCGATGGTGTGTTCTGAGACAGCGATGGCGTTGGCCCCGCCGTTGTTGGCCACCAGGATACCCATCTCCAGTATCGTCGCCAGGTCCAGCATGTCGTAACCGGCGCTGAGAGTCTGGATTATCTTGACGTTGGGGCATTGCTTGAGGACATCCACCGAAACCTTGCTGGTAATCATGGCGGATACATCACGGCACAGCACCGCTTGCTCATCGTCGGATAGGCTGGGATCCACTAAGATAATCTCTACATCGTCCGGCGCTTCGCCGAGCATGAAGTCGGCGCGTTCGCCGGGGGGGCTGAAAACGGCCACTTTTGCAGTGGGCATAGCTAAATCCTCCTGAATTTGCGACCTAACATAACGGGCTGAGTTCGGGTGCATTATAGCTTCAGAGGAGGCGGTGTGAAAAGAGGTTGCGGAGTGTCTATTGCCTGGGTGGGGAGAGGAAGGTATATTCGGTAGCATCTTGCTGGAACCTTAGAGGGAGGACGAGCTTGCCTGACTTAGCTCTGGGCGATGTTAAAGTCCTGGACTTGACCAACTTGGTCGCCGGTCCCTACTGCACCAAGCTGCTCGCCGACTACGGTGCGGACGTAATCAAGGTGGAGATCCCTGGCCTTGGTGACGGCGCGCGCCGGTTGGGGCCGTTCCCCGGCGACATGCCTCACCGCGAGAAGAGCGGTCTTTTTCTACACCTGAACACCAACAAGCAAAGCATCACCCTGGATCTGCAGACCGAGGCAGCTGGAATCGTAATCCGAGAGCTCATCAGGGAAGCTGACATCTTGGTCGAGAGCTTTCGTCCGGGCACGATGGCCCAGTTGGGCATGGCCTACGAATCTCTCCGCTCGATCAACCCGACCCTNGTGATGACCTCCATCTCCAACTTCGGCCAGACTGGCCCCTATCGGGATTACCGATTGACCGACGTGATGGTCTACGGGATGGGGGGCGAGATGTACTCCACCGGCATAGCCGAGCGAGAGCCGGTCAAGCTGGGCGTGAACGTGTTGCTCTACCAGGCCGGGGCCACCGCATCCGTTGCGACTATGGGCGCGCTGTTCGCCGCCAGGGAGCAAGGGATCGGCCAACACGTCGACGTGTCCATCATGGAAACCCAGGCAGGGTCCATCGACCGGAGGATGAGTACGCTGATCGGCTTCCAGTACACTGGCGAAATTACCGGCAGAAACCCACATGGCAGCGGGGCCGGGTATCCCTTTGGGGCAACTCCATGCAGCGACGGCTACTTTGAGGTGTCGGCGGGCCGTGGATATTTCCCCAGAGCCGTCAGCATGTTGGGNTCTCCGGCTGAACTGGATGATCCTAAGTGGTACGCACCCGGCGCCCAGATGGACATGGAACTGAAGCAGGAGTTCGATACGATGCTGATGATCTGGTCGCTGGAGCGCACCAAGTCAGAAGCGTGGGCTATCGCTCAAGAGTCTCGAGTCTTGAGCGCGCCACTGAACACCATGGGGGATCTGGCGGTCGACCCGGAGTTCAACCGGCGTGGCGCGTTCGTCGAGATAGAGCATCCGGTGGCTGGAACGCTGAAATACCCGGCGCGACCTTTCATCATGAACGACTGTCCCTGGTCGATCCGTCGGCCNGCTCCCTTGCTAGGTGAACACAACTCAGAAGTGTTGAGCCGATTGGGTTATCGCGCTGAGGATGTAGTGCGTCTTCGGCAGCAGGGGGTTATCTAGAGCAGACATGCCGAAATTACCGCTGGAAGGAATCCGAGTACTTGACATAACTGTTGTATGGGCCGGACCTTACTGCACCCAGTTTCTGGGCGATCTGGGAGCGGAAGTTATAAGGATAGAGTCCCTCAATACATTCGTGCCCCTGGGCCGGGGACCAATGGCCCACCCGACCGAGGAAACTCTTAGGGAGATGTCGCCCTGGACCGGGGGCACTCCTGACCGGCAGCCCGGAGCCCGCGCCTGGAACCGGTATCCCATCTTCAACGCCCACGCTCGGAACAAGCTGGGCATGACCCTGGATTTTTTGAGACCGGGTGGGATGGACATCTTCAAACGCCTGCTTAAGATTAGCGACGTTCTGGTGGAGAACAACCCCACCGAAACCATGGAGCGTCTGGGTATCTCTTACCAGCTTCTTCAAGGACAGAATCCCGGCATCATAATGCTGCGGATGCCCGCCTACGGTAACGACGGCGCTTACCAGAACCACCGGGCCTACGGTCTGCACATCGAGGGAGTCATCGGCCACACGCTGCAGCGGGGATACGCCGACATGGATCCATCGGCCAATACGTCGGTTCTGATGTCCGACGCCGCGGCAGGCACCCAGGGGGCCTTCGCGGTGATGGCCGCATTGCATCACCGGAAACGTACGGGCAGAGGACAACTCATCGAGTTATCCCAAGCGGAGAACACGATGTCGTTCCTGGGCCAGTCCTTCATGGACCATTCGATGAACGGCCGCAACGCCGCCACGTTAGGCAACCGCCACCCCTACGCCGTCCAAGGATGCTATCCCTGCAAGGGGGAGGATCGGTGGGCAACTATCACCATCTTTGACGATAATGATTGGACTGCTTTCAAGCAAGCATTGGGCAACCCCGACTGGTGCCGGGAAGAAAAGTTCTCCGATTCGATCTCGCGATACCATTACCATGATGATCTCGACCGACACATCGGAGAGTGGACCCAGCGATTCGACTCCTACGAGGTAATGCAGTTACTGCAAAACGTTGGTATCGCCGCTGGTCCGGTCATGGACCAACGGGACGCCTACGCTGACCCTCATCTCAACCAGCGAGAGTTTTTTGAAGAGGTCCACCAAGAGGATACAGGGACTCACGTCTACCCAGGCATCGCGTACAAAATGTCCGAGACTCCTATAAAAACCAGGCGAGGTCCCGTGCGTTTGGGTGAAGACAACGAATACGTGTACAAGACCCTGCTGAACTGCACCGACGAGGAGTACTCCGAGTTGGAAGCCCAAGGCCACATCGGGATGGACTATCCGGAGGAGATACCTTAAGGACACATCTAACTGACGCCTGGGACATCTAATCAACACCTTGGTGTGGAGTCGGTGGATTTTTTAAGGGAACCTTTGGGCTGGGAAGAACGTATGTCCTGTTATGACCTGGCAAGTGATTAACATTACCCACCTGAAGTAGTCTGCAGGCCTTTTTCTATTGCTTTTCATAGCTGCATGCGGCACCTCCGCTCCATCGCAGAGTGTTTCTTCGATACCGGGCGCGTCCTCACCATCCCAGCTAGCTCAGGCCCCCGTTGTGATGAATGAATCGCCGGTTGCAGCCATCACACCATCGCCTGACCACTCGACGACGGATAATCCTTCTGGGATACGGGATTTGGATGTCCATTCCGCCAGCATCGAGGCTACGCTTAAATCGGTGGTCCTAACTCCTACGCTGGACCCTCCTAGCGGACCCCGACAATCCCTACTCCAACCCTTGCCGTGATACAGCTAGATAGGCCGACTCTAACCGTTGTATCGGACCCGACGGCGGTAGTGGATCAACCCGCACCGACTCCAACTCCTGATCCTAACGCACCGGCTCTCCAAGACATTGAAGCCAAACTGGGCGAGAATCCATCGCTGAGCGAAGTAACACCGATACCCACGACTTTCCCTGCACCGATAGAAGNGTCCCTGCCTCCCACGGATGNCCCCATATCAGTTGCCGTTGAGGAAGTCATTGACCCCGAAGAAACTTCNGCGGCGGATGGCGGCGCACACCGGTTCGTATNGCCCAGCGCATCGNGCGGGNNAGTATCGCTGGATGAATACTTGGAGCGNGGCAACGTCGTTCTAGTGTTTTACCGGGCCTTCTGGTGAATCTATTGCCGTGCGCAACTGGTGCAGTTGCAAGGCGACTACGAGGAAATCACCGGACTACAAACTGACATAATCGCCATCAGCACCGATGATCTTTCCCAAGCTTCTTACGTTGCCGAAAGCTTGCGTCTGGATTTTCCAATCCTGTACGACCCGGCACGGATGTGGTGCGGAATATGCTGTCTACAATCTTTGGGAAGATGGTATGGCCACCCCGTCCACATTCGTGCTCGATCGAACGGGCAAGATTCGTTGGCAGCACATCGGCAAGACCGTCTATGACCGGCCTTCAAATGAGGAAATCATTGACCAACTGAAGAAATTGCGGAAGGGGTAGGCCTTTACCCATCCTCAGGGAACAGTTCTGAAATTTCCCGGTCCAGCCGCTCTTTCTGTGTCTCCATAGCCTCTCCGGGGGCGGGCGGGGTCCATCCGGCGGCGCTGCGGCTTAGTTCCTCGTATGAATCGGTGGAACCGTACTCCCGGGTGTGGATGACTACTGGCATCGGCAGGGCGTGGCCGAAGATAAGGGCTTGCTGCTTCGGCTCCAGGCGGGCTAGAACCGTTCTGAGTTGCCGGCTGCCGGGCGTTCCTTCCAGCACTGCTTCGATGTCTCTTTCGTTGTCCAGCAGGCAGGTCAGCCGTGTGCCGACCTGGCTCATGACCTCGGAGTCGATGCCGCTGGGTCGTTGGTCGATGACCATTAGTGTGACGTTGTATTTTCGCAGTTCCCGGGCGATGGTCCCGAATATGGTGTGAGAAGCCACCGATTGGCTGAGGAACTTGTGGGCCTCTTCGATGACAATCACGAGAGGTCTGGGATCCCGGCCCTGTCCGCCTTCCGCTTCCTCTTTCCGATCCACGTATTGGTTGTGGATGCGTCGGGTCAGTAGGTTGCTGACCAACATGTAGGCTGTCAGGTCTCGGCCGTACTTCCCGAATTCCAGAACCACGTGCCGGCCTTGGTCCAGATGCTCAACGACACGGTTGGCAGCGTCTTGGCCGGCGGATTCCACCAGGAAGTCGAAGCGTTTCAACCGGTTCAGCCGGTTGTACAGGGATGCTAGTGCATTGGGCTGTACCTGAATCTCATTGGCCATCTCGAAGATCGAATCTCGACCGTCTAAGGCCAGGAACTTGGACATCCATTGCCGCTGGCCGAATTTCTGCTGCAGGTTGAAGGCGGCGGAGGCGGCTACTTCGGACAGGTTTAATGTCTCCCGCAACATCTCAATATCTTCAGGTTCTATCTCACCGTAGTCGATGCGCACGACTTCATCAAAAGGAGATTGCCTTCGGCGGGAACTATCTTCGTCCAGAGTAAACGTGGAGACCTGGGCCGGGAATAGCTGCTTCAATCCCTTGGCGAACCGGTTGTTCTCCGGGTCGGCAGCGCCCCATCCATATTCGCTGTGCATA
>PANP01000098.1 GCA_002708395.1 Dehalococcoidia bacterium
AAGCCTTTTTACAGCGATTATCCGGTGAATATTCGTAGCCTTGATCGATACCAATAGGATGAGCCAACAAGAAGCAAGAAACAAGTCGCGGGCAGGCTCTCTTCCAGCGATGCAAACCGCAAACGTCCCCGGCCGCTTTCGCCGGAGTTTTGATTCACATAGCCTTAGTCAGACCGGCTTTTCCTGTACCGCCAACGCATCTTCAGTAGATCCCGGGTCATGGCGATGGAGTCCTGGATGGGCCGCACTTTGCTGAGGTCCCGGTAGTACCAATCCACGCCAATCTCTTGGATGACCATCCCGGCCCGCCGCGCCCGGTACAGAACCTCCACGTCGAAACCAAATCCGTCGATGGTCTGCCCTTGAAATAGAACTTCAACCGTTTCACCCCGGAAACACTTGAAGCCGCATTGAGTGTCTAACACCCCGGGCACTCCCAGGAATCGAGTCAGGACGTTAAAGACCCTGCCCATCAGGTGACGGCGGAACGGCTCTCCGATCCGGCGGGCGCCGGGAGCCTCCCTGGAACCAAAAGCTAGGTCAACTCCATCGGCTTGAGGGGGCAAGAGACGCTCCACGTGTTCGATGGGCACCGACAAATCGGCGTCGCAAAGGAGCCGGTATTCTCCCTCCGCAGCCAGCATGCCGTTCATCACCGCCCATCCCTTGCCCCGGTGTGGCAGACTCAGGCGGCGAACTCCGGGCGAGTTTGCGGCGAAGTGGTCAATCAGCCGGGCCGTATCGTCGGTGCTGCCGTCATCGGCGATGACGACCTCCCAAGTACGGTCCCAAGCATTGAGAAAGTCCAACACCTGTTCCAGGGTCCCAATGATGCGGGCCTGCTCGTTATAAGCCGGAATGACGACGGAGAGGAATACGGGAGGCACAGGGGGGTACCATCCTTGAAGCCATCGGCTATGGTTGCTACGGTTTACTTGCATTGCCTGCCGCCAAAACCGATGCAACGCAGCCGTGGGCTAAGGCTCTTGGTCCAATTGGAATCCGCGGTGCAGCAAGCGGACCGCCTCGCCCGCCTGCTCCTCTTTAACGACGCAGGAGATGCGAATCTCCGACGTTGTAATCATGTCGATATTTATGCCGCCATCGGCCAGGATTCTGAACATCCGCGAGGCATAGCCGGGGGTGTTCTGCATGCCGGAACCGACTACGCTGACCATGGCCAGGGTATCGTCGCTGGCAAGCCCGCCAGCTCCTATCTCCCGCACTACTGCCTCCATCTGGGTAAGCGCCATGGGCAGGTCGGTGCGAGTCACAGTGAAACTGATGTCCGTGGTGCGGTCCAAGCTGGTGTTCTGGACGATTGTGTCCACGCTCGTCCCGGTCTGAGCCAGAGGCTCGAACAGGGCGGCGGCGATACCGGGACGGTCCGGCACCGACCGAACGGTAATCTTGGCCACGTTGGTGTCGCAGGCTATGCCGGTGACTTTTATTCTGTCTTCCATAGGCCTCTCGCCCGCACTTTGATGAATCAGGGTTCCGGGGGTATCTCCGAAGCTTGACGCCACGTATATCGGGATCTGGAAAGCCGCCCCAAGTTCGATCGACCGGGGATGCATCTTGGCCCCGTAGCTGGCCAGTTCCAGCATCTCCTGATAGCCAATCTCGTTCATTTTTCTAGCTTCAGGCACCAAGCGGGGGTCTGCGGTATAGATGCCTTCAACATCTGTATAAATCTCACACCGCTCGGCCCCTAAAGCAGCGGCAAGCGCCACGGCCGTGGTGTCCGAGCCTCCCCGGCCTAGGGTGGTCACATCCAAGTCCTCAGTGGCTCCCTGGAACCCAGCTACGACAATAAGGCGGCCCAGGTCTAGTTCCTGTTGGACCCGTTCCGTCTCTACCCGATGTATCCGGGCTTTGCCGTGGGTTGTGTCGGTGCGTATCCCCGCTTGGACCCCGCTAAGACTAATAGCCTGGTATCCCAGAGTCCGCAAAGCCATGGTTAGCAGGGTACAGGATACCAGTTCCCCGGTGGAAAGAAGCAGGTCCAGTTCCCTGGGTTCCGGCTGGGGAGTGATTGACTGGGCGAGTTCGATCAGTTCGTCGGTTGTGTCCCCCATGGCGGAGACCACCGCAACCACATCCTTGCCTGCGTCTTTGGCAGCCCCGATGCGGCTGGCAACGTTCAGTATCTTGCCGGCATCAGCAACGGAACTTCCCCCGTATTTCTGCACAATCAGAGGCAAATTTTGAGATTCTCCCGCAGACACTCTGGGAATCGAAGACGCAAGGGGTCCGAGACCCGCATGTTCTAGGCCTGGCCCACCACATGCGCGCCCAAAATGGTAGGCTGAGTTATCTCCAGTCGACCGGGCACACCGGCTTGTTTGGCGGCTTCGGCCATCTCATAAGCAACTGTCATTTCTCTACCATGAGTCAAAGCCAGGACGGTTGAGCCGCTACCCGAGAGAAACACCCCCAAGGCGCCTGCGTCTTCGGCAGCTTTGAACAGCAGTTTCATGGCCGGGAATAGAGGTTGGCGATAGGGTTGATGCAAGCGGTCTTGAGTAGCCACACTCAGATATTCAGGGTGATTGGTAAGCATTCCAGCCACCAGAAGCGCGGCACGCCCCATGTTGAAGACCGCGTCTTCCAAGCTCACTTCCCGGTGCAATACGGACCGGGCATCCGACGTGGCGATTCTATATTCCGGTATGAACAGAACCGCATGAATCTCAGGAGGAACGTTTATGGATGCGGTGTATAGCTGTGGCCCATCGCTAACCACGAGTTGAAGACCGCCCAACACCGCAGCAGCGACATTGTCCGGGTGTCCTTCAATCGTAGCCGCCATCTCCAGCAATTCGTTGGGGGTAAATGCTTGGGAGCACATGGCATTGGCGGCGGCCAATCCGCTGGATATAGCAGCGGCGCTACTGCCCAATCCCCGTGCTAAGGGTATCTCGTTATGGCAGCGTAGCCGAACCGGTGGCATCTCACGGTCAGCCTCGTTAAAGAGGAACGCCATCGACCGGTAGACCAGGTTGTCTTCACCGGTTCCAAGCTCTCCGGCGCCGTCCCCGCTGATTTCAACCAGCGGTCCGCTATCGTCGCCGGACGTCACATCCAACCGGTTCCATAGGTCAAGGGCCATGCCTAGGCAATCGAAGCCCGGTCCCAGATTGGCGGTGGTGGCAGGAGCTAAGACACTGATCGGTTCCATTACCGGACTGGACTCGACGCAAGCACACGCTCGAAGACGAAACGGCCCAGGTCTTTGTTTTCCTTGAATTCGAACCCGTCGAAAGCGCCGCCGTACCCGATGATTGGCACCCGCTCTTCATGCAACGAGCCGTGGGAGCGAAGCGTTGGCGGCATGGTGACCTCGTCAGGGTCGCCGAATACCACGTCCGGCGCACCCAATACCATCAAGTCTCCGATACGGCCAGGCATCAGATGGAACTTCTTCGCCGCTTCCTCACGGGACAGAGCTTCGTCGACGCCTTCGAGGCCCAGTAGGACATCCAACGCTTTGTCCCGATCNCTGTCCTGGAGGTATANGTAGATGCAGCCTCCNAGGTTCGAGTGATGAACNGTATACATGTCTTTGATGATTGGAACTGCTTGCGCCTGTATTCCCCGGCGGGCCAATTCCCCGGGCAGATGAATCATTCTGCTCTTGGCGGACATACCGTGATCGGCGGTCAACAAGAAATGGACGTCCTGTAGGCTGTCCATCAAACGGCCTATAGCGCCATCTAACAACTCGATGTGCCTAGCCGCTTCCGGTTCGTCCGGAGCGTAGGTGTGCATGGCGTAGTCGGTCGTGGTCAGGTATACCAGGTCGTAATCCTCTTGACTCAGGATGAATCGCCCGGCATCAATGACCCATTCGTTAACTTCCAGCGAATATATCGGCGGCGGCTCACCCACTCCATCCACTACCCACTGGGGCGGCTGCTCCGACGACACGCTAAGGGTTGCCCCCTCTCCCAGTAACTTGCGCAGCTTATCCTTGGCGGTTACCAGCAGGGAACGGGCGCCTTGCTTCGTGGCCCGCTGAAACATGGTCTCGGCCTGGATGAACTCACCAGACTCCATGTAATATTCCCGGCCATCCTCCCGGTTCAGCCAATAGTTGGAGGTGATTCCGTGGGTTTCCGGGTAGCTGGCCGTGATTAACGACACGTTGTTCACGTTGGTTACCGTGGGCATCATGGCCTTGGCTTCTGTCATAAAACCCTTCTTGGCCAATTGACGAAGATTGGACATGGGGCTACTGTCCAAATATTCGGGGTCGAACCCGTCAATCATTACCAGAACTGTCGTTAAAGCCATCGCTATCACCTCGGCCGATTGTTGGGAGATGGGCCGCACCGTTCGAAATCAGCGTCGATTAGACTCTAACTCAACTTTTCTTCGGCGGCAACATTCTGGGGCACCTCCAAGCCATAAAACATCGTCGCGGGAGGGTTTCNAGGCGGAGTGTTTCCAGGCGCCGACACAACCGGGGGCCGCTATGCTCAGCGGGTTCGACCCCGATGCAAAAAGACACAGCGAGCAAGCAGCAGGATTCTATCGGTCAGCGACCGGTGGGGCCACTGACCTGCTGAAAAGCGGGTTATTCAGCCTTGGATGGCTCCGGCGTCATGAACTTTTCCGTTGCTCTGCCGGACCGTTTCACCACCCATTCACATCCACATCCCTTTTGGTCCTGAACTGGCCCCACACAAATCGCTGGCACTGAGTCAGACGAAGGGTTACCTCCCTGGATATTTACTCTGTGCTGAGCCTGGAAATTGAAGAATCGACCGTAGCTAGGGGTTGATTCTCAGCTGGTTAGCCCGATTTCTTTCTCAGTGATATCAGAATACAAATCCTGNGGGTGAGAGGATAGACAGCCATCCCGTAGAACGTTGGGGGTCACCACGCAAAACTTTTGTGGGTTCTTCCCTCAACCGTTATCGGTGGCAAGAACAGGGCAGATAGGCATCAGCACGCCGTGATTACAGGCGTGTTGGCAGGAAAGGTGGAAGGGGTTGGCGCAAGATGCAGCTCGGTGTGGGTCCAACGCCTAAGACTAAAGGTAGGAGCCGGGAAAGGGGTTTATTCGACTGTAACGGACTTGGCCAAGTTCCGGGGTTGATCCACATCGCATCCCCGCAACACCGCTATGTGATAAGCCAGCAATTGGAGAGGTATCGTCGCCAGCATCGGGGTCAACAACTCGCTGATTTCAGGTATATACAGTACTTCGTCAACCTGGTCGGCGATCTCCTGGTTTCCCTCGGTGGCAACCGCCAGAACAGCGCCATCTCTGGCTTTAACTTCCTGGATGTTATTCACCATCTTGTCGTAGAGACTACCGTTCGGAGCCAACGCCAGTGTGGCCATTCCTTCATCGATAAGTGCGATGGGACCGTGCTTCATCTCACCCGCCGGATAACCCTCCGCGTGGATGTAGCTAATCTCCTTGAGTTTTATCGCTCCTTCTAGGGCGATGGGGGAATTGATGCCACGTCCAAGAAAGAGGAAGTTGTTATAAGATGAAAAGCGGCGGGCCAACCGCTGGTAGCCAGAAGTGTCCGCCAGTATCTCGCCGATCAATCGAGGGCACTGGGCCAGTTGGTCAACCAGTTGGCGGGTTCCTTCTTGAGACAGAAAGCCTCTCGACTGTCCCAGATAACCGGCCAACAGGGCCAGCCCGGTCAATGACGCGATAAAGGTTTTTGTAGAGGCAACGCCAATCTCAGTGGTCAACCCCATGTACAGGGTTCCTTCCGCCAACCGGGTGGACTGACTTCCTTCCACGTTGCAGATGGTAACCAACCGGCCTTCTTTTTCCCGCACCATCTGCATCGCCGCCACCGTATCCGCGGTTTCCCCTGACTGGGCGATGGCGATAACCAACGTGTTTTTGTCGATGAGCGGATCCCTGTATCGGAACTCCGACGCCGCTTCGGCTTCAGCGGGCACGCCGGCCAACTGTTCAAAGAGATATCTTCCCACTTGAGCCGCGTGGAGGCTGGTGCCGCAACCGATAAGGACCACCTTTCGAAAGTCATTCAGCTCTTGTTGTGAAAAGCTCAGTTCCGGCAGCTCGATCCGGCCTTCCTGAAAGTCCACCCGATTCCGAAGAACGCTGGCCACGGCCTGCGGTTGCTCCATAATCTCTTTGAGCATGAAGTGCCGGTAGCCGCCCTTGTCGATCTGGACATCCGCCGGGGAAACGGAGCGCAATTGTTTGTCGATCCCATTGCCGTCCATATCCCGGTAGACGACGCCTTCAGTGGTTACCGCAGCCATTTCCCCAGAATCGAGAAAGCCTACTTGGCCGGACTGAGGTTCCTGCCGTAGCAAGGGCAACATGGCGGGGAGATCGCTGCCGACTATGCCCTGGCCATCCCGATGGGCGACCACGATGCCGCCCGCATGGCCCAAGCGCAGCGCGCAAATCTTACCGGCTTCCCCCAGAAATGTCGCGGTGATGGTCTGGGAACCTTTAACCATCCGCCCCATCCGAAGAAAAGCGTCTTCGAAGTTGTTTCCCTGGTCCAAGCCTTCTTCGATGAGATGGGTGATTACTTCAGTGTCGGTCTCGGAAGCGAATCGGTGGCCGTCAGCCAGCAATTCCTTCTTCAGCGCCAGGAAGTTCTCTACGATACCGTTGTGGACCACGGCGATACGCTGTTGGCAATCGGTATGGGGATGGGCGTTGGTGTGAGTGGGCCTGCCGTGGGTTGCCCAACGGGTGTGGCCCAGCCCTAGCCAGCCCTGAGGCATATCCGAGTCGCCGGCCGATGTGAGGCCGTTAACTTTCCCCACGGTTTTACGGAACTGGAGTTGGCCGGATTGATCGACTATGGCGATTCCGGCGCTGTCATAACCGCGGTATTCCAGACGTTGCAATCCCTCTAGGATGATAGGCCAGGCTTCNCGGTCCCCAACGTAACCAACTATGCCGCACACTTTTCCCCCGTGGCTCCTGCCACCCTTTTAGATGCCGGGGTGATTGGTCTAACCGGGAATCTTTCTGCCCGTGGCTAATCAACCGGCATCCGGGTTAACTGCAGGTTTGCTCCGGTATATTTTACCAGAAGCNCGGCTGGTCACTTCATGCTGGCTTCCAACTCGTCGAAGAATTCCTTAAGGTCGTCGGCTAATTTTTGAGCGGCTACTTCTTCATTGGTTCCTCACTTGTCGATAAATTCCCTGGGCCTTGGGATAGCTAGTACTGATGCTATTTTTGACTCTTAGCTATAGAACTTTCGCATCCCAAAACCCCCTTTTTGCACGCCATTGGCGCACGGGTACCTTTCACTCAAGCAAGTGTAGCCTTGGGGTGGTGGTGAACCTACGATGCGGCCACCTGTGTCAACGGCAAAAGCGGTAACAGCGTTAAGAGGTGGGAGTCCAGGGGATAATAGCGGTTTCACCATGGCATCAAGGTGCACCCTGCCAGTGGGGTCACCCAGTAGTGAGAGGTGGGTACATCAAGGGGTAACGCCGGGCAAATTAAAAAGGACGCTGCGATAGCAGCGCCATGACGGGGGTTAACTGATCGGAAAAATTGGACGGATTATAGTAAGGTATTCGCCCAATGGGGAGTTAAACCCAGTGGGAGCGGAGGTTAACGGGGCTAGGGTTAGACCTGTTTGGCCAGATTCTTAGCGAAGTCTTCCAGGGTTGACTTCGCTTTGCGGCGGATGATTGGCTGACCCAATTCGCCAATCTTGCCCATGAACACGGTGTCGGTAACGATGACCAATTCGCTTTCGTCCGCAGACAGCTCGTTAAGCTGCATTGTCATATCGGCCCTGATTGAGCCACCCACCTTACGGTCCGCCGCCTCAACGTGAAAATGGGCTTCGCCTTTCTCTCTGTCCTGTTCCAGAATATTTATCGTCCCGGAGAAGTTCAGGCGCACGGGACCGACCCGGACCTGCATGACGGCCTTGAACTGGTTCTCTCCGTCAGATTCGACGTCCTGAACGCCGGGGATGCAGGGCGCAACTTGGGGTATATCCAACAGCAACGCCCAGGCTTTATCCATCGATGCAGGAACTAGACAACGATTCTCCAACTTCATGCGGCTACTCTCAGCGGCCCGATGCTATGGCTTGGGTGACGGCGCGGCGAGTGAAGACCTCAGCCATCTGCCGTTTGTAATCTGCCGAGCCACGGAAGTCGTCCAGCGGGTCAACCGCATCTTTAACCGTCGCTGCGCTGGCCCGTATGTTCTCTTCTGTTAAGGGACGTTGCCGCAACAGCGCCTCGGCTTCCTTGGCCCGTATGGGTGTGACGCCGGACGCTCCCAGAACGATGCGAATATCCCGGCAGTTGTTGTTCTCATCGGCGTCCACTATAGCCGCCACGGAGACGGTGGCGTAGTCGTCGGCGGTTCTTGGTAGAAACTTCGTGTAGACAGCTCCCGACCCAGCCGGAGCATGGGGAATCAAAACACTGGTTAGAATCTCACCGGGCTGGACATCGGTTTCGAAATAGTCGATGAACAAATCTTCTACCGGAACGACCCTTTCGCCGCCCTTGGAAGAGAGGACCACCGACGCCCCCAATGCGATCAACGTGGGCGGCGGGTCCTGGTTGGGGTCGCCGTGAACCAGACCGCCGCCGACTGTGCTCATGCTACGGATCCTGGCGGTGGCCACTTTTGAATAGGTATCGGCAACCAACGGGAGGCTTTGCCGGACCAGTGGATCGGTTTCCATCTGGCGCTGGGTACACAAGGCGCCCACTCGAACCGCGCCGTTGCCGTCCGAGGCTATGGAAGACAGCCCGGCAATCTTACGCAGGCCGATGACGTGTNCCGGCTGAACCAAGCGTTGCTTCATCATAAGCACCAGAGCGGTACCGCCGGACATCACCTGGGCATCGTCGCCATACTGGTCCATCAGGCCAAAGGCCTCATCAAGGCTGGTGGGGCTGTGAAACTCGAAATCAATCATCGACCGGCCTCCTGAGAGGTGCGGGCGGCGTTTTTCACCGACTCCAAGATTCCGTAGTACCCCGTACACCGGCACAGGTTGCCCATCATCCAGTCCTTAATCTCTTCCTCTGTGGGGTCCGGATTAACGTCCAACAGGGCTTTGGCGGTAATCACCTGGCCCGGAGTGCATATGCCGCACTGGAAGCCGCCGTGGTCGATGAACGCCTGCTGCACCGGGTGCAGTTTCCCATCTTGGGCCAATCCCTCAACGGTGGTTATGTCGGCCCCGTCGGCGGTCACGGCCAGAGTGATGCAGGAGGCAACCATCTGCCCATCCACCAATACGGTGCAGGCCCCGCATACTCCCACGCTGCAACCTTCCTTGGTTCCAGTCAAACCCAGATCGTAGCGCAAGCAGTCCACCAGCATGCGTCGGGCCGGCACTTCCAGGTCATGATCGGCNCCATTAACTTTCAATCGAATACGATGATCCATTTCCCATCCTTTCGGTGTCTGAAAAAATGCCCGATTTGGCGAAACCACCCAATGTTATACTACGCGTCATCGNGTGACAAGAGACTGGGCCCCAGTCGTCAGGAACCAGGTTCCCCGACAACCTTCCCNCGACCTATCTGCGATCGATTCGNTATTGAAGCGAGGTACCAGCATGCCCAACCAGAACAATGAACATCCGACCCAACACATCGGCAACACCATATTGGTGGTGATGATGGAAGTAGAACCGGAAGGGGAAGAGGCCTTCGAGCGCTGGTACAACGACGAGCACCTACCGGAGCGCTTGGAGATTCCGGGCTACGTCAGCGCCCGGAGGTTCAAACTAGCAGAAGGCAACGGCGTCCTGAAGTACCTATGTATATGGGAGTTGGAAGATGCCAGCCCGCTGGAGAGCGATCAATATAAAGCCCAACGGGCGCGCCCCAGCGATATCCGGGACGAGGCCAACAAGTACATCACCCAGAGGGCCCGCGGTCTCTACAAGCAGATATACCCCGTTTCCGGATCATACGAAGACCATTCCGGTTACTACCCGGAGCAGGTCAAGAGCTAGATTCCGGCGGAGAGTGGATCTCGAATCAGAACTTGGTTAGCCGGATCAAATCCCCCACATCCCCCAACTGCTCCAGATTCCAGAGCCGGTCCAGTATGGCATCGGCTTGTGCGTCAGANAGNTGTCCGCANGCCAGGGAGCGGAACTTGCTCTCCAGTTCGGCGTCGGTCAGCGGGTTCTTGAAATGGCCTTTGTGATAGGCCACCTGGGAGGAGAACCGCTGGCCGGACCCGGTCACCGCCTCCACGTCGCACAACATGGCTTCCGGCGCCCGTTGGTTCGCTTCCTCCGAGACACTTACCTTGACCNGTCCCGTCAGGTCCAGCAGGCTTTGGTTCTGCAGATACTCGTCGCCGAAGTGGCGCTGATCCACCGCCCCGTACATCAGCGCCACCGCCACCGTGTAGGGCATACTGTGGTCGGCGGTCTCCCGGTTGGTTGGCCGCCACTTTTCCGCGTCACCCGCCATTATGTTGATAGCCGTTTGTAACGTCCTAACTTCAACCTGAACGATGTCATTAACGTCCGGCAGCTGGTCCCGAACCTCCAGNGCAGCTTGCACCACCGTCTGCGAATACTGGCCCAGCGGGAATCGCTTGATACTGCACTCCCCTATTTTAAAGGGCTGACTGCCACCGCCAAAGGGCTCCAGACCAAACACCTCACGAGACACCGCCTTGAAGTAGCCGCCCTCTCCTTCGAATATAGGAGAAGGCCCGGTAAGACCCCTCTGGGCCAGCATGGCTGCGAAAACGGCGTTGCGGCTAGCGTTGGCGTAGGCGCATCCCTTCCACATGGAAACGTCGCCGATCCGTGTCTGGTACAAAGCCAAGTTGGGGGCGATTCCCAGGTTTAAAGCCTGGAGCGTTTGTTCTTCAGTCAGCCCCAGACACCGGGCAGCCCCCAGGATGCTGGCGATGCCGCCCACCGTTACGTGGTCGAACCCGCTAGGCTTTATGTCCACGGCGTCGCAGATCCGGCAGAAGGCTTCATACGCCAGCACGGTGGCGACGACCAGCTCCTTGCCCCCGGACTGCCCGACTTCGCTACAGGTGAGGGTTGCGGCGATGCTGTCGCTGGGATGGCCCGACTCTTTGCTGGTATAGCCGTCGTTGTAGTCCAGATAGCGAATCATCACCCCGTTGGCGAAGGTTGCCATGTCGGGACTAGTGGCCAGACCGCTGCCTATAACCGTGGCTGGGACGCTGCTGGTGACCATCCCAGCGGTTTCCCTGGCGATACGGCTGGGCTCACCGTCGTACCCCCCCAAACCGCATCCCAGCGTGTCGATAATCATGCGCTTGGCCAGGTGGACTACCTCTGGAGGCAGGTCTTCATATCGTAAGGTAGTAGCGTAGGAACTTAGCCGTTCGGCGATGTTAGCCAATGTGGTCCCTCCGGACAGAATCTAGGCAATGTGGGCAGGGTCAGGCGAAGTGGGGCATGACCTCTTCGGCGAACAACTTCATAGATCGCATCAGCTGGCTATGCTCGATGCCGCCGAAGGAAAAGTTGCAAACGAAGTATTCTACGCCTTCTTTCTGAAGTGCCTTGATCTTCTGCACACACTGCTCCGGGCTGCCGATAACGGACCGGTTCTCGTAGATATATTCAAAGTCCGTTGGAAGCTCAGCGCGGGTGCGGCGCCATTCCTCGAGACTTTCATAAACCTCACTCCCTTGGTCGAAGGAACGGCGCCATTGAGTCATGTCCATCGTCCAGTTGATTCCGGCCCTGGCCCCCTGCCGGGCCAGCTCTTCAGTTTCACCCACGTGGGTATAACGGAAGAACGGTATTTCAGAGATAGGCACGTTATGTCCCGCCTGCCTGGAAAACTCGGCGTATCGGCGGCAAAGATCTAAGGAATCATCGTTGTCCAGAACCGCCCCTACTATCAACGGATGGCCGCTGGCGGCGATGAATTTGAGGGTTTCTTCAGTGCGGCTGGAGGCGATGTAGATCGGAGGGTGCGGACGCTGCAAAGGTGGCGGGGTTAAGTTGGCAGAATTTACCTGGTAATACTTCCCCTTGTGAGAGTATTCCCGGGTNGTCCACATTCCTTTGATAACGCCGATGCTTTCCTGAAACCGTTCCTGGCTCTCATCCCGGTCCATGTTGTAGCCCCGGTACTCGTACCCCGCGGTCCCGCGGCCAAAACCGACATCCAGCCGGCCATCGCTCAAGACATCCACAGTGGCGGTATCCTCGGCCAAGCGGATCGGGTTATGCAGCGGTGGCACCAGCACCGCNGTTCCGATCCGAATCTTCGATGTCCGAGCNGCCAAGTGACCGGCGAACACCAAGCACGAAGAGGCCATTCCATACCGAGAGAAGTGGTGCTCTGCCAGCCATGCGCCGGTAAAGCCTACTTCTTCAGCATACNGAATCTCTTCGACGGTATTGCGAAATACCTGNTGCGGCTCGCTCCCTTCGGGCCAGGGAACGTGGGTNAAAAGCCCGAACTTCATTCTCGGTCCTCCCATCGGCTTTGGCCCTTGGTCTCATCAAAGCCAAAACCCNGCCTATTATTCCATATAACCCTGCCGCATACCAATCGCATGGAGTGATGACCCTTAACGGTAGAACCACTCGGATCGAATGGTATAATTCGTGAGCGGCGGATCCAGCTCCATCTTAGACGGCATTCGTGCCCTGGTTCTGCCCCTCTTTAACTCCGATTCTTGAGTTGTGGACCTTGCCTGCTCACGTCCTGCATGGCGATACCTACTTGGTGCANCGGGAACTATCCCGGGTGGAATCGGACGCCGGAGCCGGGGACGTTCTGGAGTCCAACCAGCATCGCCTCACGGGNAGCCAGACCAACCTCAACGAACTGCTCAGCATCTGCAACGCCCTGCCCTTCATGGATTCCTTTCGTGTTGTGGTGGTAGACGGATTGCTGGCAACATTCGAGCGGCGCGCCGGGCGAGGCAGACGGCGAACCACCAGCGGCGAAGCNGGCGCCGGANCCTTGCGCGGCTGGGAAGGGCTTGACGAAGCCATCGCCGCCATGCCGGACACCACCCTGCTCATCTTCCTTGATGCGACGCTGCCGGACAGCAATCCCATGCTCCGGCTGCTGGGCAAGGCTGCCGAGATTCATGCACTGCCCACCCCGACGGGAGAGAATCTAGCCCGCTGGATAAAGGCCGCCGTGGAGCAGAAAGGCTCCAGCATCAGCCCATCGGCTATCGGTTCCATGACCGACATGGTGGGCGGTGACCTGTGGTCGCTGGACAACGAGTTGGAGAAGCTTTCCTTATACGCCGCTGGTGAGCGCATCGAGGAATCCCACGTTAACCAACTGGTCAACCAAGCCCGGGAGGGCAATATATTCGCCGCAGTGGACGCCATGATTGACGGGAAGCAGTCGTTGGCCTTGAGCTTACTGTACCAACTTCGCGAGGACGGGAAAGAAGCTCCCTTCATCATATCCATGGTGGAAAGGCAACTGCGCCTTTTGGCCTTAGCCAGAGATTGCATAGACCAAGGCATACCCCCAAGGGAAGTGGGCAGTAGACTCGGGACCAACTCCCAATTCGTGGTGAGGAAGACCCTGGAGCAGGCCCGGCGACACTCATGGGCCGACATCANGTGGCGGTACCAGCGCCTGCTGGAAGCGGATCTAGCTATCAAACGGGGGCGGTTGGAGCCTCACCTAGCGATGGAGTTACTGGCTGCGGACCAAGCGAACATGGGCCGGAGTTAGCGCCCCTTATCCCAGCAAAATTTTGAACTATCGGCAGCTACTGAACCGGTCTGTATGCCGCCTAAAGATATAAGATTGTCTATGCTTAAACGGTCCACTCTATTGCCATTGATTCGCGCTTGCGCCGCTGAGGTTGTTGGGACTTATCTGCTGGTTATCTTCGGGATCGGAGCAGTAGCCGCTGCGGTACTCACTGGGGCCCAATCTGGATTATGGCAGGTGGCGGTGGTGTGGGGGTTTGGCATCACCATCGCCATCTACGTCACGGCNGCGGTCTCCGGTGCGCACCTGAATCCGGCGGTTAGCCTGACCTTCGCCATCTTCCGCNACCGCGAGTTTCCCTACACCCGGTTGCTGCCCTACTGGACGTCCCAGCTCACCGGCGCGGTGCTGGCAGGTTTGACCGTGTTGTGGTTGTACGGACCTTTCATCACCAGATTCGAAGCCGAAAATGGCTTGGTTCGTGGGGCGGCCGGCAGTCAACGATCGGCCATGGTGTTCGGCGAATACTTCCCCAACCCCGGCCTNTTCGGCACCGGCCCCGATGCTCAGAGTCTTATAAGCCCCTTTGGNGCCGCCATCGTCGAAGCCTTCGGCACTGCCATCATGNTGCTGGTGATATTNGCGCTGGTTGACCGTAGAAACGCCAGCCTTCCCAACAAATATCTCAGCCCCTTCTTCATCGGTTTCACCGTGGCTGTTTTAATCAGCCTATTCTCGCCCTTAACCCAAGCNGGATGGAACCCGGCTCGGGATTTCGGACCGCGGCTGGTTGCTTACTTTGCCGGTTGGGGGAGCATCGCGATACCAGGACCGTCCGGTGGGTTCTGGGCCTACATCGTCGGCCCTCTCGTGGGTGGGCCCATTGGCGCGGCCGTCTATGAGTTTCTCGTGCGGCCCGGATTGGGAGACCGGATCCCAGTGGGATCGCAGAGCGCCGACGACGAAGACAACCCGCCCACCATTCCTCTTTCTTAGCGGGTACGCGGGTTCCATTTACCGCCCGTGGGAGTACCGGNATAGGGGAAGTCTCCGGGCGTCAAACAACCTTGTGGATACGGGNATTCCCTTCTTGATGAACCCGCCAAACGACCCTTTATTCGGGCTCAGTCTCCGCGACGACCGGGTTGTAGCAGGCCACCATATGCTCAGAGGCTATCTCTACCAAAGGCGGGCGGTGCTCCACCCGGCAACGGGAAAGTGCTTTGTTGCACCGGGGAAGGAAGGGACATTCATCGGGCAGGTCGACCATGTCCGGCGGATTGCCCCTTAGGGGTTCCAGTCTCCGGGTGATGTCATCCAACCGGGGCAAGGTCTTCAGCAAGGCCCAAGTGTAGGGATGCTGCGGCTCTCTGAATAGCGGGATGACCTTCGATGTCTCCACCACGGTCCCGGCATAGATAACGCCTACTTTTTGGGCCGTGCTCGCGACGATTCCCATGTCATGGGTAATCAGCAAGATCGAGGAGCCCTGCTCANNGGAAAGGGCTTTCAATCGTTCCAGAATCTCCGCTTGCAACGTTACATCCAGACCCGACGTTGGCTCGTCGGCGATGAGCACCCGGGGCCGCAGCACCAGCGCGATGGCCAGCATGACCCTCTGGGCCATACCTCCGCTTAGGCTGAAAGGATATTGCCCCATGATTCGCTTGGGGTCGGGCAATCCCATCTCCCGCAGAACTTCCTGAGCCATGCTGTTGGCGACCCTGGATCCGACATCGGTATGGGCCAGGATAACTTCTTCCAACTGGGGCCCCACCAACTGTACCGGGTTCAGGGCCGATTGAGCGTCCTGGAAAATCATNGAGACTTGATTGCCCCGAATGGTCCTCAGTTGCTCTTGGCGTATTTTTAGCAGATCCAGATCGTTAAAGATGACCCGACCCGACGGTACGCTGGCCGAAACGGGAAGCAACCCCATGATTGCCAACGCCAATGTGCTTTTGCCTGCGCCGCTCTCTCCGACGAGACAATAAATCTCGCCCTCTTCCAGCACAAAATTGACGCCGTTCAAGGCCTTAACTTCACCAGCTGGCGTTCTGAACCTAACGTGAAGGTCCTCAACCCGCATAGCTTCAGCCATGGAAATTCCNCAAGCGCGCCACGATCGTCCGATGACAAGCGTGGGAGTTTTTGAATGTTTTTGCCGGTATCACAATCTCTCCAATAATGTGGGGCGCTCAGGCCGTACGGCTCGCTTCTTGCGAATTGATAAGAGTCTCAGCCCGAAATCTGCCCGCCTTAATCTCCTGAATCAAGTCATCCAGACCGGTGATTTTCCGTTCGAAAGCGGTTGCCGCCGTCCCGATCTGTTCCACCCGGTGGGCATCGCTGCCGCCNGTCATTTTGATTCCTAATCGCTCCGCTAGATCCTGGGAGAATAGGTTCTGCACATCTTTGCCCCGGCCATTGATTCCTTCGATGCCGTCACACGACCCGAAGAATTCGTCGCCGATAGCCCTGTCCAACATCTCCTGCCGAGCCTCGGGCAAGTGTCCCGGATCTTCTAGAAACCGGCGCCGGTAGGGATGAGCTGCTATCATGACGCCCTCCCGNTGCCGTACTGCGTTCACCAGAAAGTCCGGTTTGTGCATCCCGAAGACATATCGGTCCAATCCGAACACTAATACATGTCCGGTGTCCGTGTTAATCTCGCATCCGGGCAGCACCAGGAAGTCGTGCCTTCGTGCCAGGTCGCGGACTTCATCACTCGACCAGAAGAAATCATGGTCGGTGAGGCAGATGCCATCCAGGTGTGCCGCTTTGGCTTTATCTATGAGGTCGTCGACANCGGCAAAACTATCGTCGGACTTAGGGTAGCTGTGGGTGTGGAGGTCGATTAACACAGATGTCGTTTTACGCGCTGCTGGGGCTAAGNTTCGTGAGTGGCCCAGTCATCATGGCTGAACTATCATAGCAAAGTAGCTGGCCAGATGGAAATGGAAAGGCCCGGCGGCGAACCGTCTGGGCCGAGGCGTTCCACGAATCAAGAACCTTGTTGCTGAAGGCTTGGCGGGTACCTGAGCAATCTACCGGGCGGCCTACCGGGCGGCCTACCTTGGTATGACCAGACCTTCTTCCTCCAAGTGCTCCATTATCTGTTCGGCCTTTTGCTGACCGACTTTGAATCGCCGCTCCAAGAACGATGTGGACATACGAGGATTGCGGAGAGCCAACTCCCTGGCCTGGGCCAGCATTCTTTCGTTGGCTTCTTCGTTCTCATCGTCTTCATCTATTTCATCGTCCAACATGATATCCGGCAACGGGCCGCCCTTCTGGTTGGACCAGAACTTCACCATTTCCTCAATCTCATTGTCGTAAACCAGGGCCCCCTGAACGCGGCGGGGTTTGGGAGAATCTGAATTGAGAATCAGCATGTCGCCCTTGCCCAACAAGCGTTCTGCGCCGACGACGTCCAAGATGACTCTGGAATCCACTTGAGATGCCACGGCGAAGGCGATCCGGCCCGGAATGTTGGCCTTGAGTAGACCGGTGACAACGTTCACCGACGGTCTTTGGGTCGCCAACACCAGGTGTATCCCGGTGGCCCGTCCCAGCTGGGCCAAGCGCACCAGATTCTGTTCCACCTCGAACCCGCCGGTAATCATCAGGTCGGCCAATTCGTCGACAATCAGAACCAAGAATGGCATGCGTTCCTTGGATTTTTCATTGTATCCAGCGATGTTGCGAACCCCGATCTCTTCCATCAGCTTGTAGCGGCGGAACATCTCCCGCATCATGCCCCGGAGAGCGGAGTTTACCTCGTCGACATCCACGATGACCGGTATGGCCAGATGGGGGATGCCGTTGAATGGGGTCAACTCCACCCGCTTGGGGTCAACCATGACCATGCGCAACTGGTCCGGCGGCTTGGTCAGAATCAGGGAGGCGACCACCGAATTGAGACAAACACTTTTGCCGCTGCCAGTGGCCCCGGCTATCAATAGATGGGGCAAACCGGCCAGATCGGTAACCACTGAGGTACCGCCGGTGTCCTGTCCCAAAGCAACGGGGAGTCCTCCCTTCCCCGATATCTTTCGGAAATCAGGCGACTCCATAACCTCTCGCAAGTGGACCTTGTTGGGGGTCGGGGCGGGCACTTCCAGACCCACCAAAGCCTCACCGGGCACCGGAGCTTCGATGCGTAGATAGGGCGTCTTTAAAGCCAACGCTAGGTCCTTCTCGCGGGTCAAGATGCTCTGCACCTTCACCCGGCTTTCCATCTTGCCTTGGCTCCCGTCTTCTTTGCCCCCATCGCCTCTTCTATTCGTCCAGCCGGGGACCAACCCGAACCGTACTATCCTAGGTCCGGCTTTTATGTCTTTGACCTCCACCATCACGCCGTGCTCGGCAAGAGCGACCTCTACCTGACGGGCCATCTCCTGCAATGGCCCCTCTGACTGTTCCCGCGGCGTGGCAGGGGTAAGACAATCCATCGATGGTATGGACCACTTGGACCCCGCCTTTTTTACGCCAGACACTTCAACCCGGGAACGGTCGGACTTAGGCCGCTCATCAGACGCCCATTTAGGAAGGGCGCCGGGGTGTTCGTCCGGGAATGATTCGGAGTCATCGAGGAGTTCGTCAAAATCGTCCGGTGATTCGTCAAAGCTGATAACTTCAGCGCGGGTTTCGGGCGGTGCGGACTTTGAACTCTGTAGAAGGGCACTGAACCGGCTCAGCAATCCAGTCGACCGGACCGCGTATACCGCCGCACCCAGCCAACGGCCCAAGAAACCGGAGACACAAGAGAAGCCCATGTACAGGTAAGATATCCCGTATTGCAGACCCATGCCGGACTTCTTAAGCCCCGTCAGATACATCCCGCCTATCCGCCAGGGATAGAGCAACAGAGGGACGAATATGGCGATAGCGCCCAATTTCATCAAGGCCAGGCCGATGGGAACTCCGCCCACGGCGTCGCCCCAACTTCCGCTGAGACCGAACCCGGACAAAACTCCATCGCCGGGATCGAACAGGGAAAGAGCTCCGATAGAAATGACCACCAGAGCAGCTGCGGAAACCCATCGCCGCCAAAATCTGGCTAGCGACCGGTGACGGTATCTCAGAGTGATGAGGGCAGCCCCGAACCACAGACCGGCCGGGACCAAGCCGTAGCCAAGGGTTCGTAGAGTTCCGTTGCGGAGATCTTCATTGAACCAGAAAACCAATCCGGCAGCTAGGCCACCTACCAGCACAACCAAGACGTAGATGGCGGCAGTGGGCCTAGTCCGTATGATGTCTCCAACAGATGGCGGGGGCGTTCGTCTGCCTTTGGCAGCGGATCGTGCCATCGAGTCCTCCCATTCCTGACCACTAACGAAAATAGGTGGTCAGGAAAACGGTCAGACTTCCAACACCACCGGAATAATGATAGGACGTCTGTTGGTTTCGTTAGATAGGAACGCGCGGGCAGTTTCGCGCAGTTTTGACTTCAGGCGGTCCGGTTGTTCAGCCAAACCGGACTCTCCCTCCAGGGTCCGGCCCAACGCAAGGGACAGATCCTGGAACAGTTCTTCCGTCTCCGAATCTTCCATGAACCCGCTGGCCACGGCCTTGGGGTCTCCCACCAGCCGGCCGGACTCTTTGTCGGTGGAGACCACCACGACGACAACGCCGTCCTTGGACAGCGATCGGCGTTGGCGGAATACCTGGCTGCGATGATCGCGCCGGTTCAATCCGTCGATGAAGATTCGCCGTGCGGAAACCTTCTCCTCCACCCGCGCCCCATCATCGGATAGCTCCAGTACATCCCCGTCTTCCAACACGAATATCCCGGACTCCGCCACCCCCACGTCCCAAGCCAGTTGGGCATGGGCCATCAGGTGCCGGTACTCCCCGTGCACCGGAACGAAGTACCGGGGCCGGACCAGGTTAAGCACCAACTTGAGTTCTTCCTGGCTAGCATGTCCGTGTACGTGGACCGTGGAGATGCGATCGTAGAGCACGGTGGCTCCCTGTCGCATCAGGTTGTCTATAGTCCGGCCGACCCCCAATTCGTTGCCCGGGATCGGGGTTGCGGAGATTATCACCGTGTCGCCCTCTATAACGCTGATGTCCCGGTGGTCTTTGTTGGCGATCCGCACCAGCGCAGAGGTTGGCTCGCCCTGGCTCCCGGTGGTTAAAAGCACCACTTCATTGGGAGGCAATTGACGGAGTTCGCTTAGAGGTTGGAGCATTCCCGGCGGCATCTTCAGATACCCCATCTCCATCGACACGGCTACATTGGCTTCCATGCTACGGCCCACTAAACCAACCTTGCGGCCGGAATGCTCCGCTGCGTCCACAACCTGCTGCATCCTAGCGATAAGGGAAGCGAAAGTGGCTATCATAACCCGCCCTGGAGCGTCAGCGATGGCGCGATCCAAGGCCTCGCCAACTACCCGCTCCGATGTGGTGTAACCGGGCATTTCGGCATAGGTGGAATCGGAGCACAGCAGCAGAACGCCCCCTGATCCATACCGAGCCAGTGTCGCAAGATCCATGGTTCGGCCGTCAACCGGGGTGTGATCAATCTTGAAGTCTCCGGTGTGAACCACCAAACCCCGGGGGGTCTCGATGGCGATACCCATGGCATCGGGAATGCTATGGCATACCCGGAACCAAGTGGCTCGCAAGTTGTCGCCGAATTGGTAACCGATGCCAGGTTCGATAGCTTCCAAAACCGCGCCCCTAGTGGGACGGCGCTCGTTCAACTTCACTGATATAAGGCCATGAGCCAATCTCGGCGCATACACCGGGGCATTCACCTGGGGCAAAACGAATGGAAGGGCGCCGATGTGGTCCTCATGCCCGTGGGTGATTAAGATTGCCCTGACCTTGTCGGCCCGTTCCACCAAGTAAGAAACATCGGGGACGATTAGATCAACACCCGGCATATCCCCTTCCGGAAATTGGACCCCGCAGTCAACGACGACGATGTCGTCGCCGTACTCCACGGCCATCATGTTCTTACCGATCTCCCCCAGTCCACCCAGGGGAATGATTCGCAAAGGTGTAGTTACATTACTCAAGATGTTTATTCAAATAGACTAAGTTGTTTTTCTTCCGGCGGTTCGGACGTCAAACCCGGAACCGCTGATTCGGTGATTGGTCCGGGAACGGTGTTGCTGATTCCGTCCAGACCTAGCTGCTGTTCACCTGACGGTTCGTCCGCTGGTGACGGTGCTACCGCCACTGACGTTGGAGCCGCCTCGGCATTCCGGATACCAGTCAAAACCCCAGGGATGGCTTTGAAGTCTTCAATGATTCCCGGTCTAACTTCCTGACGATACAAAGCGGCGGCTGGATGCATCACCGGATATATGTGCCGGCCGTCCTTGTTCCGGACCTTACCCCGGGCCTGGGTCATACTTTCTCCAGGGAAGAACCGGGCCAGAGAAACTCTCCCCAAAGTAACTATCAACGCCGGGTTGAGCAACTCTATCTGCCGCTCCAGATACTTGTCGCATGCCAAGACTTCGGCGGGCAGTGGGTCCCGGTTTCCCGGAGGCCGACACTTAACCATGTTGGCGATGAATACATCTCCACGCTTCAGTCCGATGTAACCCAATAACTCATCCAGAAACTGTCCGGCCCGGCCCACAAATGGACGGCCAGTAAGGTCTTCTTGAGAACCCGGCCCTTCGCCGATTATCATCAGTTCGGCGGTGGGAGAACCCTCACCGGGAACGGCATTTTTCCGGGTTCGGCCAAGTTCACAATCCGAGCATTGTCTAACCAGTCGAGCGATTTCATCCAAGCTATTCATAAGGGCTCAACCCCCAAGTTGGATACGAATCAGCCGTTATTACAGTATAAATG
>PANP01000099.1 GCA_002708395.1 Dehalococcoidia bacterium
TTTCGTTGCCGTTTGTTGGCCTAGGAATCTAATGGGCTGAGGACTCAGCCTCGAACCCGGATTCCCTGTGGGTCCCGGTGCAGAAAGGTTTGTTTGTTGAATGACCACAGCGGCAGATAGCCACTGCCTCACCGTCCGGCACCGTGTAATTTTTGCCGTCCTTGTCAGTGATGGTGATGGGACCGGTAAAACGCAGGGGGCCGTTTTCCCGAATTTCGATGTTCACGTCTGCCATTGGAGTTCCTCCGTTACTGAATGTGATCGCCGATAGACAGGCCCGATCCAAAGATCGCTACGCCAGCTAACGTGGTTGTAGATGCTTAATGGGCTGAGGACTCAGCCTCGAAACCGGCGTCACGGTGAGCGGAATCACAGAACGGCTTGTTCCCAGATTCGCCGCAGCGGCATAGGCTTGCCCACTGGCCCTCTGGAATGCTGTATTCCTTGCCATCTTTATCGGTGATGGTAATTGGGCCGGTAACGCGCAGGGGACCGTTCTCTCGAATCTCGATATTGACGCCTGCCATATGAATTCCTCCGTCACATCTGTAATACGGGATAGACCAGCGAGTGGCAATAGGTGCCGAGCCAGCTATCACGAATGAAAATTGAGTCTGACACTCATAGTTAGGGGTGTCAAGCTGGTTGGTGACGCTCCACACGTCCCTCGAATCATTCAGATGCAGGACCGGCCGTTACAGATTCAGGTTGAATTTCTTGGGCAGGTTTCGGGCGTCCTCCTCGCATCACCGCCAGAGATATTCCCACCAGAAGCAGACCGCCCATCATCCAGAATGCCCACCTGAGTCCGGCCACGAAGGCGTCTGCGACTGCCGGAGAAACGGCGTCCAGGCTTGGTTCTACGCCCCTGGATCCCATGGTGGCGACGACCACGGTGGTGGCGATGGCGATGCTGGTCACGTTTGCCGAATTCCGCACCAGTTGGGTCAAGGCCGAGACCACTCCGTACTGCGCCCGGTCCACCGCGCTCAAAATGGAGCTGTTGTTGGGCGAATTAAACAGCGCGGTCCCAGTGCTCTGGCACATCAACAAGATGACGATTAATAAGACCGGGGATGACTCTGTGAGAGTGGTGGCCATGACGAACCAGGCGGCGGCGGATAGGGAGAGCCCACCCACGGTTAGGCCCTGCCATCCGAAGCGGTCCGACAACCGGCCGGTGATTGGGCCCAGGAGCACCATGCACAGGGCCGGAGGTATCAACAACAAGCCCACTTTCCAGGGCTCCATCTCCAGCACCCGCTGTAGGTAAAAGGGCATCATGAACCTGGAAGCCGAGCTTCCTAGGAATGAGAACCAGCTTGCGGCCACGCCGAGGCTCACCAGTCTCCGCTTGAAAAGCCGGATATCCAGCATCGGCGACGATGAGCGCAACTCCCACCAGATGAAGGCAACTCCTGCGATCACCGCGGCCGCTGCTCCCGAAACGATCACACCGGATGTCCAACCCACCCTGTTTCCGTTGCCGACAACCAATAAGAAAGCCAAGAGGGCCAGACCGGAGAACACCGCGCCGCCCCAGTCAAACCGCTGCCGCGCTTCGCCCTCCACCGTTGGCTCGGGCTTGTCCAAGGGGAGGACCATTCCGGAGATGATGATGGTGAAGATCCCGATGGGTACGTTGGCGAAAAACACTGCCTGCCACCCGAAAACGCTGACGAGCAAACCGCCGATGGCCGGCCCCGCGACTGCCCCCGCGCCAACCACGCTGAGGTGGGTGCCCAACGCCTTGCCCCTCTCAGTTCCAGGAAAGGAGGAGACCACCATGGCGATGCCTGAGCTCTGCACCATGGCCGAGCCCATGCCCTGAAAGATCTTGGCGGCGATCAACGACCCGAGATTGGGCGATAATCCTGCCAGTCCGGCGGCCACCACGAAGATTACCATCCCGCCTACGTACACGTGCTTCCGGCCGATGATGTCGCCGAGACGGCCCATGGGCAGGATCAGGACGCTGATGGCCAGAGCGTAACCCACCACGATCCACTGGACGGTAGGAAGGTCGGCGCCGAAATGACGCTCGATGCTGGGCAACGCTACCTGAACGCTTCCGTGGTCGATCACCGAGAGAAAGGTCCCGATGGCGATGGTGCTGAACACCCACCATTTGAAGTTGGGGCTGGTTTTGATACTGGAAATCACTACTTTAGATTACTCCAGATCCCGCCAATGTCGCGCCTAACCATTCCAAAGCTGATCAACCGGCCTGCCGCACCCTGGGAAGCACCAGGTAGGATATCGAACCCAAGACGAGACCGACAATGCCAACCGCGGCCAGGGCGACCACCACGGTTGTCAGGTCAACCAACAACCCCACCGCCAGACTGGACATGAAGACGAACCCCTGGCTGTAAAGATGCAGGCTAGTGATGCGGCTCCGCAGATGGTCGGGCACCAATGATTGAATCAAAGTGCTGGACGATGTCCGGAAAGTCGCCTGGGCCAGAGACATCAGACCAATCAAGACCGCGGCCGGGACCAGCCACGGGGAGTAGGCGAACAGGACCACGGAGGCGGATGAGACCAGAACGGCCCACAGGCAGATCAGTCCCCGGTTGGCGCCGAATCCCACAGAGGCGATGGTTATTGCCGACAGAAGCCCGCCGAATCCGGTGACCGCCAGCAGGACTCCGCCCGTGTCGGCACTTCGGTGGAGTACTTCAACGGTGAACACCGGGAGCACGAACCAAACAGGGTGGAGCAATACGTTGGGTATGAGTCCGACCACCAGAAGGTTCCAGATCACCCGCTCTTGCTTTCTGACGTACCGCAGGCCCTCCAAAAAATTGGCCAAAGGAGAGCCGCTGGAATCCGCCGGGCGGTGCTGCAGGTAGGGGGTTTTCATGGGCAAGAAGGCCAGCACGGTCGCCGCGTACAAGCCGGCTTCGATGGCGAAATTCCACGTGAAGCCAATGGTGGTAATCAGGACCCCACCGATGAACGGGCCGATCATTCGGGTGCCGGTGATGGTCAAGGTATTGGAGGCGTAGGCATTTACCAAGGCTTCCCTGGGTACGGTGTTGGCCACCAGGGTCTGGCGCATCGTGATGGAGGTCGACCAGCACACTCCCGACACGAAAACGTAGATGTAAGCGTGCCACCATTCTATGTGTCCGGAGTGCACCACAAGGGCGAAGGCGATCGCCGCCACGGTCATGAAGCTCTGTACCGCCATGACCAATTTTCTGCGGTCCACCCGGTCGCCCAACACACCGGCCCAAGGGCCCACTACTAGGGTCGGCAAGGTGGTCATTCCGCCCACGGCGACCACTAGGAGTCCCGAAGACGCGAAAGAATCGGTTAGATCGCGCACCAACCAACCCACGGAAAGTAGTTGCAGCCACTGAGCGGTGTTGGCGAAGAAGTTGGCCACCCAGAGGAATCGGAAGTCCCGGTAGGCCCGCCAAGAGTCCAATGTCTGGAGACGCCGGCGCGGACGTCTTGTTGCAGGACTGGAGTCCTGGTCTTGACCCTGCCTAACGATGGTGATGCCCTTGACGCTTCATATTTCTTTCGGTTAAATTCAGTTCAGTGATTCCCGGCCGGCTCCGAACCTGATAGTTGCCGGACGCAAATAAGTGAGGTGACAACATGCCTCTGTATGAGTATATCTGTCCCACCTGCAACCATAAGTTTGAAAAACTACAATCAATGAGTGCCGTTGGCGCGGACTGTCCCAATTGTGAGCAGCCTGCCAAACGCGCAATCTCAGTGTTCGCGGCTGTAACCAAGGGCGGCAGCGAGATGCCCACGTCCATGGGGCCACTGCCTCCATTGGGGGGCGGCGGTTGCTGCGGCGGCGGATGTGGCTGCGGCCCCTAATATCATTGATAGACCGCGACCACCGAGACTCGCATGAAACAGGGGCAAGTGTCGCTTGCCCCTGTTTCTTTGTTATTCTCGAGATTGCGCAGGCCAGATTTTTACGGCCTGTATCCTAGGTTAATCTAGATTAGGCCTCGCGCGCACTTTCCATACCGGACAATTCCCCTTGCCATCCGGTATACCGACGGTAGACCAGGAAGGAGCTCCCTGCCACGGTCAACACCAGCGCCCCGACGATGGCCCGTACCGCCACCCACATCGTGGCGTCGAACCAGAAGTCCTGGGGGAAGATGCGGACCAGGTAATCGGTCCGCGGGTCAAGTCGCCAAAAGTCATTGGCGAAACTGAGTTGGTGGAACTTCAAGAACACGCCGTCGAATCCCACCAAGGCCACGATTCCGAAGACCACCAGCAGCGCCAGAGTCAGCCCTCCGCCCAACGCCATGCGTTTGGCCAGGTCTGGCACGAACCGCCCCCGTTGTAATGCGAAGCCGACGACGGTCATGGCAGCAAGGTAGACGGCGGAGACCAAGGCCAGAACATAGACGCCGCGCACAAGCTGCTTCACGTCTTTCATGTGGGCTACTTCCCGGTCGTTGAATAGGTCTCGTTTCTCGCCTAGGATCCGGGTCTGCACACTGAGCGGTTCGTCCCCGGAGTTGATGTAACTTCGGATGTCCGCGCCCACCTGACTCAGGTCGGTGTCTGTGATGCCGGAGATGCGGGAGATAGAATACTTCCCAAACCCGTCGTTGTACAAACCGGGGCTATTGAACGCCCAGGTAACGCTGGCGGTGACCAAGAATAGCGGCACTGCAACGATGAAGAGTGCCCAGGTGACCCAGCCTACACGGCCCATGTAATCTCCGTTTTGCGAACTGGATCAGGCTTGCGATTCCCCGTAATTCCATTGGAATGTACGCCTGGCGGTTCAACGTAACTTAGCACCGGCCAGCTTGTGAAGCAACCGGCGGTCAATCTATAATTCGTCCATGCCACAGCCAAAGAAACCATCCCCCAACCAGCCTGCTTGCAGCGACCTCTTTTCAGATCAAGAACTGGGCACGTTTCAGACATTGATGGACATCGTCGCCCGGCTGCGCGCGCCCGGCGGCTGCCCCTGGGACCGGGAGCAGACACACGAGTCCCTGAAACGCAACCTACTGGAAGAGTCCTACGAGGTCATCGAAGCCATCGACCAGGGCGACCCCACAGTCCTATCAGAAGAACTTGGGGACTTGCTGGTACAGGTTGCGTTCCACGCTGACATATCCAAAGAAGCAGGCGATTTCCAGTTGGAGGACGTGCTACGCAAGATCAACAGCAAGCTGGTCCGTCGCCACCCCCATGTGTTCGCCGACGGCCACGCCGAGGACGCCCGGGAGGTGGAGCGAAACTGGGAGCAGATTAAAGCCCAGGAACGCAAGGAAAAAGGGGAAAGCAAATCGCCCGTTGAAGGTATTCCCGTCGACATGCCGGCCCTAGCCTACGCCCAGTTGATGCAGGACCGCGTTGGCAAGGCGGGGTTCGAGTGGAACGATGTCTCTGGGGTCTTGGACAAGATCGTGGAAGAGGTCGCCGAGCTGAAGGCGGCGGTTACTCCGGAGGAGAAGATCCATGAACTGGGCGACCTGCTGTTCACCATGGTCAACCTGGCCCGTTGGTCCGGCGCCCACGCAGAGGATGTCTTGCGCCAGGCCAACCAGCGTTTCGGGAAGCGCTACCTCAGCATGGAGAACCTCGCCGCCGACCGGAATCTGGACTTCAACGCCCTGCCGCTGGAGCAGAAAGAAGAACTTTGGCAGGAAGCCAAGCGGCTGGTGGGTTAGCCGGTTTCCTAGGTGCTGAAATCGCCACCGGCGATGTGCCCCGGCTCCAGATAGTAGATACCCCCGGCCATCATCCTACCCAGACCCTCCAGCAGCGCTTGCCCTCCACTTTGCTGTCCCATGGCGGTGCGGGAGAATATCCGCTGGCCCAGGCTCCGTCCGGGACGAATGAACCGGGGGGTGGGTTTGCAACCTCCGGCTTCAGCGGCAGCTTCAAGGGCGTCTTTGAAATCTCCGATAACGTCCACCAGCCCAGCCCCGATGCCCCGTTGGGCGGTCATCATCTCACCCGTGGCGATTTCCCGGACTGCCACCTCTTCGAGGGAACGGCCATGCGCCACTACCTTTACGAAGTTGTCGAAGATCTCGTCGATCAATTCCTGGAACTTTACCGATTCCCGGTCCGTGGGGCTGCGCCAGAACCCGGTCATGTCTTTGAACTCTCCGCTCTTGTACACCGAGAACTCCACGCCCACCTTGGATAACAGTTGTTCGATCACGGGCCGGAGGTAGATCACGCCGATCGACCCGACCATCGCCGTGGGGAGAGCGTAGACCTTGGCGGCGGCGCAGGCTAGGTAGTAGCCGCCCGAAGCCCCCAAACCTCGCACGTAGGCGTAAACCGGCTTGTCTTCGGCCACCCTCTGGATAGCCCGGTGGAGGACCTCAGACCCAGTGGCCGACCCGCCCGGCGAATCGATGTCCAACAGAAGTGCCTTTAGGCGCGGGTTAACAGCGACGGAATCGATCAGGCGCGAGAAATCCGGTATCTTCACGTGATTCCCGATGACCCCGTGAATCTCGATCACGGCAACGTTGGAGCGCCGTCTGATTCTGAGCGGCATGCCACCTCTCTACTAGGTCGGGTCAGACCAATTGTACTTTATCCGGGGTTGTTGCCCTTCATGCTAGCCTTCCGCAGGGTGGACGATAAAAAGTAATTACCCGCACAAGACCGCTCATGGTGAGCCTGTCGAACCACCTGTCGAGCTTTGGACATATGTGCCGAAAAGGTCCTTCGACAAGCTCAGGGTAACGGTTACGCAAATTATCCTGGTCTGGTGGGATCATCGTGTCTATACGGGCGACCCCATTATCGAATGCGTTGCGAGTTGCCTTCCAAGCGATGGCCACCTTGAGGCATTCCTAGAGATCAGCGCTCGTGGATTGGAGCAACTTGCCCTGGAACCCGTGGCGCTGTAGGTCAAGAAGAGGTTGTAGAACAAACACACCGGGTTAATTGCAACATATCAGTCCTATATACCAAGGGAAGAAGTCGTTGAATTCTCGCTGTACCTATAGCAAAGCGAGTAAATCGTCCATCAGGCGTTTATTGAGGTCTGCTAAGAAGTCGGAGGAGCACGATTCCGACTCATTCAGCACCGACAGGTAGGGTGCCCCACCAAGTATCNAGGCTTTGCTTATCCTTAACAGNGGACTTTGCTTGGGCTATACTTGCGCCGAGTTTCAGAGGGAAGCCGCAAGGAGGGTGCCATGAGCGATCCGGTCGTAGAGACGACCGCCGGCAAGGTCCGCGGCTACACGTCGNAGGCGATCCAAGTCTTTAAGGGNATNCCCTATGGCGGNCCGACGGGAGGGCGCAATCGCTTCTTGCNCCCGAAGCCTCCCACGCCGTGGCCCGGNGAACGTGATGCCACCGACTACGGCCCGGCCTGTCCTCAGCCAGTGCGNGCAGAGNCAACCGCCGCCAGAGTGGCTGCGGGGTTCCCCNAGCAAGAGGTGCAGAATGAGGACTGCCTCGTGCTTAACGTCTGGACGCCTGNGGTCCAAGACNNTGGTCGCCGGCCGGTGATGGTCTGGTTCCACGGAGGCGCATGGGAGTTTGGCTCTGGTGGAGGGCCNGACTCNGAGGGAATCTCCCTCGCACNCCGNGGCGNCGTCGTGGTCGTCACCGTCAATCATCGNCTCAGCATCTTCGGGCATCTCTATCTNGGGGAGGCGTTCGGAGAGGAGTACACCACATCGGGCAACACNGGGGTACTAGANCTCNTTGCTTCCCTGGAGTGGGTCCGTGACAACATAGAGGCATTCGGCGGCGACCCCGGCAACGTCACCATCTTNGGCTTGTCNGGCGGTGGCTCCAAGNTATGGACCCTTCTGGCNATGCCAGGAGCCCGNGGCCTCTTTCATCGCGCCATCCCGATTAGCGGCTANCTTATGTGGCCGCGGGTAAGCCTGGAGAGCGCAACCTGCGCGGCTGACNCAGCCCTNGANGAGCTCGGCGTCCAGCGAGGGAACNTTGAACAGCTCGCCGCTGTCCCCACTANNAGACTGCTGGAAGCTTCGAGCGCNGCGCTTCGCAANATCACCGGAGGNGACGCCCCCCTCCTCACATTCCCCATCACGACNGTCTTCTCCCCAGTTATAGATGGGATCGCTTTACCCGACTNCCCGATGTCCGCCATNGCCGCCGGCTCCTGCGNGGATGTNTCCGTCATGNTNGGAACTAACAGGCACGACCATTTCAACGCCACCCGTTTAGATTCAAACTTTGGCTGGCTCGACGACGAGGGGCTTCGCCGNACGCTTCGGACGGTTCTCGGNGACCGCGTTGATGGNATCGTCNANCTCTACCGGAGCACCCGGCCGGGAGCGTCTGCGTCAGCCCTTCTGGTCACCATTTCGACGGATCTTGAGTGGCGCATTCCGGCGATACGGGTGGCCGAAGCCAAGCTGGCCGGCGGCGGAAAGCCCCCGTATATGTATTTCTGCTCCCTCGATGTCGGGCCCACGCCCTTGGTGTTTGGCAACGTTAACCTTCCTACCCTCGATCGGGTCGCCGGCCAGGGAGCCGCCGGGCAAGTAAACCCCGCCTGGGTCCAGTTCGCCCGTGAGGGGGACCCGAATCACGCTGCGACTCCGGCTTGGCCCCCATACTCGCTGAGCAAGCGCTCGACCATACTCTTCGACTTCGAATGCCACGTGGTGAATGACCCGTGGCGCGACGAGCGGCTTGTGTGGGAGGGGGTACGCTAATACTGCTTAAGCTGTGCGCCCAATCGATTGAAAGCAAAACGTACTCCGCGACCGATGCGCTTAATCACAGGGGGCCTGGATGCATCCCGGGCCAAGGCCGCATTCCTAGCGTATAGATATAGAACTATCGGCAAATTCTTATCTCCGATGGCAGTTTAGAGCGCATGATAGAATCCCGTCACCCCTTTATTATCAGACCAACTTAAGCTAATAACGATCCTCTGAGATTGTTGAGGTGTTTCACAGATGGTAGCTAAATCAGAACCGAACATAGTTCTTTCCAATCAGGAATTCAACGTGGTTGGGACCCGGCCCATTCGTCATGACGGCGCCGATAAAGTCACTGGCCGCGCCCGTTACAGCGCAGATCTACATCTTCCTGGAATGCTCTACGGAAAGGTGCTGAGGAGCCCCCATGCCCACGCGCGGATTAGAAGTATCGATACCAGCAAGGCTGACGTGATGCCAGGAGTGAGGGCGATTGTCACCTCTGCAGCTTTGCCGCAGCCCACTGGAATACTGACCGACATAGGCGAAAATGCCATGGTAAACCCCAAATTCCTTAGTAACAATTGTCTGGCTGAGGACAAGGTGCTCTATAAAGGCCACGCCGTCGCCGCGGTCGCCGCCACCAATGTCCACATCGCAGAACAGGCGTTGGAGCTCATCGAAGTGGACTACGAAGTCCTTCCTCACGTGACCGATCTTCTGGAAGCCATGAAAGAAGATGCTCCGGTTCTACATGAACGGCTTGCCAACGTGGCTAATCCCAATGTGAGACCCGGCGGGTTGCGCGATGAAGGCGACGGAACCCGGAGCACCAACGTCGCAAACCACTTTGTGTTCGAAGCAGGGGACACCGAACAGGGTTTCAAAGACGCAGACGTCGTAATTGAACGCGAATTCCGGACTAGCTCGGTACATCAAGGCTATATCGAACCGCATTCGGCCACCGCCGACTGGGGGCCAGACGGTAGCCTTACCATCTGGTGCAGCAGCCAAGGACACTTCAATGTCAGAGATCAGGTGGCTATCACGCTGGGTATCGATGTCTCCAAGATTAGAGTAGTACCGATGGAGATCGGTGGTGGATTTGGAGGCAAAACATTAGTCTACCTGGAACCAGTTGCGGCGTTATTGTCCCGGGTGGCGGGGCAGGCGGTGAAGTTAAGCATGAATCGTTCTGAAGTGTTCCAGGGCTCTGGCCCCACTTCCGGTAGTTGGATGAGGTGTAAGTTGGGGGTCATGAAAGATGGGCGCATAACTGCGCTCGATGCTTCATTGGCCTTCGAGGCTGGGGCATATCCGGGGTCACCAATTAATCCTGGTTGCCAATGTATGTCTGGGCCCTATGACATATCCAATGGCCGGATAGAGGGCTTTGATGTCGTGCTAAACAAACCGAAGACGGCCGCCTATCGGGCACCAGGAGCGCCTGCCGCCGCATTCGCCATGGAAACAGTCGTGGATGAAATCTGTGAGCAGATTGGGATGGATCCATTGGAGTTTCGGGTGTTAAATGCCTCCAAGGAGGGTTCCCGCCGAGTCACAGGACCATTGTTTGGCAGCATTGGCAATATGGAGACCGTACAAGCAGCTATGGATCACCCTCATTGGAACGCCCCACTGGAAGGACCCAATCGTGGCCGTGGTGTTGCCTCTGGCTATTGGTTCAATGCTACCGGACCCGCAAGCGCTACTGCGAGCGTCAATTCCGACGGTACTGTGAGTTTGATTGAGGGTTCGCCTGATATCGGCGGGTCGAGGGCCGCGGTTTCCATGCAGCTTGCAGAGGTTCTGGGTATTGCAGCCGAAGATGTGAGGCCGGTGGTAGGTGACACGGATTCGGTAGGCTATACCTCGTTAACCGGAGGCAGCAGTGTAGCCTTCAAAACAGGTTGGGCTTGTTATGAAGCCGCGGTGGATATCAAGCAGCAACTCGTGGAGAGGGCCGCCCGCATTTGGGACGTAGATTCAAGCTTAGTCGAATACTATGATGGCACCCTGTCTCACATCTCCGATCCAGAGCTGAAATTTACCTTCAAAGAAATAGCAGCTCGCCTAAACTCCACCGGAGGCCCCATAACAGGCCGTGGAAACGTTTCGCCTACAGGTGTAGGAGGGTCATTTGCTACCCATATCGTGGACGTTGAAGTGGACCCGGAAACTGGTAAGGTCGACATTTTGCGGTATACAGCCGTACAAGACGTTGGGAAAGCAGTGCATCCCAGCTATGTTGAAGGCCAGATTCAAGGTGGTTGCGCTCAAGGCATCGGATGGGCGCTGAATGAAGAATACGTACTCGACGGGAATGGATCAATGGAGAACCCGACCTTCCTGGATTATCGCATGCCCACTAGCCTTGATTTGCCGATGATTGATACGGTACTCGTGGAAGTAGCAAACCCAGGGCATCCCTACGGGGTCCGCGGTGTCGGTGAGGTTCCGATTGTCCCTCCTATGGCGGCTATCGCCAACGCCGTATACGCTGCGATCGGGGTTCGAATGGAGAAGTTGCCCATGTCCCCAGGCAATGTTCTTGGCTCCCTATGGAATAGTCAGACCGACACAACGTAAAAGGCGAGGTGCTATGTCGCTTCTGTACAGTCTGCTTGGGGGCAAACAGAGAACGCTAAAGAAAAGTTGAGGCTAAATTGCTAGGAAAATAGTTGGATACCAAACAGCGCAAAGAAAAGCCCGGATTTCAGCGATCCGGGCTTTTTCGTGCCTAATTCCTAGTGAACCGCCTCGGGTTCGAAGCGAGAACCTATCGATTAAGCGGCACTTTTTGTTCATAGGCGTGAATAGCAGTCCACCACAGGCACTATTTTGAGGCTAACGGCTAAAACCGTGTTTACCGGACAAAAATAAATTGGGTACAAATTGGAACTAAACTAGGCCAGAAGGACTGAAACCGAACACCTAACTAAACCACAGCATTTTGAGTTTGTCTGGGGCCTCTGGTGACGACTCCTAGTGAAGACCAATCCATCTAGCGATAATTAAACTGAATAATCCTCGAAGGCTAGGTTGGCATAACGCATAAAGATACCACCTCCTGGAGCCGCGAGAGGGCCGTTGGCAGCGAGGCAGGCGATGACGTATGTCTCCCCTGGTCGGGCTTCAGTGGCTATGGCCACCCGCTGGGATATGTTAAAG
>PANP01000100.1 GCA_002708395.1 Dehalococcoidia bacterium
TGGATTGGAGTGGAATTTCTTCGCTATCGTTTTCGATATCCCCTGGATCGAAAAGCGTGTCGGTGCTGGTGAAGATCCCGGGTCCTTCGTTGCCCCCGACGGTCAGGCTCGAGCTACCACCGTTGGGCCGGCTGACGGTTATGGATCCAAACAAGGTCTGGATGCCGGGCCCCTTGTTGTCGCTGGATTCAAATCCGAGAAGAGAGATGGATATATCGTCGTGAGCTACCAGTCCCGGACCATTGTTGCCGCGGGTTTCTACGAAACCGTCAGACGCATCCGTGATGGCGCCTTGTACCAAAAGTCCACCGGCTTCGCAGCCTTCGCCGGTGCCGTTGTTTGACGTGCGAAGGATGCCGTGTACGACAAGGGGGTTGTTGAGGATTCTCAAACCCCAACCGCAATTGCCGCTGGATTCTACGTCCACCAGAGTCAGAGGTGACTCACTAGGTCCCTCGTACAGGATTCTGTCGCCGGTGAAAATGTGAATCACCACACCTCGCACGGTGGTCGCTTACGAATTGATGTGAAGACCCGAAGCCGGTGTGTTGGATCGGCTACCGTCGATGGTCGTCCCGTTGAGATTAAATTCCAGTGGGTTCTGGATGGTGGGTAGAGGTTTGACCAATTGAATAGTCCGGGATTCGGAGGTGATTTTCACCACTCCAGTCGAGACGTGCGCTTCTTGTATGGCGGCCCTCAGAGTGCACACTTCGGTGCGGTCCTCAACCAGTTTCGTGCCGCATTGGCCGTCGCCCAGCCTTACATCGTCCTCGTCGCCATCGGAATCAACGATAAAAGACTTGGTGGTTTGGTTCGATGGTTGGAGGTGTGAATGGGACGACGGTTGTTCCTTGGCGTGGACTAGGTTGGCCGCTTCTCCGTAGGCACTGACGGTCAACACCGCGACTCCGAGAACGAGGACACCCAGAAAGTGGGCGGCAGTGATTCCGTGTTTGTTCGGTCTACCCATCTCAACATTCTACCTCTGTCTATCCGCCGGGCTGGAAAGCAGGCGGGGCAACTTGCCTACAAGTTTTCGCCGAGGAACCGGCCCTGGTAACCCTGGTCCACCGGTTGGGTCAGGTGGAAGAATACTAACTGCATCAGCCGGGCATCCTTCCGCAAGTCGTAGCCATGATTGTTGTGAATAACCAGCAAAGCCTGGGAACGTCCTCGATACCCGGCATCCCAAACGGCCGTGTGGATGCTCACTCCGCTGCGCAATAGGCTGGACCTGGGCCGGCCCAAGGCCATCAGGTTCAGCGGAAGATTCACGACTTCGTTGAAGCTGATGAGGTAGGGTCCTGGAGATAAACGCAGCCAGCCGTCTTGGTCGAACTCCAAGGTCTCGGCGTCAGACAATTTCCGCTGGTCCGGCTCGGAGCCCATGTTGCCCCCGGAGGTCAGCTGGGAGACGTCTTGCAAGCTCAGGTCGAACCCGTTGGGCTGCAGTTGTTCGTCTAGAGATAGGTAGGACTCGATCAAGGGTGGCGAACCGAGAATCAGTTCCGCGATCGAATTTCGGTCCAGAGCATTGGAACGCATGTCGCTTACCATAAATGTGGCCCGGACGTCACCGCCGGTTGGCGATGGCCTTCCGGGCCATTAGTTTCTTTTCCCTGGGTCTCCAAGGGAAGTTTGCCCGTTGCCGGACCTAGTCGTGCATGAAGTCTTGGACGTCTTGGGGCAATGGGACTTCGAAGGGAATCTCGGTGATTACCGCTTGGGTGGTGAGCATCATACCGGCGATGCTACCCGCGTTCTCCAAGGCGGAGCGTGTTACCTTTAGCGGGTCGACGATGCCGCTTTCAATCAGGTGGACAAATTCGCCCTGTTCAGCGTCGAAACCCCAGTCGCCTTCACCGTTGCGAACGTCGTTCAGAATAACCTCACCGCGGTGTCCGGCGTTTTCGCATATCAGTATCAGCGGAGCGCTCAGTGCTTGCCTTACCAACCTGGCACCCAAAGCTTCTTCGCCTTGCAGGGTTGACTCCAGTTTTTGCACGGCGCTTTCGGCCCGAATCATGGCGACACCGCCTCCGGGTACTATGCCTTCCTCAACCGCTGCTTTGGTCGCGGCTAGGGCGTCTTCGGCTCGGGACTTGCGCTCGTTGACCTCGGGTTCGGTGGCCCCGCCAATCTTAATCACAGCCACGCCGCCTACCAGTGAGGCGAGGCGCTCCTCAAGCTTTTCCCTATCGTAGTCTGAAGTGGTTTCTTCGATCTGGACTTTGAGTTGCTCGGCCCGATCCTTGACCGCTTGCTCCGAACCACGACCGTCAATGATTGTCGAATCGTCTTTCTGAGCGACCAACCGTCTGGCTGATCCCAGGTGGGACAACTCCACGCTGTCTAAGCGCAGGCCCACGTCGCTGCTAATCACAGTACTACCGGTCAAGATAGCCATGTCTTCCAGCAGAGCCTTTCGGCGCTCACCGAAGCCGGGGGCTTTGATGGCGACGCACGCGAGGGTGCCCCGCATCTTGTTGACCACCAGGGTTGCCAGGGCTTCACCGTCAACATCCTCAGCGATGATTACCAAGGGCCGGCGGCCTTCCGCGATGACCAACTCCATGGTGGAGACGATATCGCTGGGGGAACTGAGCTTTTGGTCGGTAATCAAGAACAGGGGCTCGTCCAGAGCCACTTCCATGCGGTCCGTGTCGGTAACGAAGTGGGGTGAGAGGTATCCCCGGTCTATCCGGACTCCCTCTACAATTTCCAACTCGTCATCCATGGCTTTGGACTCTTCGATGGTGATGACGCCTTCCCGGCCAACCTTGTCCATGGCGTCGGCCAGGAGTTCGGCGATAGCTTCCTCGTGAGCGGAAAGCGCTGCTACCCGGGCCACTTGGTCCCGGTTCTCCACGGGAATCGCCATTGTTTTCAATTCGGATATGACGGTTGTGACAGCCTTCTCGATACCGCTTTTCAGAGCCATACCACTGGCGCCGGCGGCAACGTTGAGGAATCCTTGGCGCACGATGGCTTGGGTCAGAACAACCGATGTGGTTGTGCCGTCGCCGACCACGTCGTTGGTCTTGGAGGCGGCCTCTTTGACAAGCTGCGCGCCCATGTTTTCGTAAGCATCGGGAAGTTCGATCTCTTTAGCGATGGTAACGCCGTCGCTGCAAACCACCGGCAGGCCGAACATGCGGCTGAACAGAACGTTTCTGCCACTGGGCCCTAAGGTTAGACCAACGACGCGGCAAAGTTCGTCGACTCCCCGCATCAAGCTGGTCCGCGCGTCTTCACTATACGTAAGTTGTTTATCCGGCATTCCTGTCTCCTCGGTGATTTATCATCATGCGCTGTGGCATGCTCCTTAGAATCGGACCGCGAAGAGCGGCGGAAACTCGGGAGATTAGTCGGAAAAATAGACGCTACCAATATGCGATAGCTGAGGGAGATTGTCAACCGGTTTTCAATCGTTCACGCCTGGGGCTCGGACCCGTCCGCTGGAGGGAATCCAAGAGGCGGCCCCCAAAGCCTAACNCCGTCCTTTCCGTCCGCCTTGCCAGCCATTTCCTCAACGGTGGCGCCAAGCACTGGATGGGTCAGATTAGGAGCCAGTTCCGCCAGAGGCACAAGCGCGAAAGCCCGCTGATGCAACCGCAGGTGGGGAACCTGAAGGTCTGTCTCGAAAATGGTCTGGGAGCCGTGGAACAGTATGTCTACGTCGATGATTCGCGGCCCGAATCTTATACCCCATTCCCGGCCCATCTCCCGCTCGACTCCTTGAGTGTGCTCTAAGAGTTGGTCCGGCGGCAGATCGGTCTCCACTTCCAGCACACAGTTAAGGAAGTCGGGCTGTGCGGTATGTCCCCAGGGCGCGGTCTCGTATACAGAGGAAGATCGCAATGGCCGGAGGCGCACGGCCTCTTCTAAGGATGTGCGGAACAACAAACGCGCGGCGTTTTCCAGGTTCTTTTGGCGTTCCCCCAGATTGGTGCCCAGACCCAGATAAGCGGTTAAGATCGCCAACTAGATGGCCTCCAACCTCGAACTATAGCGTCGCTCATTCGGCAGACTTTGACCATGTGTTGAACGTCGTGAACCCGGACGATGTCCGCGCCTCCGGCGATGGCCAGGGCAACCGTGGCGGCGGTGCCCTCAACTCTCTGGTCAACCGGAAGGTCCAACACCAGACCGATGGTCGACTTCCGCGACGTACCGAGAAGCAGGGGATATTCCAGGGACCCGAATTCCCGGAGCCGGTTCAGGACTTCCAGATTGTGGTCCGGAGTTTTGCCGAACCCAATGCCGGGATCCAGAACTATGTTCCCTTTCGGCACACCGGCGTCCAGGGCGGTTTTGGCGCTGGCGGAAAGACTTGAGGCGACATCGGATACAACGTCGTCGTAATCGCGGGTCTTTTGGTTGTGCATCAGGATGAGACCGGCGCCGGTACTGGCGGCCACCGCTGCAATCTCAGGGTCGGCTTGCAGCCCCCATTGGTCGTTGATGATTGCGGCGCCGGCTTGAACAGCGGCGCGGGCGGCCACCGCTTTGCTGGTGTCCACGCTGACCGGCAGGTTGATCTTAGATACGATGGCTTCCAAAGCGGGNATCAGCCGGTCCANCTCTTCTTCAGCGGTGATGGATTCATGNCCGGGACGGGTGGACTCGGCCCCCACGTCCAGAAAATCNGCCCCCTCTGCCTCGAACCGTAGCGCTTGTTCCACTGCGGCGTTTGCGTCAGTACCCAAACCGTCGCCGGAAAAGGAATCCGGAGTCAGGTTGATGATACCCATGACATAGGTACGCCGCCCCCACACCAGGGGTTCGCCGTTGGATACATTTAGGTCATTCAGAGGAGGCATCCGGAGTCCTAGATTCGTTGATGCGGCTGAAGCCGGTTGCAGGCTATTCTATCACCGAGTGACCCTCGCCTTGCACCGCCTATACCCGTCTGCTAGGATGGGGCCAACCTGCTCGGCGGCAGGAATAGCGAGGGGTTAGTGACTTCAGAAAACCGGTCTATTCAAACGAGAATGGTCACCTTNGAGCAGATGCGCCAGGAGGCCCAAAAGGGCGGCGGCCAAGATCGGATCGACGCCCAGCATGGTCGCGGCAAACTGACGGCTCGGGAGCGGATGGCGCTGCTGATGGACGAAGGATCGTTCGTCGAGATGGACACTTTCGTCACCCACCGGGCAACTGATTTCGGCTTAGCAGACCGCAAGTTTTTGGGAGACGCCGTTGTCACTGGATACGGCCGGGTCGATGGTCGTCAGGTCTTCGCCTTCGCCCAAGACTTCACGGTGTTTGGCGGCTCCCTGTCCGAAGCGGTGAGCCAGAAGATTTGCAAAGTTATGGACTTGGCGGCCAAGACGGGCTGCCCCCTCGTGGGTCTGAATGACTCCGGTGGCGCCCGGATCCAAGAGGGTGTCACCAGTCTGGCTGCCTACGGCGACATCTTCCTGCGTAATACACTGTTCTCCGGAGTGATACCCCAGATATCGGTAATCGTGGGACCGGCGGCGGGCGGCGCGGTTTACTCTCCGGCCATAACCGATTTCGTGTTCATGGTCAGCGGCACCGGGCAGATGTACATCACGGGGCCGGATGTTATCAAGGCAGTTACCGGTGAGGAAGTTACCCACGAAGAGCTGGGTGGGGCGGCCGCTCATGCCACCCGTAGCGGCGTGGCTCAATTCGTTTATGAGACGGAGGAAGAGTGCATCGCCGAGGTCCGGCGGCTGTTGGGCTTCCTCCCCGGCAACAACCTGGATGACGGTCCGTTGGTGGTAACCGGCGATGGGGCAGGACAGGCCGACCCTGATTTGGCCAGCCTGGTTCCTGATGATGCCAACCGGCCCTACGACGTGCGGGACATCATCTACCGAGTCGTCGACGACGAAGAATTCATGGAAGTCCACCAAAGCTTCGCTCCCAATATCGTGGTGGGTTTTGGACGTATGGACAGCCGAACGGTGGGCATCGTAGGCAATCAACCTCAGCATCTAGCTGGAGTCCTAGACATCGACGCTTCCAATAAAGCCGCCCGGTTCGTCCGGTTCTGCGACTGCTTCAACATTCCTCTGGTGACTTTGGTGGACGTTCCCGGATTTATGCCGGGGGTCGACCAGGAGTACGGTGGCATCATTCGCCACGGCGCCAAGCTGATTTACGCTTATGCCGAAGCTACTGTCCCCAAGGTCTGCGTCATCATGCGCAAAGCCTATGGCGGAGCGTACATCGTAATGAGCAGCAAGCACCTGCGGTCCGACGTGAATTTGGTCTGGCCGTCGGCGGAGATTGCCGTGATGGGTGCAGAGGGGGCAGTGAACATAATCTACCGGGGAGAGATTTCCGGATCCGGCGATCCTGATCAAACCAGGAAGGAGTTGGTGGCCGACTACCAGGAGAAGTTCACCAACCCCTTCGTCGCCGCCAACCGGGGATTCGTGGACGACGTTATCGACCCTGCGGAGACTCGCCCCCGCTTGATCAGAGCCCTGGAGATGCTACAGAACAAGCAGGATACTCTGCCGGCTAAGAAGCACGGCAACATACCTTTATAGCAATCAACTTTTAGCCGTCAGCGATCAGTTGAACCGATAACCGGCGGCGTCTACTCAAAGGAGCATATCCGTGGAATTTGGCGTCTTTTACCAATTGCCGTGCGGGCCGGATCAGTCACCGGCGCAGCGATATTCCGATACCATAGCCCAGTCACAACTGGCCGACGAACTGGGTTTCGACTCGGTTTGGCTGGCCGAGCTTCACTTCAATCCGGAATTTTCCATCATGTCGGCCCCGTTGCTGGTGGCTTCGGCCATCGCCCAAACCACCAAGCGAATCAAGGTGGGCACGGCGGTCAATCTGGTGCCCCTGCACAATCCCGTCCGGTTGGCTGAAGAAGCGGCCACGCTGGATGTCATATCCGGCGGGCGAGCTATCTTCGGCATCGGCAGAGGCTCCAACCCCCGCCAGTACGGTGGCTACGGTGTCGACATAGAAGAGGGACGCGAGAGGTTTCTGGAAGGCCTTGATTTCGTCCTGAAAGCCTGGACCTGCGAAGAGCATTCCTACGATGGCAAGTATTTCCAGGTTCAGGACCTCAGAATCACACCCAAGCCGCTGCAAAAGCCCCACCCTCCGGTGTACATAGCCTCCAATAGTCCTGACACCTTCGAGATTGTCGGCTCTTTGGGGCTCAACATCCTGGTAGCGCCGTTGGTTGTTTCGGTGCAGGGAGCCCTGGACGGGCTGGCGTTGTACCGAAAAACACTGGCGGAGCATGGCCACGATCAAACCACAGTCAAGGTTAACGTCAACGTTCCCGTGTACGTGACCAAAGACGGAAGCAATGCCAAACGCGTGCACCAGGCCAGCATCGACAGTTACCTGGGCCTGATACGCGCCAACCGTACCCGGTCTTTACGGGGCGTGATGGACTTGACCTACGACAGGGTATACGACGACTTCGCCGCCATCGGCGACCCGGACCAATGCGTGGAGAAACTCCGTTCATTGCAGCAGATGTATCAACCTCAGGAAATCATGTGCTGGTTCAACACCGGCGGCTTGCTACCCCACGAAGAAGTGGCAAAGTCGATGAAACTCTTCGCCGAAGAAGTGATGCCTCAGTTGCGCTAGCAATCAGCCGTCAGCTATCAGGCAAGATTGCAAAGTTGGATGCAGGTCGTCTAGGAATATCTCCAAAAGGCTGACAGCTGAGCGCTGATAGCTGAAAGCTAGGTTTAAAATGGCCTCGTCGGAATCGCTATTCGAACACCAACGCCAACAGCAGATGGCGAAGAACGCCCCGCTGGCTGACCGGATGCGCCCTCGCACTTTCGACGAGTTTGTCGGCCAAGAGCATGTGGTTGGGATAGATAGGGTGCTGCGGCGAGCTATACAGGCCGATCGATTGCCCTCCTTCATCCTGTGGGGACCACCGGGCAGCGGTAAGACCACCCTGGCCCGGCTCATAGCTGGAGTTACCCAGGCCTCTTTTCAGTCCGTAAGCGCCGTGACCTCCGGTGTGGCCGACCTGCGGCGTATCGTGTCGGAGGCCCGGGACCGCTCCGGGATGCACCAGGAAAAGACCATCCTGTTCGTCGACGAGATTCATCGTTTCAACAAGTCGCAACAGGACGTGATTCTGCCCCACGTGGAAGACGGCACCGTCACGTTTATTGGAGCCACCACAGAAAACCCGTCCTTCGAAGTCAATGCGCCTTTGCTGTCTCGATGCCGGGTCTTCGCGCTTCAGAACTTAACTCCGGAAGAGGCGGAGAAAATCATCCGCAGCGCCCTGGCTGACGATCAGCGAGGTTTGGGCGAATTGGGTTTGGAGTTGGAGCAACCGGCCCTGGAGCACCTTATAGACATCGCCAACGGGGATGCCCGGGTGGCCTTGAACGCTCTGGAAACCGCAGCCTTCGCCACTGGTGTCGTGGAGGGCGCTACCACGATAGACCTGGCNACAATNTCCGATGCTCTGCAGCGTCGCTCTCCCCTATACGACAAAGCCGGCGAGGGGCATTACGACACCATCTCGGCCTTCATAAAGTCGGTGCGTGGCTCATCTCCCGACGGCGCGCTGTACTGGTTGGCGCGGATGATTGAGTCGGGTGAAGACCCGTTGTTCATCGCCCGCCGGTTGGTCATATTGGCCGCCGAGGATATCGGACTAGCCCAACCGGAAGCCTTGGCCATCGCCGTGGCCGCTCAGCAAGCCGTCCACTTCCTGGGCATGCCCGAAGCGCGTATTCCCTTGGCAGAGGCTACTGTCTACCTCGCCACTGCGCCCAAGAGCAACTCGGCCTACATGGCTCTTGAGCAAGCGCTGGCCGACGTGCGGCAACGAGCCGGTGAGCCAGTCCCCCTGCATCTGCGCAACGCCGTAACAGGCCTCATGCGCAACATGGGCTACGGCAAAGACTACCAATACGCCCACGACCATCCGGGCCACTTCGTTGAGCAAGACTTTTTACCTCCCTCATTAAAGGACCGCCGGTATTACCAACCGACCGAGGAAGGGTCCGAGAAAGAGATTGTTGAAAGGTTGAAGGAGTGGTGGAGGGATGGGGAGCAGCAAGAACCGGGAGATTGACGAAGGGGACGCGTTAGTTCCAGTAAGTAATCTCAGGGATCAGAAACATTGATTCTGCGTGTAGGGGCGGGTTTTAAACCCGCCCCTACGTGTGCTGCAAACATCGGTTCATGTAACGGACCCAACTCCCATCACCGGACTTTCAGCGCATCAATCACATCATCAGACCGGACAACGTCCGTCTGGCGGGGGAAGATTTTCTGGGTGAGGAAGTCGTGGACTTCTGGGTCTTGGTCTGAGCAGCAGTCTTCAACTACCAGCAACCGGTAGTCCAGNTCGGCGGCGTAGCGCACGGTGGATAGGACCACGCCGCTGGTGGCGTAGCCTAGGATTATCAGGGTTTCGATGTTGTTGGACCGCAGCACCATTTCCAGGTCGGTTCCGAACATGGCGTTGACCCGGTGCTTGCCCACTACGACCTCGCCCGGGTCGGGCCGGACCGATGGGTGGATCAGTTGCACCGGGTCGCTGACCGCTTCTTGCCCCGAGTTTTTTCGCTGGCTGAACGTCTTGTTGCGATTGCTCACTTCCAGGTAGCCCGGCCGGAACACGGTGGCCGAGTAGCAGACGAGTATTCCGGCATCCCGCGCCGCCCGCTGCAAGTCGCGGGTCTTGTCCACAACCTTCCGGTCCACCGCATGGGGTAGCGACCGCATCATCTCGGCATAGAAGTCGGCGATGAGCAGGGCGGTTGTTTTGTTGTCTAGCTCAATGTCGGGCATGTCATGCCTATGTGGAAGCCATTAGCATTCGGTTATTTGGCCGGGGGAACTGATATGCGTGGGGCTCGGATAGAGCCCCACGGCTGGCTGTGCTTCGGGCAGCTTGGTGTAGTAAAAAAGCCGCTCCGATATAACTCCTTGGTCGCCTACCTTAATCAGGCCACTGCCCTGTATCGGCGTACCCGGGACTGCCCACGAACACCAGGCGGTGAGGATGCCTCCCTCTTCCTGGGTTACGACCTCGGTGAGATTGAGCAACGGGTCATCGGTCTTGCCACGTATCCCTTCGACGACCTGCCTCATGCCCGCCAGATAATCGGCGAAGCCCTGCTTGTTAATCGTCCCGGTATTCGGGTCGTCCAACTGGTAGGTGTCTGCTAGGGAACCCAAAATGATTTGGGCGTCTCCCTTGGTCCAACCTTCGGCATACTTGCCTAGATGGTCTCCTGCTGGGATAGAAATATCTCCTTGTAGAATATATTCATCTTAGGTCGAGTGCTTGGCGTCCGCTCAGCGCAGCGACTGCACCGCCTTGGATGTACGGCTGAGGGTTTCTTCCACATCCTCATTGGAGATGTGGCGGTGGGTNACCATGCGGATGGACGTGGGTCCCGGCGAGGAAACCTTTACGTCTTCCGAATCCAAAGCAGAAATCAACTTCGCGGATGGGCCCAATGCCGGGTCCACTTCGAAGATGACGATGTTGGTCTGGATGCTTTCGGGGTCCACGGTCAGTCCGTTGATGTTGGCCAGTCCGGTGGCTAGACGGCGGGCGTTGGCGTGGTCGTCGGCCAAACGGTCAATCATGGTGTCCAGGGCGACCAAGCCCGCAGCGGCCAAAACTCCGGCCTGCCGCATGCCGCCGCCCACCATCTTCCGCCATCGGTTGGCGTTTTCAATGAACTCACTGGTGCCGCAGAGCACTGATCCCACCGGGCAACTCAGGGCTTTGGAAAGACAGAAGCTCACGTCGTCCACGTCCTTGACCAACTCCTTGGCGGGAACTTCCAGGGCCACGGCGGCGTTGAACAATCTGGCGCCGTCCAAGTGGACACTGGCTCCGGCGGCATGTGCCACCCGGCCGATCTTGGCGGTGTCTTCCGGGGTCAGAACGCCACCACTACAACGGTTCTGAGTGTTTTCCAGACATACAAGGGACGTGGGGGCCACGTGCACGTTACCTGAGGGCCGTATCGCGGCTTCCACGTCGGCGGGGTTCATGCGGCCCTGATCGTCGTTGGGCACCAGACGGATCTGAGCCCCGGCCAGAGCCGNCGCGCCGCCGCCTTCGTTCCAGAACATGTGGGCTTGGTCGCCCATGACAATCTCGTCGCCGCGATGGCAATAGGTCAGTGCCGCCACCAGATTGCTCATGGTGCCGCTGGCCATCAGCAGGCCGGCCTCTTTGCCCAACATCTCCGCTGAGCGCTCTTGAAGCTTGTTGATGGAAGGGTCTTCGCCGTAAACATCGTCGCCCACTTCGGCACTGGCCATTGCCTGGCGCATCTCGTCGGTGGGTTGGGTGAGGGTGTCGCTACGTAGGTCGATAACGTCCATGGGGACTCCTCTTCTTCTGGATAAGCGGTATTCTACCAAAAATGCGGTCAGCTATCAGCAGTCAGCGTTCAGCTTTTTGTTCTGCCCCGGCCGAACTGTATGCCTTGGAGGGTTTTACGCCGTTTGGTCTTCTGATAGCTGATTGCCGCTGCCTTTCTTGCCAAACCGTACAAGCTCTCCTAATATGGATTAAGCAAACAGGAGGAAGGTTGCCGTGCGTCAGAGTGCAGTATCGTTCAAGACCAAGGGTTTGACTTTTGAGGGAGTGATGGCCCAGCCGGAAGGGGAAGAAAGCGGCCTACCTGGGGTCGTTATCTGCCATCCGCACCCCCTGTACGGTGGCAACATGGATAACAATGTTGTCCTGGCCGTGTCCTATGGGCTGGTTGAACAGGGCTTTGCGACTCTGCGCTTCAACTTCCGTGGCGTCGGCAACAGCGAAGGGGAGCACACCAAAGGCGAGCAGGAAAGCCAGGAAGTGCTGGCGGCGCTTGAACTGATGAAGGCTTGGCCGTCCGTTGACTCCAAGCGGGTCGGACTGGCGGGGGACTCCTTCGGCTCCGGTGTTGTCCTTGGCAACGCCCCCTTGCACAAGAAGGCCAAGGCGTTCGCCTTGATATCGCCGTCGCTGCAAGCCTTGGAGAACTCGCCGCTGAAGAAGGGCAAGCAACCGGCGTTCATCATCACCGGAGACCAGGACAAGCTGGCCCAGTCGGGGCAGATGGACTCCGTACTGGACACCTTTTCTCAAAGGCCGACGATTCATGTCGTGGCCGGGGCGGACCACTTCTGGGGCGGTCACGAAGACGAGATGGTTCCAGAGGTTTGCCGCCACTTTTCCGAGCACTTGAAGTAAATTTCCATGGCATCAAACCCTGATCTTCCCGGCTCGGAATCTACCGGGCCGCCGGCGATGTACAAGGACTTGGTCCTCCTCCAGTTGGCTGCCCTGATTTTTCTGGTGGACCAGTTCACCAAGTTCCTGACCCGGGAGCTACTAAGTTACGGGGAGTCCTTCCCCCGGTACGGGTTCTTCCGGATAACTCACGCCCAAAACACGGGCAGTGCCTTCGGCCTTTTCCCCGACCAGAACACGGCGCTGATACTTGTGGCCTTTCTCGGCATCACCATCCTGGCGCTCCTCTACCGCAATCTTCGCCCCACCACGACTCTGCTGCGCCTTAGTTTGGGACTTCAGATGGGTGGCGCAGCAGGCAATCTGCTGGACCGCCTGCTTCAGGGACACGTCACCGATTTTGTGGACATCGGCCCATGGCCGGTATTTAATGTGGCCGATTCTTCGATAGTGACCGGACTGGTGATTCTGTTCGTCCTGCACGGTATTCCCTGGGAGCGCTTCGGGCGGCGCATGCCTGGATTGCCGGCCCAAGTGGAACAGTATCAGTCAACGTGGTGCCCGGTGTGCGATGGGGATATGCTCACCGTAACGGGTGGGTGGCGTTGCTCTACCTGCGGGGTCAAAGAGCGGATAGAACAAATAGTTGACGGTTATAAGCCTTTAATCGAAGCACCAGAGTTCGGTGCGATAGCCAATGCCAGATCGGACGGAGATTACGAGGTCGTTCGTGGTGTCGGAGATAATCATTCTCATCGGTATGAAGACGTACCGGACGGGTCAGCATACTTGGGAACGCCTATTTCGAATGAATCTGAAACCCTCGACCCGATTCTTCCGGAAGACCGGGAATCTGTGGAAGGCTTCTCTCCGGATCTCACTCAAGAAGAGAGATTGGAATGACCGCTCCTCCCGAAGCGACTCGAGGGTCTGGTCAGGAAGAGAAATGGGAATTTAAAGTAGAAGCCGGACATGTCCGCTTGGACCAATTCTTGGCTCTTCAATCTACTGAGCTAACCCGTGCCCAACTGCACCGGTTGATAGTGGAAGGTCAGGTGCTGCTCAATGGCCGATCCGCTAAACCCGCACAGAAAGTTCGCTCCGGGGACCTGGTTTCTCTGACCATCCCACCGCCTCGGGAAACCGGTGTGCTACCCCAATGGATGCCGCTGACGGTGATATACCAGGATAGCGACATCGTGGTCATCGATAACCCCGCCGGTCTGTCGGTGCATCCAGGTCCAGGCCACCCCGACCAAACACTGGTGAACGGCCTGCTGGCTCGATGCCCCGATATTCAAGGAGTTGGCGGAGCCATCCGCCCCGGCATCGTCCACCGTCTGGACAAAGACACTTCCGGTCTGATGATGGTCGCCAAGAACCACCACTCCCACCAGGAACTTTCAGACCAGATAAAAAACCGTCAGGTAAACAAAGGCTACCTGGCCCTTGCTACCGGCACCGTGACTCCGGATGCCGGGTTGATCGACCAACCCATCGCCCGGGACCCCCGCCATCGCAAGCGGATGGCTGTCGTGCCGGGAGGACGGGAATCCCGCACCCGGTACAAAGTTCTTGAAACTCCCCCCGGGCATAGTCTGTTGGAGCTTATCCTTGAGACCGGCCGCACCCACCAGATTAGGGTTCACCTGGCCTACCTGGGACACCCGCTCCTAGGCGACGGGGTCTACGGCAGGACCAGCCCCCGCCTAGACCGCCACTTCCTGCACGCCTACAAACTGGGCTTTCAACACCCCCGGACCGGCGAACCATTGGAGTTCCAGTCTGAATTACCGGAAGATTTGGCTGCGGTACTAGAAGAATTAAAGTCATCCAAAGCCCCCCTTTCGTAAAGGGGGGTTGGGGGGATTTCCCCGGCTTCACCCGCGCCATACTTCGGAGTTGCCAGATATTCTCGCTTTGCATAAGTTATGCTAAAGTGCCTCAGTGGCTAAAGAAACCAGTTTTGCCGCCCGATGAGTGCCTGAAACCCCCCAACCCCCTTTATGAAAGGGGGCTATTCTTTGTGTTTATTTGCAGGCTTAAAAGAGACTAGCGGTGTTACAATTAGGCTGATTACAAACGGAGGGCCACCGTGGCCGAAAACGTCCGAGTTCGATACGCACCCAGTCCCACCGGCGAACCCCACATCGGCAATGTTCGTACCGCCTTGTTCAACTGGCTTTTTGCCCGTCACCATGGCGGCAAGTTCATCGTCCGCGTGGATGACACCGACCAGGAGCGTTTGGTTCCCGGTGCGGTGGATGCTGTGTTGGACAGCCTGGAATGGCTAAACATCGACTGGGACGAAGGCCCGCGAGTCGGCGGCCCCTACGCCCCTTACGTCCAGTCTGAGCGACTGAGCAGCTATCAGGAATTGGCAGGAAAGTTGGTTGCGGATGGCCGGGCTTACCGTTGCTATTGCAGCCGGGAGAAGCTGGAGCAGATGCGCCGGGAACGCCGCAAGCAGGGTTTCGCCACCGGTCACGCTTGCCAGTGCCGGGAAATGACTG
>PANP01000001.1 GCA_002708395.1 Dehalococcoidia bacterium
GGAGTGCGAGGGAGTCGAACCCACCTACCCCGCTCGTCACGAGGCACAACGGATTTGAAGTCCGCAAGAGCCACCGGGCCCCTTCCACTCCCCCGATAGGTTGCTGGGCTGTTTAGGCTTCCAGCACCGCTTCGATCTTGCTCTTCAAGACTCCCTTGGGGACGGCGCCGACGATCTGGTCCACCGGCTGGCCGCCTTTGAAGAATATCAGGGCGGGGATGCTGCGGATGCCATACTTCATGGCGATGTTGGGGGCGTTGTCCACGTCCACTTTACCGACCATCAGCTTGCCATCAAATTCTTCGGCCATTTCATGGACGGACGGAGCAATCATCTTACAGGGACCGCACCACTCAGCCCAGAAATCGACCAGTACCGGCAGATCCGATTCCAGGACTTGCGCTTCCCAATTGTCATCAGTAGCTTCAAAGGGTTCCGACATTATCTATGCCTCCATAGCATTTTGGTTTACGTATACTTAGATGCGTCGGGGTCCGTTAAGATTCTCCCGAAGATTAGCCAAGTTTATACCGGTGGTAGACCAAGGTCAATAATGCAGAGTCGCTGTTTGGGCTGCAAATCCCCTCCTTCATAAGGAGGGGATTTAGGTGAGATAGTGTTGTTGTGAGGCGGCGACCCCACTGTGGTACCCCCTTCTAAAGGGGGGACGGATGCGTGGGTTTGGTGACGGTTTGAGGGTGGGCGAGAATCTAATTGGAATGCTTCTTGTTGGCTTCCGAGCCTCCAAACTTGTATATTGGTTTCAGGTACTTATTTGCAAGAGCAGAAATTAGTTAAAGGCCAACAGATATCCCTGTTCCTGACTTCCTGGGGCCGCTTGGGCGAAGCCACGGGCCAATGGGAAGAGACGGACGTTTTCGTGACCGGCGGTATACCCGGAGAGAAGGTCGTTGCCGAGGTCGTCAGGGTCCACCGTAAATACGCTGCGGCAGCGGTCGTTGAGGTGTTGGAGCCGTCGGAATTTAGGGTCGAGCCGCCCTGCCCCTACTACGGCGTGTGCTCCGGATGCCAATGGCAGCACGTGGACTACCACCACCAACTGACCGTCAAGCAGGAAAAAGTGGCCGACGCTTTGCGGCGGGTGGGGGACATAGCTGATCCACCGGTATCGCCGGTGACGCCGTCGCCCATCCATTACGGCTACCGCAACCACGCCAGGTTCACCATCAGCCGGGAGGGCGACCTGGGGTTCGTGAACCGCCAGACCCGGCAGTTCGTCCGCATNGATAGCTGCATGCTGATGCATGATGGAATCAACGGTCCTCTGGCGGANCTGCAAGGTAAATGCGCCGAGACCTCCCAGCTTTCCATAAGGTCGGGCGAGAAAACGGGCGACACCCTCGTGCAGCCGACCCTGATCAACCCGGATATCCCGTTGATTAGCGGCCAGAAGTTCTACGAAGACTCCATCGACGGCCATACCTTCCGGGTGTCTTCTCCCTCCTTCTTCCAGGTCAACGTTGAGCAGACCGTCCAGGTCGTTCAGGTCATCCGGCAGGCCTTGGATGCGAAGGAAACGGATGTGCTGCTGGACGCTTATTGCGGCGTCGGCACCTTTGCCGTCCTCATGGCGCCCTACGTCCGCAAAGTTATCGCGATAGAAGAATCCTCGGCGGCGGTGTCCGACGCCCGGTTGAATACGGGCGGAGTGGCCAATATCGAGTTGGTTCTGGGCAAGACGGAAGACGTGCTGTCCACCCTGTCGGAGAAACCCGACGTCGCAATCTTGGATCCGCCCCGGGCCGGTTGCCATCCTCGGACGATAGAAACCCTGATAGAGCTGGCGCCGCCCAAGATAGCCTACGTGTCCTGCGACGCAGAGACATTGGGTCGGGACCTGAAACTGCTGTGCGAAAGCGCCTACACCCTGCGGCAAGTGGTCCCCCTGGATATGTTCCCCCAGACGCACCACGTGGAGTGCGTGGCTCTGCTTACTAGAAATGACTCGGCTAACCAACTGATATTGGCGTCAGGGTCGCCCCGCCGGAGGGAGTTGCTTACTGGTGCGGGTATGGATTTCCGGGTCGTCCCTTCTGACATCCCCGAGGATCCGCTGCCCGGAGAACCTCCCGCTAAGATGGCCGAACGCCTATCCCTTGAGAAGGCCCAAGCCGTTGCCGCCCGGTTCAAGGATGGGTTCGTAGTCGCTGCTGACAGCATGGTGGTCCATGACGGCAGGGCCTACGGCAAGCCAGAGGACGCCGATGACGCTCGGAGGATGCTGCGGGAATTGAGAAACACCCGCCACCAGGTGGTTACTGGTATCACCGTGATTGACGTTGCGGGTGGGCGCGTTCTTACCGATAGCTTGGCCAGCGATGTCGTTATTCGGGATTTCTCCGACGCCGAGATTGACGCATCCATCGCCACGGGCACCCCGATGGACAAGGCCGGAGCCTACGCCGTGCAGGACGAAGATTTCCGTCCGGCCGAATCTTGGGACGGTTGCTACACCAACATCATCGGGTTGCCGATGTGCCGCCTAGGACAGATGCTCACTGAACTTGGATTCGACGGAACGTTGGGAGAGCCCATCGCCGGTTCGCCGGAATGCGGTCCCACTTGCCCCCATAGGAGCTCGGACACCCCATGAACATCATGGGAATGGGCATAGTGGAGCTTGCGGTGATTTTCCTGGTGTCGTTCTTGGTTCTGGGACCGTCCAAGTCCATCGACATGGCCAAGACCTTGGGCAAAGTGATTCGGGATCTTAAAAGCGCCATGGCGGACATGACTTCAGCGATCGACTTGGATCAGACGCCCCCTCCGGCGGCCCCCCAGAANAAAGAGCTACCCGNCACACCGGTAAACCTGGAAGAAAACACTCCGGGCAACTCAGAGGATGAGTGACCACCAGCTAACCCTGGTCCAACACCTGGGGGAGCTTAGGAAGCGCCTTTTTATCTCCGTCTTGGCCCTTCTGGTGGGTAGCGCCGTATCCTTCGCCTTNTTCAAGCAAATCATCGAACTGTTGGTTCGGCCCGCCCGGGACATAGGCGGGGACGCCGGAGCCCAGTTGATATATACCGAGGTCACCGAGTTGCTGACCACNAGTGTCAAGGTGTCTTTCGTTGGCGGAATCATCCTAGCCTCTCCGGTGATTCTCTACCAAGTCATCATGTTCGTTGCGCCGGGGCTCACAGGAAGGGAGAAACGGTACCTGATTGCCTTTCTGCCCGCAGTCCTGGGAGCATTCGCCGCAGGCATCGCTTTCGCCTACTTCGTCATGACCCCTCCGGCGCTCCACTTCCTACTCACCTTTGGCGGCGATGTGGCCACTCCTATGATAAGGGTCAGCAACATCGTCAACCTGATGATTCGGTTGCTCTTCTGGATGGGGCTGGTCTTTGAGACACCCTTGGTTATGTACCTCTTGGCGCTACTGGGTATCGTCAACGCCCGGGTTCTTGGACGGTTTCGGCGTTACTGGGTGATTATCGCTTTCATCCTGGCGGCGATAATCACGCCGACATTCGACCCGTTCAACCAAGCCTTGGTGGCGGTGCCGCTGCTGGTGCTGTACGAACTGGGCGTTCTGCTGGCTCGCTTGGCGGGGCGCAAACGAACTAAATCTGAAGCGATAGTTCCTTTTCCCGAACCTGACTGACTGTTTTGATCTCGCCAGTGCTGCCCACGAAACCGATAGTGTTAATTAAATAAAAGAGACCGGCGTTTGCCGGTCTCTTTTTGTTGCCTGATTCTTGAAGGTTTCTTAGACCCCTGAATAACGGTTTTCTTCGTCCGTCTTGCTGGCGGTCTCGGTCCCAACCGTTGGTTTTTCCTCGTCTTCGCCCGTGACCGAACTCTTGAAGGTCCTGATGCCCTTCCCCAGGGAGGAGCCGATCTCCGGCAGCCGCTTGGCTCCGAATATCAGCATGATTACTAACAATATTATGAGTAGCTCTGGTATTCCCAGCGGGCCGATTCTCATGGCAGTCACTTTCCTTCTAAGCAGATTCTATCTGGCCTTAGGGTTTAATGATAACAAAAATGCCTGTCCCGGCACAATCGTAGAGCCTGCTGGATTGCGCCGTCTTTATCCCGCTGGACAACCCGTGGCCTCCGACGTAATATTTCCTCGTGTCTCCCAACCATCGGACTCTGAGAAACTGTTTGCGTGGTGAAGTTCCATCTGGGCAGGCAGATCTATCTGACCTGAAGCACACAGATCGATTTCCTAGAGGTGGAGAATGGCAAAATTAGCTTTCTATACATTTGCTGTCCTCGAAGAAGCTTTCAGGCATCAACACAGTAGGGGTTTCGTAGACAGAATTACTGGCGTTTTTGAGTCCGCTGAGCAGGCCTCGGGATTCGTGGGGCGTGCGGACTCCGCGCGCCATGAAGGTCAAGATGCACAATGGGGAGACCCACTGGCCACCCCGCGCTTCAACGCCCGGCAAAGGGATGCCCGCCGAGATAACTCTCCCGAAGTGTCTCCCGATGATCATGAAGCCGCAACGCATTCTCTTTGGGATGATTTGGAATCGGTCTACGCATTTGCCTATTACGGCAGGCATGCCGAAGCGCTGAAGAAACGTGAAGATTGGTTCGTGAAACCGGAGTGGCCTTCGTTCGTAGCCTGGTGGGTGGAGAACGGCCAGATCCCCACGTGGGAAGATGCCTGCAGCCGGTTGGAACTTCTCAACGATGAAGGTTCCACCCCACACGCCTTCGATTTCAAGACACCCTTAGACTCTGCCGGAACACCATGGCGGATGGACCGGTCGAAGATTCAGGAAAAGTCCGATCGGGTGAAGATGTTTGACGAGAATAATCCGACCGGGATATAGTCCGGGCGAAAACGAGGCAGATTCCGGAACAGCCTGGCCTCGATAAATGAGTCAATTTCGGGGAATGCTAGCCTAGCTAGATGAAGTACTTAGGGAGGAACCATGAAATACGATGTTGTGATTGTCGGCGGCGGGGCCGCTGGATCGGTGTTGGCCAGCAGACTGGCTGAAAACCCGAATACCTCTATCCTGGTGCTGGAAGCCGGGAATGATTACCCGGATCCGAATAATATTCCGGACGAGATAAAGTTCGGCGGCACAAGATTCGCGGAATCCCCCGACTCGGAACATAACTGGGCCTTGCGGGCGACTATCACAGAGGAACAAGGGGAGATTCACGTGGCCCAGGGGAAGGTGATTGGCGGAGGGTCGTCGATCAACGGACAGGCGATGCAAAGGGGCCTGCCCGAGGATTTCGAGTCTTGGGCGTCCATGGGCAACGACGAATGGTCCTATACCAAAGTGTTGCCCTTCTTCAGAAAAAGTGAGCATGACCTGGACATTCGGGATGATTTCCATGGCACCGANGGTCCCATGCCGGTAAGACGCCGTCAGACGGGCGACTGGCCCGACATCCAGAAGGCCTTCCGCTCCGCCTGTTTGAAGTCGGGTTTCAGCGTCGTCGAGGACACGAATGGCCCGGACCCCGCCGGAGTTGGTGTGTCTCCATCCAATAACATAGACGGCTTGAGAATCAGCGCCGCCATATCCCATCTAGCTCCCATGCGCCACTGTCTCAACCTTACAGTGCGGGGCGGGGTGCTGGTCAGGAAGGTCTTGTTTGAGGGTAAGAAGGCCGTAGGCGTGGAAGTAGAGAGCGGCGGCGAGGTCTTCAACGTTGAAGCGGACCGTGTTGTGCTGAGCGCCGGGGCTATCAAGTCGCCCCATCTGCTCATGCTGTCGGGTGTCGGTCCCAAGGACCAACTCGAGCGATTCGGAATACCCCAGGTTCATGAGCTTCCCGGAGTGGGGCAGAACCTCTTTAACCATATGAGCGCCCAGGTAACCTTCAAGGTCAAAGATGGAATCACCCTGGGTGGTGGTGTCGACTCCGCCCACTTCGGTCTGCACTACACCTCCAACGGGTCCAGCGAAGCCAACGANATGTTGTTGAGGACGACGCCGGTCGTCGACGAACGAGAAGAGCGCGTCGCCGGTGTACGGACTAAATACCTGATCGGCGATGTGCCTCCGGAACAAGTCGCGCGCATATCCTGCACTCTCGGGCTGCCCGACGGCGCGGGGACCGTTACCCTGGCCTCCGCCGACCCCAGCGTTCAGCCGGCCTTTAACTACCGCTATCTCCAGCATCCTAACGACATTCGCCGGGTGCGGGAAGGCGTGCGTATGGCCATCGGAGTTCTGGAATCCGACTCGTATAAAGACGTGGCGGATTACCGTATTCTCCCGACGGATGAAGTCTTGGCCGACGATGCCGCTTTGGATCTCTGGCTGCGCCAAACCGTGGGAACAGCCAGACACGTTTCGGGGACCTGCAAGATGGGACCTGATTCAGACCCGATGGCGGTGGTTGATCAATACTGCAGCGTCAAGGGATTGGAAGGGCTGTCGGTCGTCGACGCTTCGGTGATGCCGCGAGTGCCCAGGTCCGGCGGCGCTCACGCGACGGTGCTTATGATAGCGGAAAGGGCCGTTGAGTGGATCGAGCCCAGTTAAATCCGGCTTAAGGCCGTTCAAGACAGGTAGTTGATAGACGGTGGGGCCCCAAAGATTGGTGGCTCCACCTGTTCTTTCAGAGATTATTCAATGCCCGGCGCTCACCGGCGGGATTGCCTGGTGGTTAGTCGATGGTCAGCACGATTTTGCCGAAGTTCGCATTGGTCTCCATGTACCGGTGAGCCTCGGCAACTTCTTCCAGCGCAAAGGTGCGGTCAACAACAGGCTTCATGCTTCCCGAGGCCAGGTGGGGCAATATGTGCCGCTTGAACTGGGCGGTCACAGCCAACTTCTCTTCTAGGGAACGGCCCCTCAAGGTAGTTCCGCACACCTGCAGGCGCTTGGCCATCAGGTCGCGTAGGTCCACTTGGACCTGGCCGCCTCCCATCAATCCGACCTCAACTATCCTGCCCAGGTTGGCCATGGAAGCTATGTTCTGGTCCCAGTAAGGCCCGCCGATGAAGTCGATCAGAACGTCTACTCCCGCCCCGCCGGTTGTTTCTTTCACCACGGCCGCAAAGTCTTGCTCGTGGTAGTTGATTCCCACGTCCATGCCCAGTTCAGCCGCTCCGGCCAGCTTCTCTGCTGAACCGGCGGTGCCGATGACGAACGCTCCGGCATGATAGGCCAACTGGATCGCCGCCGTACCCACTCCGCTGCCTGCCGCATGGACCAACACCCGTTCCCCCATCTGGAGGTTGCCCCGGTTGAATAGGGCGTCATAGGCGGTGAAATAAACCTCCGGAGTCGCCGCAGCTTGCACAAAATCCCAGCCGTCGGGGATGGGTATAGCCATGCGGTGATGGGTGATGGTGCGGCTGGCATAACCGCCGCCCCCTAACAATCCAAAAACCCTGTCTCCCTTCGCCATGCCGAACACCCGCTCCCCGGCCTCAAGAACGACTCCGGCAAATTCCAGGCCCAAGATGTCCGAGGGGATGCCGGGGGGAACGGGGTAGTTGCCCTGACGCTGGAGAGTGTCGGCCCGGTTCAAGGCGGTGGCTTTAACGTCGACCAAAATCTCTTCGGGGCCGGGTCTGGGGTCATCGACCTCCATAACCTTCAGAACGTCGGGACCACCAGGCTCGGTTATAACAGCTGCGCGCATGGATGTTGTCCTTTTATATCGTAGTTTGTGAGATTGGGGAACAGTTTATCACCCTGTAAATATGCGTGTCGGGAAGCCGAGTGCACATCATTACGTACCATTCTAAGTGAGCTAAGTCTGAGGACGAAAACGCAACACCCAAAGCATTAGAGGCGGATGCGTAGATTATCCAGTGGTGCAGTGTCGGACGCTTGTTACGAACGATTCCCAATTGAACCCTATCGGTTTGCTATGGGGTGGATGGCAGGAGAAACTCCGTACAGGGTATGCCCAAGAGAACTGGACGTATGGTACCAGTATCACTAGGATTCTTGACGCACTGGGTATAGATCTGGTCACAAGCGTCTAGGGATCGATGGCGAGTTATGCGGGGAGCGGCATCTTACCATGGATGGCTCAGCGTCAAGGAAGTCCAAACTAAGATTGAACCATATCGACTGATTGCCCCAACCCTTATTGGTCGGGATCTGCTGGCTCAATATGACGTTTGTCTGTCCATTGACAACGCACTCTCATAACAATCACCGCGCAATTCTCCACAAGACATAACTTGTATCCCCCCGAGGCCGCTTGTATACTACACAGCCGTGAGCTACCGGATGATTTGCCCACAGAGCGCAGTCTTCAGGGGATGTCAGACTAGATAATGAGCACGGATTCGAACTACGACTTGGTGGTGATTGGGTCGGGGCCTGGCGGGTATGTTGCGGCGATCCGCGCCGGACAGTTGGGGCTCAAGACTGCGATTATAGAGAAAGAAAGCCTTGGCGGGGTTTGCCTGAACTGGGGCTGCATCCCCAGTAAGGCCCTCCTGAAGAACGCTGAGATACTGTCCTACATCAACCGGGCCGACGACTTTGGATTTAGTTTCGATAATTTCCACGCCGACTATTCGGTGGCTTACACCCGGAGCCGGCGGGTAGTTAACCGCAACACCAGGGGCGTCGCCTTTCTGTTGCGCAAGAACAACGTGGAGCATATACAAGGTACAGGCAAGCTGGTTAGCGAAGGTGTAGTGGAGGTTGCTCCGGACGGTCAGAGGCTCAATGCCAAGAACATTATCCTCGCCACCGGCGCTCGTCCCCGGTCTATCCCCCCTCTTCCCGTTGACGGCGACAAGATTATAACCAGCCGGGAAGCTATCGTTCTCGATCAACTTCCCGCCAGCGTCGTGATTGTTGGCGGGGGCGCCATCGGCGTCGAGTTTGCTTATATCTACCGGATGTACGGGGTGGAAGTTACCATCGTCGAGTTGCTGCCCAGGTTGGTTCCCACTGAAGACGAGGACATCAGCCCCATTCTTGAGCGCAGCTTTGACCGCCACGGGATTAAGATTATGACAGGAGCCGGCGTGACCGGCGCCGTGCCGGGGGCTGACGGTGTGGCGGTTACCGTCGCCAAGGAAGGGGCCGAAGAGGTTCTTAACTGTGAGAAGGTGCTGGTGGCTACCGGGGTTCGATCCAACATAGAGGATATAGGGTTGGAGTCGATGAGCATCGCTGTTCAGGATGGCGGTATCCAAGTAGACGACGTGATGCGAACCAACGTAGCCAACGTTTATGCTATCGGCGACGTCACCGGAAAACTGGCCCTCGCCCACGTGGCCTCGGCACAGGCTGCCATCGCCGTGGAGAATATGGCGGGTCTGGAGACTCAGGCCTTGGATTATGGGTCGATACCCCGGGCAACCTATTGCAATCCGCAGATCGCCAGCTTCGGTCTGACGGAAGCCCAGGCCAAGGAACAGGGGCACGACGTGCAGATCGGGACCTTCAACGTGATGGCCAACGGCAAAGCGCTAGCCATGGGCGAGTCTGAAGGGATAGTTAAGCTGGTGACGGACAGCAAGTATGGCGAGCTATTGGGCGCGCACATGATTGGCCCGGAGGTCACCGAGTTGCTGGGCGAGCTGTCCCTGGCCAAATTATTGGAAGGCACCACATTGGAGTTGGGATGGGCGGTCCATCCCCACCCTTCGATGTCGGAGATGTTGAAAGAAGCTGCACTGGCGGCCCAGGGACGGGCCATCCATATGTAGTTTATCCGGTTCTGGCGGCGTTTCTCCGAGTCAAAGCTCACGAATTACAGCAAGATTGCAATTAAATAAGGCGTGATTCGCCTCGCCTTGCAGCTAGTTTACGGCGGCGGTATACTGGGGGCAACACCATGAAGTTTAATAATTCAGATATTGCGCCAAAGGCCGTGAGCGCGGCTCCCCTTTTCAGCGCAGCGTTTTCGAATCCCGAAGATTGACATAATGCGATCGGATAACCCAGAGGGGTAGCGTGGTCTGACGGGTACTTAATTGGAGCCTCACTAAATCTAAGAAGTTATTCTCTCAAGCCGGGTGACTGCGTTTGGATGCTAGAACAGCGATGCCCGGCGAGCCGATGCAAGGAGCGAATCGATGGCCCTGGCAAGTTTTGATTTCGCGATAGCGATCGGAGGTGAAGCCGGACAGGGTATCGCCACTCCGGGCGATATTCTTGCTCGTATCTTCGTTCGGCGCGGACTCCACCTGAACACCTACAACGCCTACCAATCCATCATCCGAGGGGGCCACATCTTCCTGTACGTTCGTGTCTGTGACCAGGAGATACACACTCATGGTGACAAACTCGACCTGCTTGTGTGCCTGAATCAAGATACGATGGACCGGCACTTGCAGCTCATGGGTCCGGGCTCGACGGTACTGTATAACGGCGACAATATCACACCCGGCGAAGCGGCCGATGGTGTGCAGATGTGCCCCTTGCCGGTAGCTGAATTGAGCAACACCCGCAACCGGTTGTCCCAAAACACCATGGCCGTGGGCTCTGCTGCCTATCTGCTGGGTTTGGACTTCGAGGTTCTTGAGGAAAGTTTGACCCTGCGCTTCCAGCGGCANGGTCAGGCAGTCATAGACGAGAACGTTGGCGTAGCCCGGGCTGGCTACGACCATGCGGTAGCCAACTTCAAAGCCTTTGCCCAGACTGTACCCACAGGGCCCAAGCCGCTGGCGGTTTGGTCGGGCAACGACGCACTGGCTATGGGNGGCGCGGCCGCGGGCGTCAAGTTCTATGCGGCTTATCCNATGAGCCCGGCTACGGGGGTCTTGCATTGGATGGCTCAGAACGCCCGGAACCTGGGCATCATGGTGCGACAGGTTGAAGATGAGATTGGTGTGGCCAACATGGTCATCGGGGCCGCTCACACCGGCTGCCGGTCTATGTGCGCCACTTCCGGGGGCGGATTCGCTCTCATGACCGAGGCCGTGGGCGCAGCGGCGATGATGGAGATTCCGTCGGTTTTCATTAATGTTCAGCGCGCCGGTCCTTCGACCGGAGTGCCTACCAAGACAGAACAGGGTGATTTATGGCAGACCCTGGGGGCCAGCCAGGGCGACTTCGAGCGATTCATCGTGGCGCCGCTTAACTCTCTTGACTGCTTCAACGTCATGCCGGAGTTGTTCAATCTGACGGACAAATATCAATGTCCCGGCATCGTTCTTTCCGACCTGCTGTTGGCGGAAGGACGGTTCAGTGTCGACCCGGACCTCATTGATATGCACCCGAAGATCGACCGGGGTGAGTTGATTACTAAGCCGTCAGCAACCGACGGATATCTGCGATACAAAGACACTGACAGCGGGATATCCCCGCGTGCTCTGCCTGGACTGGAAGGCTACGTCCACATGGTGGTCACCGACGAGCACGATGAAAATTCATCGCTGATCAGCGATGAGTTCACCAATCCGCATAAGCGGCGCAAGATGGTGGAGAAACGGGGGCGCAAATTCAAGCCAGCGATCAAGGATATAAAAGCACCTGAATTGGAAGGCGCGGCCGATGCCGATATCACGCTGGTTGGCTGGGGATCCAGCTATGGGGTGATTAAAGAAGCGGTGGATATTCTGGCTCAGCAGGGAGTTGCCGCGAATCACCTGGCAATCAAGTGGATCGTTCCTTTCCATGGCGAGGAGATAACTGAGATTCTCTCCAAGTGCAAGCAAGTGGTAATTGTGGAGAACAACTATTCCGGTCAGTTCTATCGATACATGAGGAGCGAGACCGGTCTCAGTGTCGCCGGGCATATCCGGAAGTATGATGGGGAGCCATTTATCCCCCATCACATCGTCGATGGTGCCCTGGCTCATTTGGCGGAAAAGATTGAATGCTATGTGCCTTATCAAGAGGCGATTACATAAAGGGGTAGATGCATGACGACGACTGTGTCGACTACCGGCGATAAGCCGGAGATTGAGCTAACGGCAAGGGATTTCAAAGGTCTGGTTGATCCGGACTGGTGTCCTGGGTGTGGGGACTTTGGTGTTCTCAACGCACTGCAGAGGGCCTGTGCGGAGCTTGGACTGAGACCCCATGAAATCATGGCGGTCAGCGGTATAGGTTGTTCATCCAACCTGCCGGGCTACTTTAACTCCTACGGCATGCACACGCTTCACGGCCGGGCTCTGGCCGTGGCAACCGGCGTGAAGATGGGAAACCACCGGCTGCACGTTATCGCCACCGGTGGCGATGGCGACGGGTATGGTATCGGCGGGAATCACTTCACACACACAGCCCGGAGAAACGTTGACCTGACCTACGTGGTAATGAACAACCAGATATACGGGCTGACAACCGGTCAGATATCGCCCACCAGCACCTTGGGGATGAAGACCAAGAGCACTCCCTTCGGCAGCGTCGAGGCACCGCTAAACCCCATAACGTCGGCGATTATGAACGGGGCAACGTTCGTCGCCCGGGGCTACAGCGGGGACATCAGGCATCTGACCGATCTTATGAAACAGGCGATTCAACATTCCGGGTTCTCCCTGATTGATGTTTTCAGCCCTTGTGTCACCTTCAATCACGACAACGGCCATCCGTTCTTCAAAGAGCGGGTAACCAAGTTGGAGGACGAAGAGCACAACACCAGCGACTGGAAGACAGCTTGTGAGAAAGCGATGCTCTTCGGAGACACTATCTATACCGGGCTGTTCTTCAAAAAGGAAGCTCCTACTCTGGATGGCAGCGAACCGGTTCTCGACCAGAACGAGCCTTTGGGCCACCAAGCCTTGGGTTTGGACAAGGAGCAGGCTCAGCGGATCGTCGACAGAATGATGTAGGCTGGGGCACGGATTTGACTAGCTTTGAAGGCGGCCNCGAGGCCGCCTTTTAATTTTGAAATCTTTACTGGCCACTGCCGGAATCGCAAAAACATGTTGAGCCGCCTTGCCGCGCCAACAGCGGTGCTTTAATATCTATCCTAGAAGGCTTGTTTCGGCATCATATTGACGCGGACTCCGACGCTAAAACGTCATGCTGAGCCAGCCGCAGCGGCGAAGTATCTGGGGTGTGGTTGCTCCAACCATCCTGAGATTCCTCTCCTTCCGCCGAAGGATCGGAATGACGAGNGTGGCCGGGATGACAATAGCCGCCGGGATGACATTGGCCGCCTCCACCTAAAACTCGTACGTGGACAATCTCTGGGAGGACACGTTGGCAACTTCGATAGTTATGCCTCAGATGGGTTACGACATGCACGAGGGTACCGTCGTGCGGTGGCACAAGCAGGAAGGGGACTCCGTAACCCGGGGCGAAGTNCTGGCCGACATAGAAACCGACAAAGCGACGGTAGAGTTTGAAGCTTACGTCGGCGGTGTTCTGCGGAAGATTGTGGCCCAGGAAGGCATGGCAATACCAGTAGGTGACCTGATTGCCGTGATAACCGCCCCCGACGAAGCGCTCCCTGAGGGAATTCTGTCCGGCGCAGAACCGGCTGTAGCTGAAGGTGGATCGAGTGCTAATGGCTCCGCCTCGGTAGCCGAATCGCCAGCAGCCACACCGGCCCCAAGTCCTCAAGTTGCCGCACCCAACGGAGAGGTCAGAGCTTCCCCCATCGCCAAGAGAATCGCCAGAGAACAGGGAATCGACATAACAACGGTCACAGGAACCGGGCCCGGCGGCAGAATCGTTGANCAGGACGTCTTGGACCACGGTAAGGGATCGGCTCAGCCCGTCTCTCCTAGCGGTGAAGTTCGGGCATCCCCCATCGCCNGGCGGCTGGCCCGGGAACAGGGAATCGATCTTACCAAGGTAACAGGCACGGGGCCTGGCGGCAGAATCGTTGAACAAGATGTGCTGAATCACTCGGATGTTGNCGTTCAGTCCAGCCCCACAGCGAGCGGTGGGCCGGCCGCGCCGGAGCGGGTGGACGTTTCCCGGATGCGGCAAACCATAGCCAAGGTGACCAGCGACAGCAAGCGGGAGATTCCCCACTTCTACGTGTCGTCGGAAGTCGATATGACCAAGGCCACGGAGATGCGGGCCGACCTGAACGAGACCATGCCCACGGAAAACCGGGTTTCCGTCAACGATTTGGTAGTGAAGGCCTGCGCTATGGCGCTTCAGAAGTACCCCAANTTCAACGCCTTCTTCCAAGGCGATCATCTTCAGATGAACCCGGACATTAACATCGGTATCGCGATAGCTCTGGAGACCGGGCTGATTGTTCCCGGCATCAACGGTTGCCAAGCCAAGAGCCTGGTGGAGATTGCCGCCGCTAGCCGGGACCTGATTGCCCGTGCCCACTCAGGAACATTGCGCAACGAAGAGTACAGCGGAACCACCTTCAGCGTTAGCAACCTGGGGATGTTCGATGTCGACAGCTTTACCGGCATCATTTACCCGCCTCATGCCGCCATTCTGGCCGTGGGCCGGGTCAAAGAACAAGCGGTGGCTAGGAATGGACAGGTAACGGTAGCCCAGATGATGACCGCCACTCTGTCCGTAGACCATCGCGTGGCCGACGGCGCAGAAGCCGCCCAAGTTATCGTGGAGATCAAGAACCTACTGGAAAAACCCGTAGTATTGCTTATTTAGCTATCAGTCTTCAGCAGTCAGNAATCAGTTTTTCGTCCCCCTGACAGCTGATGGCTGATAGCTGAGAGACGAATTTAAGGAGGATGTACCTTGCCCAGAATGACCGGAGGCCAAGCCATCACGGAGACCCTGAAAGTCCATGACGTGGATACCATTTTCGGGATTATTTCGATCCACACTTTGGACTTATTCGACTCATTATTCGACAACCAAGATAGTCTCCGGTTCATCGGCGGCCGTCAGGAACTCGGCTGCGGCTTCATGGCCGACGGATACGCGCGGGCCACAGGCAAGCCAGGGATACTCCTCACCAGCACCGGTCCCGGCGCGGCGGATTCGATGGGGGCCCTGGGCGAGGCTTATTTCTCCAGCTCGGCCGTTCTGGAAATCACCACCAACGTGGAGCAGGAATATATAGGCTCCGGCAAGCTGTCTACCCACGAAACCAAGAACCAGTTGCAGATGTTTGAGTCGGTGACCGACTGGAACGCAATGATTAGCCAGGTTGAGTCCATCCCGGACTATTTTGTTGAAGCCTTCCAGAGATTTAAGTCGCGCCGTCCCCGGCCGATCGAGTTGGAACTGCCCACCGACTTGCTGGCGCTACAGGCCGACGTCGAAGTGTTGACTCCCAGGGATCCGGAGATTGCCCAAGGGGATCCGGCGATGGTTGAGAGAGCCCGAAAGACCCTGATAGAGGCTAAGCGGCCGGTTATCTATGTCGGCGAAGAAGTCCAGTCGTTGGGCGGCACTCAGGAGATTATCCAGTTAGCCGAGATGTTGGGCGCGCCAATAGTCACCGGAGACGGGGCCAAGGGAGCCATTCCGGAGGACCATCCCCTGTCTTTGGGGCAGGCCATGGGCAAGCGAATCTGGGGCGAAAACCCGCTGCACGAGTGGCTGAGCACCTGCGACGTTATTCTGGTTCTCGGCTCGATCCTTCCCCTGCGGTCCACCACTGGCGTGGGACTCAAGCTGCCCGACACCGTGATCCACGTCCTATTGGACGGAGACGCCATCGGCAAGAATTACGCGACGGGAATCCCCATCGTGGCCGACTCTCGGGCCGTTGCCCGGCAACTGCTTGACGGCATGGCCGCTGTGGATGTCTACAAGGGCGACAAATTTAAAAACGAGATTACATCGGTCAAAGAACAGATCTACCAGACTCTTAAGGACACGTGGGGCAACGAGCTGCGCACCTTTGAAGCGATACGCGCGGTCACGCCCATGGACACTATATTCTCCCTTGATGCCACGGTGGCGACGAGCCGGGCCATCCGGTGCCTTCCGATCAACCAGCCCAGGACCTTCATGTATCCTCACGGTTGGGTCGGGATAGGTTTCGCTTTCCCCGCTGCTTTGGGGGCCAAGGCTGGCAAGCCCAAATCGCCGGTGGTCTGCGTTACCGGCGACGGCGGCTTCCAGTACAACTTCCAAGAGCTGGCCACCGCCGCCCAGTACGGCATCCACCCCATCGTATTGATGTTTAACGACAATGCTTGGGGCGTGCTCAAAGGAATGCAGCAAAATAGCCACAAAGGACGTTTTATGGGGACCGACCTAGTCAACCCCGACTTCGTCAAACTGTTCGAAAGCTACGGTTTCGAAGGGACCAAAGTCACCACGCTGGACCAACTTTCCAAAGCACTGGAAAACGCCGTGGCATCAGACAAGACCCAGCTTATCGAGGTTCAGACACCGGATGGGTTTGGGGCGTTTCGGTAACGTGTCCTGACCCACGGGTCTGAACTCGCCTAGGGCTACCTTGACATAACCTGTCTACAGGCTCGATTCTTAGACAACTCTCAAAAGCCGGACTTCGATCAATGTATTTGCCAATTTCCAGTGGCCACATTNCAACAAGAATATGACTGAACCCTTAGAAACTGGACACCGCCGCCGGGTTTATCCTCTGGACGCTCATGAGTTGACCGAGGAGCAGATCGCGGTGGCGTTTGCCATGACTTCCCGTCGCCCGGAGCCTTTCGACGAGATTGCTCAGCAGGTGAGCCAGGAGAAGGCGGCCGACTTCCATGAACGATGGGTCGTGGGATACGGACACGCTTCGGTGGCGGAGCACGCCGTGCTGCATCTGGCGGTGGAGGACATCTCCCGTCTGGCTTGCGACACGTTGGAAGATAACCGGCTGGCTTCGTACACCGAGAAGTCGTCCAGGTATCAGCTGTTTCCCTCCGACTACTTTTTCCTGCCTTCTGAATTGTCGAACGAGCCGAAATTGGTCCAAGCCTTCGGCGATGCTTGCCGGGAGCTTTTCCAGGTCTATCACCGGTTGGTGGAAGGCTGTGTGGATTATCTGAGGGGAGTCTACCCGCAAAGAGAACGGGAACGGGACGCCGCTTACAACCTCCGCCTGCAGCGGGATGCTACGGATAGCTGCCGAGCGGTTCTTCCGGCGGCAACCCTGACTAATGTGGGGGTTACCGCTAACGCCCGGGTGCTGGAACATGCCATCTCTAAGCTGATGTCCTCGGAGCTTGGTGAAGAGCGGGACTTGGGGGGCGATCTCCGTGAGCAAGGCCAGAAGATTGCTCCGACATTGATTAAATACGCCGAGCCAAACACCTACATGGGGGAGATGCCGGACGTCCAGAGGTTGCTAGCGGGCCGGTTCGCGGGTGAGCCNACCTCCGGTGANGGACGGGAAGTCGGCAGGGGCGCCGGGATGCCTCAGCCGGTCCGGTTGTTGGCCTGTACTGACCAGGCGGAGGAAAAGTTGGCTGCGGCTTTGCTATACCGCCAATCAAGCTTGTCTTACGATGAGATTTGGCGGCGGGTGTTGGACATGTCTGCTGAGGACCGGCAGCAGGTGATCCAGAAATGCGTTGCCGGTATGGGATCCCACGATGCTCCGGTGCGCGAGTTCGAGTTGGTGGATTACACTTTCGAATACATGATGGACTACGGGGCCTACCGGGAGTTCAAACGCCACCGCATGCAGTCATATATCCCCCAGTCGCTGACCACTGCGAACGGATATGGAATTCCTGTGCTGATGGTCCAAGCCGGTCTGAAGGGCCAGTTTGTTGNCGCTATCGAACAAGCGGAGGATGCTTACNGCAAGGTCTATGAGTTCTCTCCTGTGGTGGCCCAGTACCTGGTGACCCACGCCCACTATCGCAGGGTGTTATCCAAGCTGAATCTGAAGGAGTGCTACCACCTCTTCAAGCTTAGAACGTCGGAATTGGCTCATTTCGCGATACGAGAGCCGATGGTGGCAGCGATGAAACTGGCGGTAGAGGCTCATCCGGGGTTGTTCCAGGGACTACAGCTAAGAGATTAGCCCTCGGGTGAGCATTGGCATCGGACCGCTTCGCTACGGGTCTGAGCAGTCCCGAGTGTAGCCGCAGTTGAGGCAGATGATTTTGCAGTTCCGCTCCATCATGTNTCCGCCGCAGATGTCGCAGACCAAGAGGAAGAGACTCGCTCCCATCACGTTCACCCACATCCCATAATCTTGGAGTCGGCCCAATTATACCAGGGTAGGCCAAGGACTTTTATGCCGGTTCGACTATTCCTACCGGGCGATTCTGTGGTCGACGATCTGGCCCTCTAAAATCATGTCCCCGCGGCCGGGCGCAGGGTCTGCAGCCGGAGCAGGGGTCAACCGGACCATGTCGAACTCGAAGAGCGGCTCGGGCGGATGCAGGGTTACCGCGCCCCAGCCCTTGGAATCTACCTTAAGTTGGCCGGCCCACAGGCTTTGGCCTTGTCTAACTAGCCAGATCTCGTAGCTGGAAGGCGGCTCCAATTCTCTCATCCCTGTGACCATAAGCATGGCGCGGCGGCCATCATCGGCGACAAGGAGAATGCCGCCGGAATTACCGTCGCTAGTGGGCGATTCTAGTATAACGTCGGTGCTTTCGGTTTCAGCGAGAAAGTCGCTGGCTCGACGGAGTTCGTCTAGGCGGTCTATCACTTGAGACTCTTGTGCCGCCAATTTCCCCCAGCGAGTTAGCACGGCGCTTTCCCGTTGTAGGCTTTCCACCCGGGAGGAAAGAACGGAGTTGATATAAACGCTGTAGGACAGCAATGCCAAGACCAGAACGGCGGCCAGGGGCATCAAGACCCTTGTTAGCCGGCCGGNGAAGCGGTTGTAGATGGACGTATTTACAGGAACTGTGGCTTCCACGCCGATGCTGGGCAGCGAGTTCGTTATCCGGGACTGTAATGCAGCCGGTGGTTCCAGATGGTCGACTGATTCACCTATTATGGCAGCCGAGGTCTGCATGCGCGCGACGGTATCGCGGCACCGGTAACAGGCAAGCAGGTGGGACTCCACCTGAACCGCTTCCGCCTGGTCAAGAATGTCCAGGGCGTAGGCGCCTAGCTGGTCTTCTGGATGTTGTTCGTTGTGTGGATCAGTCGTGAACATCGCCTTCTATTACCAACCTTAGCTTTTGCATCGCCAGCCGAACTCTGGTCTTTACCGTTCCCAGCGGCTGTTTAAGTAGCTCTGACATCTCTGATTGGGTATACCCCTCGAAGTAGGCCATCATAATCACTTGCCGTTGTGGAGGGGGTAAAGTGGCTACTGCTTTCAAGATGCGTTCCCGCTCGATTTTCCTTTCTACTTCCTCTTCGGTGGAGATTTGGGCCGATGGCAACAACTCCAGCGTTTCATAGCCGTCCGGATCTGTCGCCGCCAAGGTCCGCCGCCTTGACCGGATCACGTCCACGATCTTGTGGTGAGCCACGCTCATGATCCAAGCCCTTGGTTCGCCCCGGTCGGTTCTGTAGCTGGAGGCCTTCAGCCAAATGTTCAGAAATATATCCTGCGTGGCCTCTTCGGCCAAGGCCTCCTGCTTGAGCATGTACATAGCCAGGGAATAGACCGAAGATCCATACCTGGTGTAGATAGCTTCCAGCGCGCCCTTGTCTTCCAGGGTCACCCGATGCATAAGCTGGTGATCGTCGAGATCCTGATAGTCGATCAATTCGCTAGGCCTTTGGCGGACAGGGGGCGCGCCCCCTTATTAATGAATACGCATCTTAGAGCAATATGGATTCCTGTAATGTATAGCGATCCGCAGACCGCCTGGTTGCGGGTCTCGATCCCGCATTCGATTCCCGACGTTGATAAATCTAAAGGCACCCTTCCAGGCACCTCGATACCCGGCCAGGTTGANGTCGGCAAACCGGCGCTCCTCTGAATGTATGAATAGCTTGGTACCGCTATCTGGGTGGGGAGGACTTGTGGTTGCCAAGATTAGATGCAGATTGAGTATGCGGGATTATAACGTAATCCGCGGAAATCAAGCCGGAAACGTAAGTAATGACCTGGCACGCCTAAGGCAGGCAGACCGGGTTAGATCACCATACTGTCAAATAGTGAGTCCAAGTGGGGTGCCTCGTCCAAGGCCCATACCTGCGCTAGCACCTGGTCACACTGATTTGCATTGATCGCATCAGACGCTAAGCCACGGAATTTAGCCTCTAATTCGCCGTCATTCATCGGATTACTGCGGTGGCCTTTGTGATAGGGGGCGTGGGCTTCGTAGACCTTCCCTGTCTCGTCGGTAATCTCGATGCGGCAGTTGTATTCTTCCGGATATCTTCGGGTGAAATCGGGGACTTCTTCCATGGTGAACTTCGCTATGAGCGTTCGCAGCGCCGGGTCATGGATGTGTTCATCGTTGAAAGTGTTGGCGTTCACCCGGCCGTCTTGTAAGGCGGCGGCGACGAGATACGGAATGCTATGATCGGCGGTCTCTCTGGTCTTTGGGTCCCACTTCTCCGGCTCTGTCGCGGGCGAACTGACGGCGCTGAGGTAGGATTGGATACGAACCGATCTGATTTGCGCTCCGGCGATCTGAGGGTATAACTCCAAGGCTAAACCGGTGGGGCATTGGGTGTGAATCTGAGCAGGGTAGGCTTTGAAGGTGGTTTCCAGGATGCGGAAATCTTCGCTTTCCCGGCTTTTCTCGAAGGATGGAATCTGCACCGAATCTCCCAGAACCTGCTCCCACAACCCCCGTCGGCCTTCGAAGGGTTCTTTGGGACCGGTCATTCCCTGCTGCGCCAGTTGGGCCGCAAATATTCCGGCTCTGGTGGCGGTGGCGGTGGCGCAACCCTTCCACATGGAAAGCTCGCCGGTACGGGTGACTCCCAGGGGCAGACTGGGGGCGATCGCCAGAGAGATGGCGTGTCCCATCTGCTCCCGGTTCAATCCCAGGAGTTTTCCGGCGGCGCAGGTCGCGCCGACTATTGAGAAGGTCCCCTGATCCCAACCGAAATCGCCGACGACCACCTCATCGCTCAACCGACAGAATACTTCGTAAGCCAAGGCGATGGCGGTGATGACGCTCTTGCCATCGCTGTTGGTGGGTCTGCCCATAGCCAGTGCCGCCGCAATCATGTCGCTGGGATGACCGCCCCCGGGCGAGAAATAAGAGTCGTTGCAATCAAGATAACGGATCATTACCCCGCTGGCGAAACCAGCCATGTCAGGAGAGCTGTATGCCTGCGTGCCGAGTATCCGGGAAGGTGTCGAACTGGTGATGGATCCGGCTAGAGTCCGGGCTATCAATGATGGCTCGGAGTGGAAGCCGCCCGCTGCGCAACCCAAAGTGTCGAGCACCGTGCGCTTGATTTGGTGCACGACTTTTGGACTCAGGTCTTCGTAGGCAAGATCGCAGGCGAAGGCGCTGAGTAGCTCGGTGGTTCGGTCCATAGGTGTCTCTCCTTAAGGTGTGGGGAAATCCCGCCAACCCCCCTTTACCAAACGGGGGCTAGGTTGCGTTTATCGAAGGACTTCTGCGGCGATGCGTTCTAGCTGGTCGCCCATTTCTTTTTCAGTGTCGCAGTGTTCTGGCCGGATGACTACCCGGTTGGCTCCGGCGTTTATGAGGGAATGGACTACCGTCCGGTCCGGATCTTGGCCGTAGACCGTGATGGTCAGCGACTTAGGATCCCGTCCGGCCTCTTCGGCCATGGCGTCTAGTTTGGCCCGGCTCTCCTCGACTTGGGCGGGAGTTACCCTGTTGGGCAGCCAGCCGTCGGCGTGGGCGACCACTCGGCGCAGCACGTTCTTGGCCATGCCGCCCAGAAGGATGGGCGGGTAGGGTTTCTGGGTGGGCTTAGGATAGGATCTGACCAGTGGGAAGTCGAAGAATCTACCGTGATACTCGGCTTCTTCTTTGGTCCAGAGTTCCTTCATGACCTCGATGGACTCTCGGGTCTGTGACCAGCGGTGGTCGAAGTCACCACCCATCAACTCGGTTTCTTCTCTGAGCCAACCGGTGCCGATGCCGAAGACGAACCTGCCGCCACTGACCCGGTCCAAGACGGCAATCTCCTTGGCTAGGAGCAGGGGGTTACGTTCGGGCACCAACGTGATGCCGGTGCACAACTTGATGGTGCTGGTCACAGCGGAAGCCCGGGCCAATGAGATGTAAGGATCGCTGAAGTGGGAGTAGTTTTCGGGGATCGGGCCGCCGGTGGCGGGGAAGGGGCTGGCGCTGTGGACCGGTACGGCGGGATGTTCCGCGTACCAGATCGACTCAAAGCCTAGCTCCTCGGCTTTTTTAGCGACGAATGCGGGGTCCAGGGTATAGGCCGGTAGAGGTATCGACGTTCCAACGTCCATCAATAGAAACTCCTTGATTTACAGCGATCGTCGGACAGGTTTGGGTTGGTATCTGATTGCAGTGCCGATGGCTAATCTTCAGCTGCAGCCTGGTCTAGGTCCTCGGGCGGTTCGCCCCCGGTGAAGCCCCGCCACCAAGTCCGGAAGTTGTCCTCACCGTATTTGTCCCGCAGCGAGGCCAGGTGGGCTTTGGCTGGGGTTAGGACGGGCAACTGGTGCTCGGTGGCGAGACCGTGGGTCCTCGTGGCCCACTCAAGGGCGGCGGACAGGTCGCCTCGGTCTTCGGCTACTTTTCCCAGCTGGCCATAAGTCCGGGCGGTGCGGTCAACGTCGCGAATCTCTTCGAAGATCTCCCTGGCGCGCTGGTACCATCCCTCGGCCTCATCCAGAAGATTTTCTTCATGAAGCAGGACGCCCAACTGGCGGCATTCGTCACCGGCGGCCCGGTGGTCGCCCAGTTGCTCACGCTTTTCCAATGCCAACTCGAACCATTCTTTGGCCACCTCGTATCCCAGTCCCCTGGCCATTGCTAACAGACCCAGGAAATGGAACTCCACGGCCATCTGAGAATCCATGCCCAACCGGTGGGCCAGGCCCAGCGCTTGTTGGTACCAGCTTTCCGCGTCTTGGAACAGGTACCGGGCGTGGAAAACGGTGCCTAATTCGTGGTAAACCAGGGTGGCCATCTCCTCATCCCGGTTGTCTTCCAAGATGGCTTGAGCCCGGTGGTACCAGCTTTCCGCTTCGTCGTATTCGAACTTGTATTGGGAGGCTAAGCCCAAGGCCCGGAAGTCTTTGACCAGCTCCTCTGGGTCTTGGATCCGTTGGTGGATGTCCAGGGCTTTGCTGAACCATTCCTTCGCTTCGGTGTAAAAACGTTGGTTCTGCTTAACCTGTCCGATGCAGTAGTAATCGTCGGCTGTGGACGCTTCGTCTTCCCCGTTCTCGATGATGGCAAGGGACTTCTGGAACCACTCTTCCGCTGCATCCAATCGTAAACGATGCTGTTCCAGAACGCCCATCTGGTGATAAACGGCGGCTGTCCGAGGGTCCGATTCTTTCTCGGGTTGAGACTCCAGGTAGGCCATCAACTGTTGGTTGAGGTCCTGGGCGTATTCCAGATTCAACTGCTCGGTGGCTTCGCTGGCTTCCGTGCCCATAAGATATAGCCACAGCTCGATCGCGCCCTTGGGTTCGGCTTCGGCGGCTCCACCGCCGTCGGGCACGATGTCTTGAAGTAACTGACGGCGCAGGCGGCGCAACTCGGGGAACCGCTTTTGCATCCGGTAGACCTGGGCCAAGGGTTGGACCAAAATCTGGGCCGTATCCCACTGCTGGTCTTCCAGTGCCAAGCCCAGGGCCTGGGTCAGGTTGCCTTCCTCTAATAGGACTGCGGTGGTTCCGGAGTCTTGGTTCTCGTACAGGGTTTCCATAAAGTAGTCGGCGGTGTCGGCGTAGACCCGAACGAACTCCTGCTCCAACTGGCGGACAGCGGCAGGGGAGAGTTGTTGATTGATTTGCCGTCCGTAAAACCAGGGCAGCGTGGGGTGGATCTGGTACACGCTGGGCGTAACCGTCTCGATGAATCCGGCGTCCCTGGCGGACCGCAGCAGGGTCCGGCACGCGCCCCATCCCAGTTCCTCACCCATGACCGTGCGGTAGGGCCTCTCCTGGGTGATGTGGGTCAGAATATCCAACATCACCCGTTGNTGGAACATGGACAGGAAGGGCAGATGGGTCCGGCTGCGGCGCGGCATCCGCGAGAATGAATGGTCCATCACGGCGGTCAAGAAAGGGTCGCGGCCGGGTTCCATAGAGGAAGTTCCTAGCTCTTCGACCCGGGTTCGGACCTCCGACAATAAGACCGATGCAGGCACATCTTTCAGTAGTGGCAGGGCTACCTGCATCGCCAGNGGATGCCCCTGAATTAGGTCAAGGAACTCTAGATAGGGNAGGCCAAGTTGGTTGTCGGCTTGTTCGCCCGGAGTGAGTTCCGACGGCCCGGTGTTCTCTTGAATCTTGCAGGCCAATTCCATCCGGTCACCCTGGCCCATCGGGGGGAGTTGGTAGGATTGGTGGGTAGTTGCTAGCCATGGTTCTTCCGGGCGGCGGCTGACCAGAAGGGCCCAGGATCGGCCCCCTACTATCGCGTCGGCCAAAAAGGCGTCCAGTTCCTCCAGTTCGGCCCGGTCCAATATGCCAGTGTTGTCTTCGACCGTGTTTCCGCCAGCGTGCTGCAACGCGTCCCATATAATCAGCGATGGTTGCCCTTGAAGGTAATCGACCACCCACTGACGTTGATTGGGGGCGGACAGATCGGCGAAGGGTAGTCCGGCGACGGCGGTGCCAATCTCGTGGACTACCCGTTCCAGTCCCGCTCCAACTTGGAAAGTCGTGTAGAAGACGCCGCCTGAGCGTGCTCCGGTCTTCTGGATCCATCGGGCCAAACCCAGTGCCAATTCAGTCTTGCCCGAGCCGGTGTTTCCGCTCATCAAGACCACAGGTTGGCTCTGGAAGGTACGCTCCAGTTGGCGAAGCTCGGTGCGGCGTCCAATCAGACCGTATGGGCCTCCTTGAGGGAGGTGCTGGTCGGGACCGGTGTCCGCCTCCGGTTGAGATTGGGGCGTNAGGGGAGCCGGTTGCTCGACTTGAATGGCGGCCGGGTTATATACCCGGGATTGATATACCTGGGGGGTTATCCAATCCCAGAACGGGGCTTTACCGGCGGCGGAAGGCCTTAATGGGTCGTCCATCATGGCTCGCCGGGCCACCGAGGTTGCTGTTGGGACATCTACTCCAGCTACGATTTGCCGGAGTAGATTATCGACGAATATCGATCTGGCTGCGGGAGTCAACGGCGCCGCCACCGAAACCACCAACGGAACACCTGCTTCCGACAACTGGGCTGCCGATTCTTGCCCTCCGCCGGAAGAGCTGGTGTCCCCACCGTTGATTAGAACTGTCGGCACTCCGGCATTCAACAGCAGTTCCGCCACTAAGGACGAGGGAACATTGGCTGCGTCCCCATCAGCGGACTCAATGAGGATTTCACCGCCGCTGGTGTTGGACTGGGCATCGATGTGCACTAGATGGTAATGCCCCGGACGCTCGGCCAGTTGTTCCGTCAATGCTTCAAGAGTCGGCGGTTGCAAACAATCTAGCTGGACCACAACATCCATAGAATCCAAGATCTGCAGGGTTTCGGAGGCGATGCTTCCGGAGTCGCCCGGAGACTGTCCATCGACGTTACGGCTGGGAAGAGCCGGAGATACCTGGAGCACGTTGAATTGCTCCTGGCTTAGATCATTGTCAAAGGGATCCATGGCTCCGGAGGATGTTCGCCGCAATACCGAGGTCAACTGGGACGAAAGGAACCCTTCCTGCGTGGAACTGAGCAGTTCCCAAGGCAGGCTCAAGAACTCGGGGCGTTGGGACACTATCGCTAATCGGTAGTTGGATAGGCCGTCTTCGAGCGCGGACGCGTAACAGGCCTGAGATTCCTCATTGGACTGGAATACGGCTTCGAAAAGTGCTCGGCCCAAGGCATTGAATCTCGCTTCTACCGAACCTGCCCGGTCCTTCGCGTTTCCAAAGGGATTCTGCAGGTATTCGGTGAAGTACCAGCCAATCTCCTGACGGTCCGAGTCTTCCAAGGGATTGTCAAAGGTGGCTGGAGGGGCTGTTTGTCTACCTTGCCCGTTGCTGATTGCCAACTGCACCTGGCCGGTTTCCGCCAGGTCAATTATCTCTAGAAGTCTGTCTTGTGATTGGGTCACCGGCTACTCCTGAGGGGGTCGAGACCGGCCTCTGTTCGGACCGGATATTCTTGTCAACCAGGAGCACCTGGGTTAAAATCGCCCCGTGCCTGGTGGCGGCGGGGTAGACGGCAGAAAATTCGAGAGGACCCCAGGCGTCCGTAGCTGTCGAAGGTCTTGACTGACCGCCCTATATTAACATTCACCAATCTGTCCGTCCAACGTTTCCGGTTAGTCCTCACGCACAGTTAGCATCATTGGGTATCGGTATCCTTTTTGAGCGCAAGTTCTTTGTCGGCGCCGGACATTATTCAGCCAAATAAAGAATACCAGTAGGTTTCATAATGGAGTAACACAAATGATANNAATCACCGATGAAATGAAAGAAAATGTAGATGTTGCACTGGCCGACGGCTACTCGTGTCTTCTGGGTAGCGTATCGAGTAGCGGAGAACCCCAGATCAGCCCTAAGGGCAGCGTTATGGTGTACGACAATGAAACCCTGGCTTACTGGGAGCGAGCTAAGCGTTCGGCTCTGCAGAATGTGGGGGAGAATCCTAACGTGGTTATTTACTATAATCACCAGGCAAATCGATTGCGCTGGCGTTTCCACGGAAAAGCCACTGTATACGAGGATGGTCCCGTTCGTCAGGAAGTGATGGACCGCTGCGTCCAGGCGGAATTGGACCGGGATCCGGAGCTACTAGGAGTGGCGGTCCTCGTCAAGGTTGACAAGATTACCGAGCTGTCTGGCAACGTGCTGCAGCAGCGGGACTAGGGGCGGCACGCAGATAGCCCGCCGGCGGCTTTTAAGTTCCGTTCGGCGAGCGGTTCATCTATCTATCGATTTTCTCTTCGGGCCCCTAGTCGCCTAAGTCTCACCGGCTCGGCGGGCGTCGGCTCGCCAGTCGTCTGGGCTGGGGCCACGGTCGATCAGCACGTCGATAACGGCGGGTAGGCCGGATGCTTGGGCTTGGCGAATGGCGTCGGGCAGGTCTCGCGAGTCTCCTACTTGGATGCCGAAGGCTCCGAATCCCCTTGCCACTGCACCGTTGTCCGTGGTTACGAATTCCGAAGCGATACGGCGACCCTCAGGCTGGTGCTGCCGGACCATTCCCAGCGCTCCGTCATTGAATACCACACAGATGATTGGCAGGTCGTATTGGACGGCGGTGGACAGGGCGTTCACCGTCATCATGTAGCCGCCGTCTCCGGTGACACATACCACCGGCCGGTCTTTGTAGACTAGTTTGAGTCCTACCGCCGCTGGCAGTCCCCATCCCATCCCGGCAGTCCCGCCCGGACTGAAGAATGTATTGGCCTGGCGGGCTTGGTAGAAGTGAGCCATCCAGGTGCGGTTGTTCCCGGCGTCCAAGGCGAATATCGCATCGGCGCTCATGTTTTCGTGCAGCAGAGCTACCAATCGTTGGGGCGTGACCGGGGAACTGTCTTGGTGCATCGCTGGGTCCTCATAGAAAGACCCATCCTGCTTTCTTTGGGGCAAGGCGTCGGCCCACTCCTTTCGATCAGATGCGGAGTTGGCGGCTACCGGTTGGGACGCCTCAACCAATTGGGAAAGGATACTGCCGGCGTCGCCGATGAGTCCCAAATCCACCGGGAAGGTCCAACCGGCGTTGCGGTCGTCGATGTCGATCTGAATTATTTTCTGGTTGAGCGGGTTGAAGATACTGGGCCGCTCTCGGACCGTGTCCTGGGGAGTCAGTTTGGCGCCGACCACCACCACCGTGTCGGCTTCGCCCACCGACCGGTTGGCGGCTTCCTGGCCGTACACTCCGACCATGCCCACCGACAGGGGATGGGTCTCGGCGATGGCGCTCTTCCCTTTGTAAGAGGTTGCCACCGGCATGTTCCAAAGCTCCGCCAGCTCTTGTAATTGTTGGTGCGACTTGGAGAGGTGAACGCCGTTGCCCGCCACCAGCACGGGGCGCTTTGACTGGGACAGAATCTCAATCGCTTTTTGGATGTCCTGGGGTGCGCTCTGGGGTTTTGCGGTGTTCAAGTATCCAGCGGCATTGTGGATGAAGGGGGGTGACTCAACATCCACTTCCCCCGAGATTGCCGCCGACCGCATAACCACGCTGGCCGGACCCGGCCTGCCGCTGGTGGCATGTTTGATGGCCAACTGAGTCGCCATGACCGCTTCTTTAGGAGTGGTTGCCAGTGACGTGTACTTGGTCATCGTCTTCAGTATTGTGGTGATGTCCATGCTGCCGTATTCTCCGGCTCCGGACTGGTTGGCTGCGTGGAAAGCAACCCCGCCGTCGGAGGTGTCGGTTATCACCAGCATGGGCGAACTGCTCAGCATGGCCTCCATGATGCCGAAGGTGGCGTTGGATGCCATGAACAAACCCTGACCCATAATCGCCGCTGGGCGGCCAGTGGCCCGCCCGTAGGCGTCGGCCATGATGGCGGCTATCTGCTCATGCCGGACCAGGATGGTTTTTATCCGGTCTTCTTTACCATAGAGCAGGTTGAATATCTGTCCGGTTCCCCCACCGGGAATCCCGATAACGTATTCGATACCAGCTTCTTCCAGTGTTTGTACAATCAACTCGTCGGCTGTGGGCATGATGTCTCCTTGAAGCTTTCAGGCGTCAGCGGTCAGCTATCAGCTTTTAGCCTGGAACCGCAGCTTTCTGACGATGAGGGGATAATACGACGTGCCTCGCATCCGGTCAAGGAGAATCGTTAGGCAAGCGGTGACACGATCTTTCTTGACCCGCTTCAGGCGTGAGCGTATATTCCAGCAATCAGCCCAGGTTCTCGACCCGGTCGTCCTGATAGCTGACCGCTGACGGCTGATAGCTCATACCGAGGAGGCCATGACATGAAAGGCGGAGATGCACTGGTCCGCTGCTTGGAACTGGAAGGAGTGCGCTACATATCCGGATTCGCCGGGGGCGGGCTGAACGTTTTGTGGCCGGCCCTCCGGACTTCAGAGACGATAAAGGTTTTTGCTACCCGCCATGAACGATTGGGCGTGGAAGTGGCTGACGGCTATGCCCGGGCCACCGGCCAAGTGGGCGTTGCCATGACGGGCAGCGGCCCCGGCGCGACCAACACCCTGACGGGAATCGCCGGCGCATTCGCCGACAACATTCCGGTGCTTCTGCTGATGGGGCAGATCGCCCTGAGCAACCTGGGCAAGGANTACCAACAGGAAGTCCCATCCAGCATCTTCGACAACCTGGTTAAGTGGAAGGCAACGATTAACCGGGTGGACGAGATACCGGACATAATGCGGCGGGCTTTCACCAACCTGCGCTCCGGTTCTCCGGGGCCGGTGGTGATCGAGATGCCTCAAGACGTTATGGCCGGAGAAATCTCCGACGACGCTTTCAATTATCAGCCGGTCGGTCCGGGCAGCAAACCGGCGGCGTCCCAGGCTGATGTTGAGAAGGCGGCCGNCCTGTTGGTTAACGCGAAATATCCTGTTTTGAACGTTGGTGGAGGATGTTTGTCAGCGGACGCCGCCGACGAAGTGATGGAGCTGGCCGAGCTGCTGTCCATGCCGGTGGCCAGTTCACTGGTGGCTAAGGGAATATTTCCCGAGGACCACCCTTTGTCTCTGGGGTTGGGAATCTACCCCCGCAGCCGCTACGCCACGGGCCCGGCTGTCCAGATCAATCGCAAGGTTGACGTGGTTCTGGCGGTGGGTAACTCTTACCGACAGCCCAACGGCACCGACGGCAGGCCCTTCCCTCCCGGCGTCAAGCTGATTCATGTAAACGCCGATGCCGCCGACCTGAATAAGACTTACATGGCCGACGTCCCAATCATGGCCGACGCNAAGCTGGCCCTTCGTGACATCATCAACGCCGTGAAGGACCGGGTTGGACCGGGCCGGGGTGGGGCGAAAGAGGAGATCGTCGCCGAGATTCAGCAAGCTAGAGACAAATGGCTGGGCGAGTGGCAATCGGTCTTCACCGACCCGTCCGCCCCAACCAACGGATACCGGGTAGTCCATGACCTGATGCAGGTTGTCGACAATGACCGGACCATAGCCATCCATGACGCCGGCGGCAGCCGGGGCTACGTCTCTCCCTTCTGGGTAACCACCCAGCCTCGCAACTACGTGGGAATGGGCGGGATGGCCGCCATGGGTTGGTCGATGGGAGCCGCAGTGGGAGCCAAACTGGGGAGGCCCGACCATCTTGTGGTCCACCTGCTGGGAGACGCTTCCTTTGGAATGACCGGTATGGAAGTCGAGACCGCCGTGCGGATGGGCCTCCCAACTTTAACCGTAATCGTAAACAACGGCGGAACCGGTGGTGGCTTGATGGGTATGGACCGGCCCGGTGGTCCGCCTCCCGCTGTGTCCGAACTGGGCGGGAATTTCACGATGGTTGCTCANGGGCTCGGCGCTCATGCTGAGCGGGTTGAGGATCCGGCGGAGATAATCCCCGCTTTCCGGCGGGCCATCCAAGCCACGGAAAACGGGCAGGCGGCGGTGGTAGAAGTGATAATCAAACCCATGCCCACACCAGAAGTATCTGACGATTGGTCATTGTGAGGAGCATTTAACATCCATGAAAAGCATCGAGATAGACCGTAACAAACGGCTGAAGGAAGAACCCGGCAAGGGACACAACCGGTGGCATCCGGATATAACGCCGGTGCTGGAGGCGGANCCGGGAGAGGAAGTCCTGCTGGAAACCCGGGACGCCTCCGACCAGCAAGTTAAGCCCGGTATGTCGGTGGACGACATGGTTGGCTTCGATCCGAAGGTTGCCCACCCGCTGACCGGTCCGGTTTACATAACCGGAGCATCGCCGGGAGATCTGCTGGAAGTCGAGTATGTTGACGTCATTCCCCAGGCCAATGGCTGGACCCGCAGCAGGCCCGGCGCCGGGTTCCTGCGGGACCTNTTNACCGAGCCTTACGTTGCCCATTGGGAAATGAGCGACGGTTGGGCAACTTCGCCCCAACTGCCCCGAGTCCGCATACCGAACGGTTCTTTCATGGGTACCGCCGGNATNGCNCCNTCNCACNCCCANTTGGANGAGTGGACNCGNCGNGANGCGGACCTGGTGCGGCGCGGCGGNATCGCCCAACCCCCGGACGCNGAAGATGCNGTNCCGTCNGGTGGCGNNATCGCNANTNCCGGCNTGCGTACNATACCNCCNCGNGAAAACTGCGGNAATGTNGATGCCAAGCAATTNACNAAGGGNTCACGCCTGNTGATNCCGGTAAANGTGGANGGGGCCTTGTACTCGGCNGGNGACGGNCACTTTGCCCAGGGCGATGNGGAGTGCTGTATCACGGCNATCGAGATGGGNGCNACGGCGGTGGTNAAGTTNCATTTGCANAANGGGGAAGCGGCNCGGCACAACATCAAGTTNCCCCGGTTCGCCCATCCCGGCTATTTCATCTCTCCCGAATGGGCGGCGCCCCGGAACTTCATCGCCACCATGGG
>PANP01000002.1 GCA_002708395.1 Dehalococcoidia bacterium
ATCAAGGGGGAGAGAACAAATCCCTCCCCNNCNNGTGGGGGAAGGTTAGTATGGGGGCATACCAGGTACGCCACAGCACTGTAACCCTTGTATCAGACCCTCCCCGGGTTCTTAAGCTCCAACCCCAACCTCACCCGGCCGTACTCCTCAGCCAGCGTCTCCCAGTGGATGCCGAAGTGGTGGGANGCGGCGTGGGCGTCGCGGTGGAAACGCTGCATGGGATTGGAGTTGAACAGGACGTGGCCGCCGCTGGCCTCGAACAACCGGTCCACTGCCTGCGCCGACAGCTTGGCTACGTATGCCTGGTTCCGGCGNAAACGGGCTCGCTGGGAGATTGACGGCATCTCTCCNCGGCGAATCTGTGCGAACNCCTCTTCGCCGTCGTTCTTCATAATCAGGCGGGCCGAGTGAATCTCTGCCTCGCCTTCGGACAACCGGATATGGACCGAAGAGTTTTCACCTAATTTTTCACCCGTGGTGTAGGTCGTCCGCCCCATCACCTGCTCCTCAAAGGTTTCCAATGCCCCTTGAGCGATACCCAAGACCGGAGCAGCGAGCGTGTAAGAAAGCATGGATGTGTGGGGAATCTGGTAGTTGCAGCTGCCGTGCAGTTCCCGTCCAGGCGATTGTCCTTCCCTCATGGCAGCCACGTTCCCCGCCCGGTGTTCGGGGACGAATGTTTCCTCAATCACGATATCCTTGCTGCCGGTGCCCCGCAGTCCGGAAACGAACCAGGTATCCTCGATGGTGTAGTCACTTCGGGGAATCAAGAACCAACGCAACCCGTCCGACGTCATACCCCCCAGCATGGCCCAAGCGGCGGCATCGCATCCGCTGGAGAAGTCCCAGTGACCGCTTAGCTTGTAGCCCCCGTGAATCTCAACAACCTTGGCCCTAGTGGGGTTAAAAGAGGTGGACGATAGCACGTCGGCGGAATCGGCCCAGTACTCCTGTTGGGCTTTTTCCGGGAACATGCCAGCCAACCAGTTGTGGCTGGCCCAGATGGAGTAACACCAGGAACTGGACCCGCATCCCCTGCCTAGCTCGGCGGCGATGTCCAACACGATGGGGTAATCAATCTCATATCCACCGAACCTGGCCGGTTGAGACGCCTTCAAGATACCGGAAGCATGAAAGTCGTCTACGGTTTCCTGAGGGATGTGACGCAGTTCTTCGGTTTGTGCCGCCCGCTCCCGGAGCGCCGGGACCAGAGCCGCGGCTCGATGCAGCAGTTCATCTCGGTCCACCATAACGTCGCCTCCAAGTGCTAAAGCTGGCCGAATCGTCTACAATTAGCAAACGGTTTCTCGCCGTTATTTGCCGGCATTCGATTCCGAGTGTGGGTGATTTCGGGCAGTGCTGATCCCGATAGAATCATACTCATCCTGGTAATCCTTTACAATCAAACTGACCGGACCGGCCAGTAAACAGTTGGATATTTTGAGCGAAACCGGAAACCGCAAAAATAGATTCCTTGAAAGGCTCTCCAGCGGGCAAATACTGGTCTCCGATGGGGCGACCGGGACTTACCTNCAGTCCCACGGGCTGGAACCCGGCGCTTGCCCAGAAGAGTTCAACTTTAGCCATCCCGAAGTGGTTCAAGGCATGGCCAAAGACTACTTCGACGCCGGATCCGACATGGTCCTCACCAACTCCTTCGGAGCCAACCGGTTCATGTTGACCAAGTACGGNCACGGAGACCGGGTGAAAGAGTTCAACCGCCTGGCNGCGGAGCTTGCACGGAGCCAAGCGCCACAGGACTGCTTCGTCATAGGGTCGGTTGGGCCATCGGGCGAGTTCCTTCAACCCTTGGGCGAAGTGTCAGNGGCTGAGATGCTGGAAGCTTTTACCGAGCAGATTNTGGCGTTGGAGGAAGGCGGAGCCGACGGGATAATCATCGAGACTATGACCGCATTGGAAGAGGCTAGCCTGGCCATCCAAGCGGCCAAAGAGAACACCGGATTGGCGGTGATATCGACGATGGTGTTCGACAAGGGACCGAGAGGGTTCTTCACCATGATGGGCGTCACCCCGGAGCAAGCCGTAACTGGGTTGCTGNAGGCCGGGGCCGACGTGGTGGGATCCAATTGCGGTAATGGCATCGACATCATGCTAGAGGTCGCCACGGCGATGCGGGCAGCTACCAGCGCCCCGTTGTTGATTCACTCCAACGCCGGCATACCGANGCTGGTCAAGGGCGAGATTGTTTACCCCGAGTCCTCTGAATACATGGCAGAGCGGTTCAAGGCTTTGGCCGAGATGGGAGTCAACATCGTCGGCGGTTGCTGCGGAACGGGAGCGGAGCATATACGGGCGCTGANANNTTCTGTCGCAAGCCTGGTGCGGCCATGACCGGAAACCGGCCCAGCGTGGCGAAAATCATCGAAGAATACGGCCAATGCCTGGAATTGGTGACTATGGACCCCCATTTCCACGGCATCAGCGTCGGTCTTTATCTGAAAGACGGCGTCTGCACCCTGTGGAGCTACACTGGCAAGCCTGGGTTGGAAGAAAGAATCACAGCGATCCGTGACCAATTCGTAGCCCTAGGCGGTCTGACCCCGGTCGACGGAACCCACAACCAAATCAAGTTCCTCTGTGGCGGCCTGCACCTGAGAGCCTTGAGATTCCTGCTGGCTCAAGCCGTGGGCAAAAGCCCGGACTTTTCGCCGGAAGGCGATGGCCTGTCCATCCGGGACACTAGGACCAAGCTCACACTGAACGTATCGGGCAAAGAGACAACCGAGCGCTACGTCTACGAGCTTTCTGCCACGGGAGATGCGACCAGCATACCAGCCAGGTTGCGCATGGTGGTCGCGGGATTCGTGCGGTACGGCGAGATGGAAAAGGTCGGCGACGCTGAAGTTGCGTTTCCCTGCGGCCAGCGCCACGACCGGCTCATGGGAATACTGATGCCCTATTCCCGGAATATCAGTGCTGTCGAAGACATGATGGAAGCGGACGCCATGCGAGGTCAGATGACAACCAACACCCTGGGCTTTTCAGCCACCTAAAGGAGACGTTATGGCCTTTGTCGAAACCATGACCCCCCGGGAGCGGGTGATGAACGCACTGGCGATGCAACCGGTGGACCGGACTCCCGTGGCCAATCCCACCAACGTCGCCACCGTAGACCTGATGGACCTGACCGACGCGCCTTTCCCCGCCGCTTGCCGCGACCCGGAGTTGGCCGCCCGGCTGGCCGCCACTGGCCACACCGAGTTGGGATTTGATTCGGTCATGCCTTATTTCACCATCATTCAGGAGTCGTCGGCCTTGGGTTGCGAGATGCAGTGGGAAGACAAGGACAATTGGCCCACTGTGCGGATGGCCAAGCCCATCTGGAAAGGGCTGGAGGACATCCACATCCCACCGGGGTTTCTGGAGCACCGGGACAACCTGACCATCACCAAGTCCATCGAGCTGCTCAAGCAAGAGTTCGGGGATCGGGTGGCAATCATCGGCAAGACCATGGGGCCTTGGACCCTGGCTTATCACGTTTTCGGCGTAGAGAATTTTCTACTGATGACCATCGACGACCCGGACATGGTGCTGCGGTCGCTGCACAAGCTGAAAGAGATATCGGTGCTGTTCGGCGAGGCCCAGATTGCCGCCGGAGCCGACGCTCTCTGCTTTCCGGATCACGCCACCGGCGACCTGGTAAGCGGGGAATACTACCGAAAATTTTTGATGGAGATTCACCAGGAGATGGCTGAGCGGCTAGACGTGCCCCTGATTCTCCACATCTGCGGCAGCACCTTGGACCGCATGGACCACATCGCCCAGACCGGCATGGCCAGCTTCCATTTCGACTCGAAGAACGACCCCCAGCAGGCCATGGACATCGTCGGCGGGCGGATAGGATTGGTGGGCAACATCAACAACCCAGAAACCCTGTACGCTCGGGGTCCTGAAGAAGTCCGGCAGGAGGTGTTCCGGTGCCTGGACGCTGGGGTTCAGATGATTGCCCCGGAATGCGCCGTGCCCCTGGCGACAAAGCTGGAGAACCTAATTGAGATTCCCAGAGCNGTTAGGGATTGGACTGAGGCGCACAGTTAGTCCCGGCGTCACCTAATCACAATGGATNGACGGTTTTCGGTGGTCTATTATTGATACGATANTGTCATGCTGAGCCANCCGCAGCGGCGAAGCATCTGGGGTGGGACCAGTCCCATTATCCCCAGATTCCTCCCTGCGGTCGGAATGACAATACTCATTTCCACACGCANCGGTAGAAGGGGAAGATAACGTGACCATCGTGAACGATGGCTTGAANCAGGAGTTGGGCCACGTGTCCAACCCGGCCGAGCTTAAACATATTCGGGGACTGTTCGACCAGTCGGACGCCCTGATGCAGCAGATNGCCTACGACCTGATAACCGGCCAGAATGTTGAGGTTGACCGGCTCACTCAGGAAGCTTTAGGACAAGGCTACTCGGCGGAAACCATACTGGACAACGGTCTTATCGCCGGCATGGCGGTGGTGGGAATAAAGTTCCGGGACAACATCATCTTCGTTCCGGAAGTCTTGGTGGCCGCCCGGGCGATGAAGGCCGGCATGGTCTACATCGACCCCATCCTCTCGGCCTCAGGCATAGAGCCCCTGGGAATCGTGGTGATGGGCACGGTCAAAGGCGACCTGCACGACATCGGCAAGAACCTGTGCATCATGATGCTCCGCGGCTCCGGATTCACGGTCCACGACCTTGGGGTGGACACCAAACCTGAGGAATTCATCGACGCCGTGTTAGAGCATGGCGCTCAAGTTCTGGGCATGTCNGCTCTGCTCACCACCACCATGCCCGGCATGGGTCGGACCATCCAGGCCTTCGAGGACGCTGGAATGCGCGACGAGGTCAGAATCATGGTGGGAGGCGCGCCCTTGAGCCAAGAGTTCGCCGACGACATGGGGTCCGACGGCTACGGCAAGGACGCCATGGACTGTGTCTCGTTAGCCAAAAGGCTGCTGGGGCTGGAAGGGATTCCCGAAGCAACGCCGTCGGCAACATAAGGCGTGGAACCATTGGAGAACAGAGTAGACAAAGCCCGTGTGCAAGCCAGCATGGCCCGGTTGCAGGATATTCTGCAGGGTATAGGGGAGACCGCCAACCAGGTCTCCACCTGGCGTTGTCCTTACAAGAACTCGCAAGACCTCTGCACCGCTAAATTCGGCTGCCGGAACCAGTCCCGGCCGCCGAACGNGGNCGAGTTGCCGTCCTGCTTGGGTAGCGACGATCTGGATTACCGTACCGCCNGGGAAGCCGAGGGTACGTCGGAATAGGGTGGCCCGTTTNCCCTGATACAGCTCGGTTGGAAGCNGAAATGAACTCTCTGGTACGTAGGGGCGCACGGCCGTGCGCCCCTACGTACCTACCTACATCGCCGAAAAACAGTCCACAGACCAGCCCATACNCCNCATCAAATACATCACCGTTTCGAACCCCGATGCTACAATACCGCCATGTCTCCCCTGCATCACTCCGGCCAGGTCATTNAACTGACCTCTGGGCGNACAATCTTCGACTACGCCGACGAAGTTAGAGTCAGGGTGCCCACCTCCTGCGGGAGGGTTGGCGATTGCCACGAATGCATCGTGGAGATTAAACAGGGGATGGAGGGTCTGAGCNCTCCCACCGAGGCCGAGTCCTTCTTGAGCGGCAATTACCGCCTTGCCTGCCAGGCCGCCGTCGCGNACCCCGGCACCGACATCGAGTTCGCTCCCCTGCGTCGCCAGCCAAGAATCCTCACCCAAGCCACTCACCGTGACATCGACCCGGACCCTCTGACCGTGCGTGACGGAGACTCGGTTACTTTTGACGGACGCTCGGTCGACCGTTACCAGGGCAGCATCTACGGTCTGGCCATAGATGTGGGCACCACCACTGTCGCGATGAACCTGGTGGACCTGGAATCCGGCGGCACNATACACACCGCGTCCTTCGAGAACCCCCAAAAGTTCGGCGGCAGCGATGTCATGAACCGGATCGCCTACGACGGCGGCCCCAATCAGGGAGAGTTGCGGCAAGTCATGCTGTCAGCGATAAATTTCGAGATTGGGGAGATGGCACGAAGTCTCGGACTCCACCGCCGNNTCATCTACGAAGTCGTGGTAGTGGCCAACTCCACCATGCGGGACCTGTTGTTTGGCATTGATGTTCAATCCATCGGCGAGAAGCCCTACCAGTCCCTAACCGAGCTAGATCTTCACGAAGGGCAGCGGACCACCACCGCCCTGAACATTCGCGCNGCAGACTTTGACCTTCGTGTCCACCCCGACGCTAACGTGTATGGCGGCCCTTTGATTGGATGCCATGTGGGAGCGGACGTCGCCGCCGACTTGCTGGCGGTGGGCATGGACGAGACTGACGATGTAGTGATGCTGGTGGACGTGGGGACTAACACCGAGGTGGTGATAGGTAACAGACACCGGATGATGGCTGCGTCCTGTCCNGCGGGACCNGCCTTCGAAGGCGGGCAAATCACCTTCGGAATGCCCAGCTACGACGGGGCCGTGGAATCAGTGGAAATAGTGGATGGCCTAGCCGACTGCACGACCATCGGCGGCGTTGCGCCTCAGGGTATCTGCGGTTCGGGGTTAGTGGACCTGCTGGCCCAGCTAAGAGCCGGCGGTCAGATGAACCATCTNGGCGCTTTTCNTGACGGAGGAAACGAATTCTTCTTCGCCCCGGAACAAGGCTTATCGCTTACCCGCTCCGACATCAGTGCCCTAGCCCAAGCCAAGTCGGCCAACTATTCGGGACAGTACATCGTGCTGAGGAAATACGGAGCGCCCCTGGAGCAAATCAACCGGCTCTACCTGGCGGGAGCCTTCGCCAACCACGTCAACGTCGACAATGCAGTCCAGATCGGCTTTATCGCCGACTTCCCTCCCGAAAGGGTTTCCAAAGTAGGAAACGCGTCGCTAGAGGGGGCAACCCTGATGCTCATCTCTCGCAAGATGCGGCAGACGGCGGAGGAGTTAGTTAGGCGTGTGGAACACGTCGAGTTGGAAGCCACTCCCGACTTCTTTGACATCTTCGTGGAAGGATGTTTATTCAACCCGATGATCCGGACTTTTGCGTAACGGACGAAGTGGTAGTCATGTCAGCTAGTCCGATGGGGCCATTCACACTCAGAGAGATTCTCTCAGAAACCATAGATGTGTACCGGCGCAATGCTCTCGGGTTTATAGTAATCGCCGCCACCGTGCAGATCCCGCTGAGCGTATTGTCGTGGCTCTTGTTCCGAAACACCGACCTAAATTTCGACTTCTCCCTCACGGAAATACCGCCCGTTCTATTTTGGGTGAAAGTTGCGATTAAATCGCTGACGCTTTCCATACTTGGAGGCGCGGCATGGATCCTGATGCAGGGCGCACTGATCCACGGTATTTCCGAGCAATTCATCCGTACACCGATACAGATTCAAAGCGCTTATGCATTTTCCTTCAGAAGATTCTTTCCCCGGCTGGCCGCATTGGTTTTCTCCGGGGTGGCTTTGATTCTGATGTGGATAACCGTACTCGNCATTCCTTTCGCTATCAGGTTCGGAGGACTCTGGGTTTTCATACTCCAGACTGCCTCTGTGGAGGGATTTGGACCAAGAGCAGCCATGTCAAGAAGCGCGGCGTTGGTGCGGGGTAGTTGGTCACGGGTCGCTTGGATCCTGTTCGTATCGGGAATCGTGTTCGCGATCGCGGGCGGCATCGTCAGCTACATGATTGGCTTCATACCCATCGCCGGGGCGACGATAGGAGCGATTATCACTGCCCCCTTTCTAATAATCGCCCACACATTCTTTACTTCGACCTTAGAACCCAAAAAGACGAGGCGTTCAGCCTGGAAGTTTTAGCCAACGAACTCCGGATCGAGGTTGAAGAAAGTCCCGTATTCTGAGATTCGCCAAACCTCCCATCCCAACCTTCCCCCGTAAACGTCGAAGAGATCAATCCTCTCCCCCTTCGTAAGGGGGAGATAAGAGGGGGGCGCCCGTCTTCCCTAAGACCGCAGATACTTTTCCTGCATCGCGATAAACTCGTCGGTGCGGTTGACCTCTCTCAGTAGCGCAGCTGGAGCCTCGCTGGAGGCTAGTTCCGCCACGTCTCCGCCGTCTTTCAGGTGCTTGAAGCAGTCGTAAACGGCTTTTACTGCCATTCCGTAGGCGGGGTTGCCAGCCATCACGATGCTTACGCCGTTGGCGGCCATAAACTCCGGGTCGTTCCTCATGTCGTCGGGCGGGCTGAGCACGGTCAATGGCAGCGGAGTCGCTTGGTGTATCGCCTCAAGCTGCTCCCTGGTTTTCAGGCCGGTCAGCCTGACGGCTTCCACACCGGTTTGGGAGTAGGCGCTTATCCGGTCCAAAGCCTCGTCCATCGGGCAATAGGTTAGGACGGAGGTGCGGGCCACAATCACGGTGCCTGGGTCGATGCGGGCGGCCACCGCCGCTTCCAGCTTGCCAACTTGCTCCGCCTTGGAGATTAGCCCTGAATCCCATGCGTTGAACTGGGTGCGGGCGATGTTGTCCTCGATCTCGATGGCCGAAACACCGACGGACTCCAACTCCTTGATGGTGCGCATGGTGTTCACGGCGTTGCCGAAGCCTTCTTCTCCGTCCAACATCAGGCTCACGTCGGCCATGCGCATGATTCGGCGGCAATGGTCAACCGAGTCCGACGAGTTGTACAGAACGATATCCGGCACTCCCAGGTTGGCTACCTTGCCGACCGAGCCGGACAGAAAGCAGACTTCGTAGCCCAGCATATGGGCGATACGGGCTGACAGGGGGTCGAATATGTTGGCGGCAAGCGTGCAGTCGGGGCGGGCTAGGACTTCGCGGAAACGGTCTCGCATCTTTGACATGTTTCAGTAACTCCTTTTATGGCAGGTGGACTTAAGTGTTCAAGTTACTCGGCAACGTAAGTTGTCATTTCGATCAACTGGAAGATTTCTGTGAATGTAGCTGAGATTCCGATCCTTCAGCGGAAGGAGAGGAATGACACGGGGTGACCTCGCAGCGACANAAAGTGAACCATTGGTGGGCGCATTCTAGCTTCGGCGCTGGTGCCAGTCAATGTGGACGTTGCCCTATCATTGCGCTCTTTCCCAACCTGGCTTACACTCCCTAAACTTGATTCTAGGCGAGGACAGGTGAGGAATATGCCCATCGAAAAGGAAACCATGAAGGCGATGATTCGTGACTTTCACGGCTTTGAGATATCCGACGAAGAACTGGACCTGGTAGCCCCTGCGTTGAACGGGTACCTTGCGGACGTGGAGATGCTCCGGGACTTGGACCTGTCGGACGTGATGTCCGGACGACTGATTCATGCTGACGAAGGTGGTGAGAAGTAATGGCTGACACTGATCTACTCAAACTCACAATCTCCGAACTGGCTCCCAAGATCAAAGCCAAGGAAATCTCGCCTGTTGACCTGACCGAGGCCGCATTGGCCCAAGCGGACCGGCTTCAGCCCAAGTTGAACTCCTTCATAACCATGCTCCACGACCAAGCCAGATCCCAGGCGAAGGAGCAGGAGGCGGCGTTGATGCGTGGGGAGTACCGGGGACCGCTGCACGGTATCCCGATAGGGATCAAAGACAACATTGCCACCGCCCACATCAGGACTACCGTCGGCTCCAAAGTTTTGGCCGACCAGGTGCCCGACGAGGACGCCTTAGTCGTCACAAGAATGAAAGAGGCCGGGGCAATCATCCTGGGCAAGGAAAACCTGGAGGAGTTCGCCGCCGGGTCTACTTCCAACAACCTTCACTACGGCGCGGTACACAATCCCTGGAACCTGGACCATATCCCTGGAGGGTCAAGTGGAGGCGGAGGCGCGAACGTGGCAGCCTGCGTGACGTTTGCTTCTTTGGGCACCGACCTGGGCGGCTCAGTGCGCGGACCGGCGAATTTTTGCGGTGTCGTAGGCATGAAGCAGACCTACGGACGGGTCAGCCAGCGGGGCCTGCAAGTCACCAGTTTCAACGGCGACCACATCGGCCCGATGACACGGTCGGTCGCTGACAGCGCACTGGTTCTTCAAGCCATAGCCGGGTACGACCCGCTGGACCCCAGCACGGTTCCGGTGCCCGTCCCCGACTTTTCCGAATTTCTGGATAGGGGATTGAGCGGGCTCAAGATGGGAGTGCCCAGCGATTACTACTTCGACATGCTGGACCCGGAAGTAGAATCGGCCGTCCGCGCAGCCATCGACGCCATGGCAGAGTTAGGNGTGGAAGTCTTACCGGTGGGACTGCCCAGCATGAAATATGCCGCAGCTATGCGGATAGCCGGGATGGCGGACAGCATCGTGACCCACGAGCCGTTGATCGAGAAGGGCCGGGACGACTACGGTCCCACAGTCCTGTACCGGACCTTGGCGGGTCAGTTCGTCTTGGGAAGGGACTATTCCAAAGCGCTGAAGGTTCAACGAATCATCAAAGAGGAGTATGCGAGGGTTCTTCAGGACGTGGACTTCCTCATCACGCCATCGGCCCCCGTTCCGGCATGGCCCATCGTGTCGGAGTCCGTCAATATAGCCGGCAAGGATTATCCCACGAGAGGCCCTGGCTCGGGCATGACGTCAAGGTGCACCAGCCCCAGCAACTCCACCGGTCTACCCGCAATGTCCGTTCCATGCGGATTCACCACGGGCGGTCTCCCGATAGGTCTCCAATTGATTGGGCGTCCCTTTGAAGAACCGGTNCTCTACCGGGCGGCGCAAGCATACGAGGCAGTTTCACCGAGCCTTAGCCGAAGACCGGCGATAGCCAACGATTAGGCACTCTACGGNCGGCAAGACTGAATTAAGCTCGGCTGAAGATAGCCGACGAGAGAGTAGTATCGAAATTTATGGACTATGACTATGGCTTCACGGCCACGACAATCAGGCTGGGAGAGAAAATAACGGCCGACTCGCCGGCCGAATCCATCAGCGGCGCCATCGTCCAGCCTTTAGCGGAATTCGGTGAACGCCTATCAGCGTCGCTACCAACATATGAGGGCGGCGAATGGGAGGTAGTATCCCACAGCACTACAAGGATAGAAAACAACTTGGTGGTGACGGTAATGATCCGGCGGCCTAAGACAGACTGAACTTGGCACCGGGCGATTGGTGCACCAGCTTCCGTCATTCTGAGTGCAGCGAAGAATCTGTGCCGTGCTGCGGATTCTCACGTCGCTACGCTCCTCAGAATGACAGTGTGGGGGCTCAGCAGGTCAATCTTGTTTGTTTGGGCTGGTATCCACAGGGATGATGTACACCCCCTTAGCCCTGGGCAGAAGTGAACTTTCGTAGTTGAAGTGGGTTTCTACCGCAACCATGAATTTGTGCCCGGATAAATCCTGCCAGGCGAAGGGGACCGGGTTCCAACCGACCATCCGCAGAAGCCTTTCCTTACTCTCCAGGGTGGATTCGATACCGGCATCGTTGACCCGCAGGAAATTGGCGGTCATGGCGAAGTCGTCACGCACCTCTTTGCCGGTGGCGAAAATGGCTTTCCTAGGCGCAGGTCCTTCGGTGTCCTCTTCCAGAACGACCCAGCTAAGCAGATGGTCCCAGTCCACGATACGAGCAAATCTGTCAGGGTTGTTGTAAAACTCCTTGTCGGTCATATCCACCGCCCACAATCCGCCTCCCTCATCGGTGAAGCCGTACAGGGAGTTGAACAGGGAATCGCCATCGGAGTTTATCGATGGCGACAGACCGTACAAACCTTCCTCAGGGGCCTCTGGGAACTGGGCGATTGGGTATTCTACTTCGTCGAACTGATCCGGATTGTTGACATCTACTATGAAGACCGATTGCCACCTAGGATCGGCGGGCTTACCTTCCTCGGGGCCGGGCCATCCCTCGGAGCTTATCATCCAGCGGGTGTCATCCCAGGGAAGGGGCATGGCCATGAGCATCACGCCAGGCGCTGTGTAGATCTCGTGACCGTTGCCGTCGGAGTCGAGCTTAACTACCTTGTGCCGTTGCGTCTTATCGGGGTCCAGCGAGCGGCGCACCAACACGTAGTAGTCATCTGCATCCTCCCCGCTCAGGCGATAGCGCCGCGTCGCAGTGGATGTATCGCAGTCTTGTAGCCACGAGACGCCAAGTCCCGTCGCGACACCGGCCACCCAAGAACTATCGAACCCGAAGTACCTAACTCCCTCCCCTGCGCCTTCTCTCAGAAGTTTAGACAGCCTTTCGCCAAAGGGCTTGGATTCGTCTTGATTCTGTTGGCTGGAGTCAAAGCGGTACCCCACCGAGGATAAGAGCCCAACGTAATCTGGGTGCTGCAAGCTCTCCTGGTACACGCCGCATTGCTTACCGGCCAGGGGCGACGCCGGATACCGCTGCTCGTCGAAGGGCAGCGCCAAAATCTCTTCTTCGTACCCCTTGGCTAAACTAGAATCTCCGGCGCTCAAGGCCCGCGGATTCACGTGGAGATGGGTCGGCGAGGCTAGTTCAGCCTTGGGACCATCCGAAGGCGGTGGACGAAATTCTTCAAATATAGTCCCAGTCGGCTGTTTCTGGGAGAGGTCTCCAGTCAGGTCGATGCCATCGACAGATCCTTCCGTGTTCCCTTCGGCGATGCCGACAACCGTCTCCCGGTTGCCACCGGTCTGGGACAGGAACTCGATGTCCAGCTGTCCGTAGTTATATTCGATGGTTCCATCGGCATAAACGATGGCCTGGAAGGTATTGGCTGGCGTGTNCGCATCGCACCCATCGGCAGAGCCTCTTTCGATGTGCACAACCTTGTCCCANGTCACCACTGCNCGGTCGGGACGAACGTCGGCATGAATGCTACCNCCGCAAGCAGGGTCTAGGTCGGTCAGCAAAACTGAAAGGCGCGGCGGACCACCGGTATGCCTTGCGGCGGTGCGCCCGGCGCTGGTGCCGTCTCCTTCGCCAAGGGTGATGTGGCCGTCAGAACCAACGAATATCGAGTCGTAAGTTACGCCAAGAAACGGGAATGGGGTCTGTAGCTTAACCTCGGAAAAGCCATCGTCGGGCGGAGCTCCGCCGCCNTCATCCAGGGACAGGGATGCGCCCAGAACAGGGNCAAGACTTTGNCCGGTCGCCAACTCGACTTGGNAAACGCCCGNTCCGCTGGGTTTGAATGTGATGCGAGTGCCCGGTTGGATATCCAGTAAATTGGCTTCGGTGGCGGTCTGTTCNCCGTACCATTCGGACGGCAGGTCGAACGGGATGGCTAGGAAAGTGCCGTCGGGAAACACTTCGGCGACAACACCGCTGGTCTCTTTATTCTGAAGATACTGGAACGTCACCGAATGAAACAGGTTATCCGCAAACCTGCCGGGCTTCAGCTTTTCGGCGAGGCCATCGTCCAGGGGCACGCCCATGGCCTGAAGCCGGAAGACCTTGTGCACCGGATGTTCCCCTAATAGGCCTGACTCCAATGCCAGCAGGTCCAAGTAGCGAGTCTGGTCTCCCTTTCTCAAGCGTAGTTTGACCTTCCGTTCCACCTCCAGAACGAGGTCCGGCTCTCCTTCGGGATCGNCCGGTTTCCNGNCGNTGTCCATGGCGANAAAGTGGGGTTTAATCAACTCGGAGACNTTGCGGGAGGCGTTATAGCTGTCCCTTGGCAGAATCAACTCTTGAGAAACCTCGCCCGAGAGAATATCGTCGCTCGGATCGTTGGGTACGCTCGTCACCACTGGATCACCCTCCTGTTTCGAAGGTGTGGAAACCGGGGCCGGTGTTGGCGTAGAAGCCGGGGCCGGGCTTGAGGTGGCGATTGAGCTAGACGTTGGGAGCGATATCGGCTCGTCTTTGGCGCAGCCAGCCAACCCGATTATTCCCGCCAGCAGAAACGCCACAAGTATTGCGCTCGTGCGCCATCGGCTCACAATTCCGATTCTAAAAACCATAAATTCTTTCGACCATTCTTATTCGAATCTCCCCACTAGCCGCCCCAAGTTTGACCGAAGTCAGCACGAAGAACCATCTCCCCTGTCATGGACTGGGCGTCCCTCAGCGCTAGATACACAGCGGAGGGTCCAACTTCCTCCGGTTCAACTCTCTGGTCCCAATCATGTTGGGCCCACGGGATGACCGATGAACCTTCGCTCTTCATTCCGCCGGGGTCCAGGATGTTTACCGCAATGTTGTGTTCCCGCACGTCCTGGGCTAAGCACTGGCTGAACATATGCAACGCCGCCTTGCTGCTACAGTATGCGGTGCCGTTGATTCTGGGATCCGACGCCGCAAAGGAGCCGATGTTGACGATGCTGCCCCGCCGTTGGTCAATCATAACGGGCAACACATACCGGCAAGTCAGGTAAGCGCCCCGCAGGTTCACACTCATAATCTGGTCCCACCGGGCTGGCTCGATCTCCAAGAACGATTCTCCCAGAATCATGATTCCGGCATTGTTCACCAGCACGTCTATTTTCCCGAAACGCTCCATGACTTGTTGAACCATTGCCTTAACCTGCGCTTCTTCGGATACGTCGCAGGCGATAGCCAGGGATTCACCGCCATGGTCACGAATCTCTTGAGCTGTTTCATCAACGGTTCCCGGCAAGTGGGAGGGCGAAGTTGGGCGGGCGCAGGCTACTACCGTGGCACCTTCCAGGCCATACTCTATGGATATAGCCCGCCCGAGACCTCTGCTGCTCCCGGTAACTACCGCAACCATGCCCTTCATCTTGTCCATAACATCCCTCGGTTATCGAAGCCGTACATTCGGCTCCGTGCCACAACGGAATTATAACCTGCTAACAGTATCGATCGATTTTCGCCGCTAAATATGCACAGTTTCCTTGACCGTCTCTTGAGGCGTTGCTACACTCGGTGCCGATGCTGCGCTTGGCGTTCCGCTGAAAAGGAAAATGGCTGAGGGCAGCTTAAAGATTGACCACTAATGCGCGCACACCAGCGTACGGAGGAGACCAACATGCGGTTTGGGCATTTCTTTTATCCCATGAACTTCGACCCGTCTAAGGACCACCAGGCGATCGAAGACTGCCTTGAA
>PANP01000003.1 GCA_002708395.1 Dehalococcoidia bacterium
CCTTGGCGGCGGGTATGTTGTCTGATCCAACCAGGACTCCCCAGATGAAATGAAATCCCTTTCCTGGGGTCGCTGCCGTATGACTAGAAGAATAAATCGCCATAACGGGCCGGTCAACTTATATCCAGCACAAGATGGGGAATAGGGTCTGTAGGGCCCATTTAGGGAGACACTTTGGCGGTGTCTATGCTAGGTTTACCGGAGAGCCTAGACGATGGGAGTGCAAAAGATCCAGCGCCCAAGATAAGAGGAGCTACGATAGCTTCCGCAGGGGGGCGAAAACGGCCCCCCATGTTCCGGACAGCGCGGCGGCACGACCGGATCTTTAATACAGGTGGCAGGACACCCAATGGTTGGGTGAGATTTCCTTGCTCTCTGGAATGACTTGTGAGCATTGGTCCATTACGAAGGGGCACCGGGGGTGGAAATGGCAGCCCTCCGGCGGGTTCAACGGAGAAGGAACTTCACCGGTCAGAATTATCTCTTCCTGTTCGGTGTCGGGGTGGGACGGTAGGGCGGCCGACATCAAAGCCTTGGTGTAGGGATGCATCGGATTATTGAAAAGCTCAGTGACCTCAGCAAACTCTACAACCTCGCCCAGGTACATCACCGCCACCCAGTGACACATGTAGCGAACAGTGGCCAAGTGGTGAGCGATGAGCATATAACTGACGCTGTACTCAGCCTGCAGGTCCTTGAGTAGGTTCATGATTTGGGCACGGATGGAAACGTCCAAGGCCGAAACAGGTTCGTCTAGAACGATAATCTTGGGATTCAAGGAAAGCGCACGGGCGATGGCCAGACGCTGCCTCTGTCCTCCGCTAAACTCGTGAGGATACAAATTGGCGTGATAACTGCTTAGTCCAACCTCTTGAAGCAGTTGCAGAACCCGCTCCTGAATCTCAGCCTTGGAAAGCTGCCAGTTGATGACCATCGGCTCGGCAATCAAATCCTTTACCCGCATCCTCGGATTCAACGAACTCCAAGGGTCTTGGAACACGGCCTGCACCGAACTACGGTACTCTTTACGTCCCGCCTCGCCCGATTTGTAGATGTCCTGTCCTTGGAAGTAAATGTTACCCTCGGTGGGCTCTTCCAACATCAGAACCATCTTGGCGGTGGTGGTCTTGCCACACCCCGACTCTCCGACAATACCAAGGGTTTCGCCAGCCCGGATCTGGAAAGAAACCCCGTCAACGGCTTTGACATGGCCGGTAACCCGGGACAATACGATACCTCTAGTTACCGGGAAGTACTTTTTCAGATCTCGTGCTTCAAGGATAACCTCTCCCGCCTGGGAGTTATCCGATGTCGTAGCAGGAGTGATCATGCAAGTCTCCAACACGCGGAGTAATGGCCTTCAGCCACTGGGAACTCCGGAGGATATTCTTCGCGGCACCGGTCCATAACGTACTGGCACCTGTCGGCGAAGGCGCAGCCTACCGGCAGGTCATGTAACAAGGGTGGCTGGCCTTCAATAGCGTATAGCCGGTCCACATCTTCTTCCATCTTTGGCACAGAAGCGAGTAGAGCTTCAGTGTATGGGTGGGAGGGCGCGTTAAATATGTCCCGAACGGCGCCCTCCTCAACTATACGGCCAGCGTACATCACCGCCACCCGGTCGCACATCTTGGCGACGATGCCAAAGTCATGGGTGATGAAAATCAACGACAGGCCCGATTCCCGCTGTAGGTCCCGCAGTAGTTTCAGATACTGGGCCTGAATGGTTACGTCCAATGAAGTTGTTGGCTCGTCGGCGATCAATACCAAGGGTTGGCACGATATCCCGATGGCTCCTACAACTCTCTGGCGCATCCCGCCGCTCATCTGATGAGGATAATCTCGAACCCTGGATTCGGCCGCGGGTATGTTTACCTTTCGCAGCACCTCCAGAGCCTTTTCCATCACGCTTCGCTTGGGGATATCCTGATGAATCCTTATTGCCTCGGTTACCTGGTTACCGATGGAAAGCACCGGGTTCAGAGAGGTCATNGGGTCTTGAATAATCAGGGCAATCTTGCTGCCTCTGACCTTACTCATCTCGGATTCAGNCAGTTGCAGCAAGTCCTCTCCATCCAGGGTGATACTGCCTTCCACTATCCGGCCCGGCGGCATGGGAATGAGTCTCATCATGGACAGCATGGTCACGGACTTGCCGCTACCAGACTCGCCGACTATCCCCAAGGTTTCGCCCTTACGAAGTTCGAAGCTTACTCCGTCGACCGCTTTGACCTCACCCCAGCGAGTTCGGAAGTAAGTGCGCAGGTTTTCAACTTTTAATACAGGGGCTTCCGATGTATCAGCAGATGCCACGATTCTCCATCCCTATATAAAATTTCCGTTCAAGCCGGTAACCCGGCAGCAATTTCCGGTTAGTCCAATTGCCGAAGCCTGGGGTCGAACCGGTCCCTCATCCAGTCACCCAGGAAGTTAAGGGAAACGACGACCAGGAATATGCCCATCCCTGGGAAGAAGGCGATCCACCAAGCATCACCCAAGTACTCTCGTCCGTCGGCAACCATGGCGCCCCAAGCTGGCTTGGGCGGTTGAACGCCGGCNCCCAAGAAGCTCAAGATGGCCTCGATCAATATCAACTGTCCTACCCGCAAGGTGGCGATAACTAGGACGGTATTGATTACTCCCGGGAAGATGTGTACNAACANGATACGGAATGAACTCGCGCCGGAAATCTTGGCCAAGGCCACATAGTCGGAGGTCTTCAGTGATAGGACCTCGGCTCGCACGTTACGTGGGAAGGCGTTCCANGCCACAAAGGCCAGCAGACCTAACAAAACGATGAAACTCTTGCCGAACACGATAACAATGACTAAGGCTACCAGGATGGTGGGCACCGCAAAGGTTATCTCCACGATCCGCATGATGGCTTCGTCAAGATGTCTGCCCCATCTGGGAAATATCTGGTCGGCGTACCCAGCGATGAGGCCCATGGCGACACCGATGACCAAACCGCTGGTGAGGGAAACTGCGGTTACCTGCAGCGACACCCTAGCCCCAAAAATCCATCGGCTCAGAATGTCCCGGCCCGTTTGGTCGGTCCCAAACANATGCGCAAAGCTACCTGNTGGCTGGGAAATGATTNCGATGGTTTGACCTACTTCGGCNTCTGGAAATCCCTTCTTGCGGGCGTCTCTTAGGGAAATCTTGTGCCTATCTTCAGCAGCCAGTTTGTCCACGCGCTGAGACACNAGTCTTGATTCAGTTTCCGCTTCAACCCAGAANGGCGGAGTATTCCGTGCCTCCAACTCAATCAATAGTGGATCATAGGGNGCGAAGAGCGGNGCGAACGCGCCCAAAATGATCAGAACNGCGAGTATAGCGATGGGTCCGACAGGCCAGCGGCGAATCACATAGCCGATNTGTCCCCACGATGGGACTGCAAAACGGGGGCGCCGTAGATTTGTAGTTACTTCAGCCATAATATCCTAGCCGTATCGAATCCGGGGATCGACATATGCGTAGAGAATGTCGGTTANCAGNTTAACCACTAAGAACATGAAGGTGAATAGCAGCATCAGGCCAACCATCACGGGGAAGTCATTGTCGTCCACCGAGGNAAANGCGAGCCTGCCNAGNCCNGGCCAGGAGAACACCGTTTCCGTTACGATGGCGCCGGTGATAAANCCCGCCAGGACCAGCGAGGAAAAGGTGAGGGGTGCGATAATCGCGTTCCGGAATGCGTGCTTCCAGAGCACTGCCGTCGAGTTAACGCCTTTGGCCCGGGCCAACTTGATGTACTCCGAGTCCATCACGTCCAGCATGGCCGACCGGGTAAGACGTAGGTAGCCTGCCGCGGAGAACCATCCCAAGGTGATGGCTGGCATTATGAAGTGTTTCGGGCTAAATTCCTCTGGCCTTGTTCCCACGGGCAACCATTCCAATTTCACNGCNAAAATCAGTATCCCCATGATNCCAACCCAGAACACCGGAAGTGTTTGGCCCGCAAGNGCAACGCTTCGTCCCAGATAATCCCATACGCTGCCGCGCTTTACCGCCGAAAGGACTCCCAGTGGCACCCCGACTAACGTTGCGAACATCCANCCGAAGAAGGCCAACTGCAACGTGGCCCCCAAGGCGTCCCACATGATTTCAGCCACGGGTTTCCGGTCCAGCATGGAATCGCCAAGGTCNCCGGTGACCGCATCCCCCAACCAGTACAGGTACTGCACCGCCACGGGTTTATCTAGGTGTAGCTTTACCCCGAGAGCATCCCAGGCTTCTGGGCTNAGTCCATAGCCGCCTTCCTGCACGTAGAGCAGACGCGGGTCTCCAACTATCCTGGAGAGCGAAAACACCAACAGTGTGGCGATCATCATCGTCACAAACATGTAGAAGATTCGGCGAACGATAAAACGGGACATTAGAAGCTACTCCACATAAAACACCATCGAAAGCGGTCTGGCGAATGCCCACCGGCCCCGCACATTCCATTCTGGCGAACTCTATAAAGCGGGGAGACCGTTGAGCCCCCACCTGGGCCAGAGCTTAATGCGTCAAGAGTTTATAACATTGGCACCGCTGCCCGCAACCCAGCGGTCAGGCCCACAATGCCGTAACGACAAGGCGGCCTGCACCGCGACCGCGGTGCAGGCCACCCCCAATACCTAAAGTTATCTTTTTACTTAAGAACTACGGTTTCGAAGCTGTTAGCCCCGCTCAGGTTGCCGTTCATGCTCGGGTGCATGTTCCATTCAGCAATCAACTTGGGGTTGAACATGGGGTGGTAAGGAGCTTCGACGATGCAAGGCTGCAGCATCACGTCAGCTACGTGGTCGAAGTATTCCTCAGTCATGGCCATGCGCTTGGCAGCGTCTGGCTCCTTGTTCATCTTGAAGAAGTGCTGGGAGTAGAAGGGATCTTCAAATCCGGGACCCCAGCCACCGTCAGTGATGGCGCTGCCCTGCATACCCTTGGGCCAATGCACCGGGAATCCGGTTTTGCCTTCGTCGCCAGCGGACATGAAGTAGGTGCTGGTTGTGCGCTGTACTAGACCTGGGCGGTACTTGGTATAAGTGATCCGGTCCAGGTTAGTGTTAACACCCAGTTCCTTGAGCCAATTTCCTGCGATGGCTTCTCCTAGCTCCACGCGGATGCCACCAGGTCCGATCCACATGTCTATGTCAAACCCGCCGCCTTCATAGCCGGCTTCTTTGAGGAGAGCCCTGGCTGCTTCGGGATCATAGGGAGTCGCCCATTTTTCCTTCCATCCGTCCTGGTTGATGGAGATCTGGTTGAAGTAGCAGGTCTCGCCCAGACCCTCCAGGATCTGTTCGTTTATGGCTTCGCGATCGATGGTCATCGACAGGGCATGACGGACATTCTTGGCACGTTCCATGGAATCAGCATCAGCGAAGTCGCCGACCCAAGGCAGGTCTGGGAACTTCGGGCGTTCCAACTTGGTACCTTTTTGCGGGTGTTCAGTCGACCAATAGTTACCCGCCATGAATATGGAAATCTCTTGACCATATCCGTTGTCTCGGTTAAGCGTGAAGCCNTCCTTCTGCAGACGTACTACGTCTTTAAAGGCCAACTCGCCAGCTATCTGCGCCTCACCGGTCTCCAGCATGGCCGTTCGGGCAGATGTCTCCGGGATGTCAAGGATCCTTAGTTCTTTGACGGACGGCACCTGACGCCAGTGCTTGTCCACCGCATGAGCTATGACGCTCTCACTTTTCTTGTANGTATCCATGATGAAGGGCCCGGTTCCGATGTATGACGTCCGCATCCCTTCTTCGCCTAGTTTGTCGTACACCTTCTTAGAAACGATAGCCGCGCTCTGGTAGAAGGGGCTGATGTATCGGAGCGGCATGGCCGAATACATCACGGTGAAGTTCATCCGGACCGTCAGCGGGTCCAGAGCTTCGACCTCAGCGATGAAGGGCGCGAAGTCCCCGGCCTGGCCGTGGATGCTGTCCACGTTCTGAGCAGCGTTGGCGTTGTTATAACTGAACGCCACGTCATCGGCTGTCAGATCGCTTCCGTCATGGAATTTGACGTCGTTTCTGAGTTTGAAATCCATGTATGAAAGGTCGTCCGCGATCGTCCATGACTCTGCCAAGTTCGGGGTGTTCTGCGGGTCGAGAGGTCCACCGGGGCCAGCTTTAACCCCTGTAAGGGTGTCAAAGATGCCAGCGAGATAGACGGTCTCTGCGCAGCCAGCTGTGCAGAACTTGGGGAGGCCAGCACCGCTGCGTAGGGCTCGAGTAGCTACAGTAAGGGTTCCAGCAGACTTGGCTGCGGCTGCAGGAGCCTTAGTAGCCGCAGGCTTTGCCACGACTGCTTTGGTCGCTGGTGCCGCTGCAGGAGTGCTCACCACTCCGGAGTTTCCTTTGAATTCAGCTTCTGGCGCAGCAGAGCCGCCACAAGCCACNATCGCCCCCAGGGCGAAGAATAAGCCGGTTAGAAAAAGAAACCCNACCCGGTTTCGTANCATCTCCGTTCCTCCTAGTTCAGTGTATTCNGATTTATTACGATNGACGNACCANNACATACTCNGCTAGGCCCTAGCTGNGNCAGCCACCATTTAATATTGCTGGAACAAATTTGTCAATGGCGGCCCTTGGGTTCTTAGTACCGTCTTGATGGTGAACCGTTCCTCGATTTGAAGGCCTGGTGGCTATACGTTCGATATTTCGGATTGGATGTCTTGTTATCCCAATCCAGCTGTGTTACAAGTGAACATATGTTAGGCAACGATATTCGTAACATATGGTCAAGCCACAGCCAAAATCACCGCGCAGATGGCTCCTTGGCTGACATGCTAATCTCTGGTGTTCCTTGGAATATGTTCCAATTGCCGGGCAACAGTCACCGGCTAGGCACGGGGGGGCGTTAAGACATGGGATTGTTTCTCCCCGGACCGGTGGTCACCGTAATTCTGAGGAGTTCCTTCGGTCTGATGGTGGCGACAGGGCTGGCGTTCGTCGGGTTTTTCGCTGGCTGGTTCTCTGCTCCTCCCGGCCCAACCCTACCTGCGTCCATCTTGATGACGGGAGCGGGACTGGGAGCCGCCGCCGGGGGGCTTATGGGGTGGTTCAAGCCCGAGTCGCCAGGATCAGTCAAATGGATTACCGTTGGGTTGGTTTTAACCGGTGGTCTCTGTGGGGCTTGGGTGGGCTGGGAGTTGGGTCCGGTGTTTTATCCGGAAGGAGTGGAGCGGCCCGGCGGAACCATATACAACGCACCTCCTTTTTTCGTAGCGTTAATAAGCGCCGGCGTTGGGGCCAACGTCTTCGCAATGATGTTTTACTCTTTCAGGTTGTGGCGATACCGGGAAGTCTAGCCGGACGTTCCCCATAACCTCTCTTTCCGCATCTTGCTTATCTCCCCGAACTTGGACATCCCACGGGATGGACATTCACCCCCGATTTCTTTCGCACATAGTCACTAACTAAATTAGGTAGACCCTTCTTCATTTTGACAGTCGGAGCACCGGCATTTTATGTCTCCCCAGTGGTATACTCTGCGTGTCAATCCAGACCCGTATTCCGAGCGTTTCCCAGTGCATATGGGTATGTCCGCAGACACCGGAGCAAAGGACTTTACCCGCGCTCTGAGGTTTCCGCCTTCGAAGCCCGATGTTCATAGATACTACCTACTTAGACAAAAAAATAACCGGGGAGGAAAACAGTGCGAACCATAGATGCGATTGTCGAGATTCTTAAGCGGGAGGGGGTTGAGTATCTGAGTTGTTTCCCCACTACCCCGGTCATCGAAGCCGCAGCAGCGGCGGGCATCCGGCCCATAATATGCCGCCAGGAAAGGGTGGGAGTCGGTATCGCCGACGGGTTTAGCCGAGTGACCAATGGTGAGCGCATGGGCGTTTTCGCCATGCAATACGGTCCGGGCGCCGAAAACGCTTACTCGGGTGTCGCGACTTCGTATTCCGACTCGGTCCCCATCTTGTTTCTGCCCCTGGGACACCCCACGGACAAACAAGGAATCCTTCCCCATTTCGATTCCATGCGTAACTACCAAGGCGTCAACAAGTACATCGAACAACTGAATCTGCCCAACCGTACCTCCCAGGTGATGCGCCGCGCCTTTGCCGCCCTGCGCCAGGGCAGGCCGGGACCGGTGATGGTAGAGATTCCCGCCGACATCGCGCTACAAGACGTTGCTGAGGAAGATTTCTTCTACCAGCCCAGCAAGCCGATCCTCACTCAGGGCAATCCCTCCGACGTGGAAGCGGCGGCCCAAGCCCTGTGCCAGGCCAGGTACCCGGTTATTCACGCAGGACAAGGAGTGCTGTACGCCGGCGCGACGGACCAACTGGTAGAACTGGCGGAGTTGCTCCAAGCTCCGGTGATGACCACCTTGCTAGGCAAGAGCGGTTTTCCTGAGGTTCATCCTTTGGCGCTGGGTAGCGGCTCCGGGGTGATGTCCGGTCCGTTGTTCCATTTCATGGGACGGGCGGACTTGGTCTTCGGCATCGGTTGCAGTTTCACCAAGCACGGCATGTCGATGAACATCCCGCCGGGCAAGAAGATGATTCAAGCCACCAACGATGCCCGGGACATCAACAAGGACTACAACATCGACTTCCCCATCGTTGGAGACGCCAAGTTGGTCTTGGGTCAGATGATTGAAGCTTGCCGTGAAATCGTAGGCCGCAGCCGCGAGACCGACGACGCAGTAGCCAAGGAAATCAAGTCGGAGCGGGACGCTTGGCTGAACGAATGGCGGCCCAAGTTGTCCAACTCTCAGACGCCCATAAATCCCTACAGAATCATCTGGGACTTCATGCAAACCATCCCGCCGGAAGAGGCCATCGTCACCCACGATTCCGGTAGCCCCCGGGATCAGATCACGCCGTTCTACCGGTCCAATGGACCCCGGACTTATCTAGGATGGGGGAAATCCCACGGCTTGGGCACCGGCCTGGGGCTGACCATCGGCGCCAAGCTGGCCATGCCAGATAAGGTATGCGTGAACTTCATGGGAGACGCCGCCTTCGGCATGGTAGGTCTCGACTTCGAGACGGCGGTCCGGTCCAATATACCCATCATCACGGTAGTGCTGAACAATTCAACCATGGCTGTCGAAACCACGGCGATGGCCGACTCCCACCGGCTCTACAACACCCGGGACCTGGGCGGAGACTACGCCGACATGGGAAGGGCCATGGGCGGATATGCCGAGCGGATAGAAGACCCCGCCCACATTGTCCAGGCCTTCCAACGCGCCCGCCGGGTNACGGAAGACGAGGGCAAGGCAGTGCTATTGGAGTTCATCACCAGCGCCGAGACCGAGAAGTCTCACGGAAGGGCCTTCTAGCGCTGTCAGCGTTCAGCCATCAGCCGTCAGCTAAATAACGAGGAGCGAAAACATGGCTCAAACGTCTAAGTATCTTTTCATAGCCAGCATGGANGTCGAGGCTGCACAAGAGTCCTTGTTCCATGACGTCTACAACACCGAACATTGCCCGATGCTGTCTCAGGTCCCAGGGGTCGTATCGATCACCCGGTTTGAGACCCAACCTCTAACCATGGCCATGGGCGGGGAAACCCGGACCATCGTGGCGGAGGGTGAACCCAAATTCCAGGCCATGTACGAACTGGAAAGCCCTGAAGTGCTCACCAGCGAGGCTTGGGCAGACGCCGTGGACCGAGGCCGGTGGCCGGAGCACGTTCGCCCCTATACCAAGAACCGCCGCCACGTTCTTCTCAAGTTGACCTTTCCCGAGTCTTAACGCCAGATCCAGAACACAGGCCGGTTTGAGAGAATCGCCGGGATTTTCCCATGTGTAGGGGCACGGCTAGCCGTGCCCCTTACNGTTCGCCAGAACCAAACCACAAAGGGGTACAAACAGGCATGCCCGACAGAGCCTTGGAAGGGGTGAAGGTCCTAGACCTTACCCATCATATCGCCGGACCTTGGTGCACAAAGCTGCTGGCCGATTACGGAGCCGACGTTCTTAAAGTGGAGCGGCCCGAGGGCGACCCAGCCCGGTCCATGCCACCCTTCTATCACGATGAGGTAAATCAGGAAAAGAGCTTGCTCTTCCTTTACCTGAACACCTGCAAGCGCGGCATAACATTAAATCTGAAGACCCTCCAGGGACGCAGGATGCTCCGGGAGTTGGTCAAAGACGCCGACGTGCTGGTGGAAAACTTTTCGCCGCGGGTTATGTCGTCCCTGGACCTGGATTTCGACTCTCTGCATNAGATAAACCCCAGCCTAGTCATGGTGTCGATCTCCAATTTCGGTCAGACCGGACCCTACCGGGACTACAAAGCCGCCGATATCGTGGAATACGCCATGGGCGGTCTGATGTATATCTTCGGCGCGTATGACCGGGAACCCCTGAAGCACGCATTGCACCAAGCCCAGTTCAAGGGAGGCACCGACGCTGCCTCCGCCGCCTTGATGGCCCTCTATCACCAGCGTCTCACCGGTCAAGGCCAGCATGTCGACGTCTCCATCCAAGAAGCCGTCGCATCGGGACTTCGCGACGTGGTGAACAACTTCACCTACACCGGAGCGGTCCGGCGCCGCCAACCAAACCACAGCGGAGACCTCACCCGGTTGCGTGCCACCTCAGACGGCTACGTATTGCCGAATCCGGGCATCGGCGCCAGGGACAACTGGCAAGCCGTCGTCGAGTTCCTGGGCGTTCCGGAGTTGGACAACGAAAAGTTCAGCAACGCTTCGGCCCGGTTGGTAAACGCCGAGGAGTTGGGCCGGATCCTTGATGAGACCTTCTTAACCAAGAACAAGTCCGAAATGTTCTTCTCCGCCCACGAAAAACGATTCATCTACGGTTTAGTCCAGTCGCCGGAAGAGGTACTGGCCGACCCACAATTCCAAGCCCGTGGGTATTTCGTGAACGTAGAACATCCGTCTACCGGGCCATTAAAATATCCCGGCCCGCCCTTCCTCNTGTCCGNAACGCCATGGGGGCCGGCATCCCCAGCCCCATTATTAGGCCAGGACAACCAGCAGGTTTTCGGGGAGCGCTTAGGCTATACCAATGATGAATTGTCCCGCCTGCGGGCTATCGGAGTTTTATGATGCCGGAATCATCCGCTGACAGGAGTGTGAATCTGCTGGGACCGTTGGCCGGGGTTCGCATCATCGAGATGGGCCAGCTCATCGCCATTCCCTGGGCCATGAAGATGCTGGCCGACATGGGAGCCCAGGTCATCCGCCTGGAATCTTGCCAGAGATTGGAGAGTTACCGCAGCGACTCTTTCTATGGTAACGATACCGAAGGGGAGTTTTGGAACCGCGGAGCCAACTTTTACGAGCACAACCGCAACAAGTTGGGGATCACATTGGACCTGACAAATCCGGCGGGGATGCAAATCTTGAAGGAGTTGATTTCGATCAGCGATGTTTTCGCTGAGAACTTCACACCCCGAGCCATCAAGAACTTCCATTTGGAGTACGAGGACGTTCGGAGCTTAAATCCCGGCATCGTGATGGTGTCTTCCACCGGTTACGGATTCACCGGTCCTTGGGCCAACTTCGGGGCAACCGGCCCGGCAACCGAGGGGGCGTCGGGACTGTCTTACATGACCGGCTACGCCGACGGACCTCCGGAGCTACCGGAGATTCCCTACACCGACTACACCGCCGGCGAACAAACCGTGTTCGCGGTTATGACTGCTTTGATGCACCGCCTCCGCACCGGCCAGGGCCAGTTCGTGGACATATCTCAGACCCAAGCCGCCAGCGCCACGGTGCCGGAAGCGCTTCTCGACTTTGCGGCCAATGGACGCACCGAACCCCGGATCGGCAACAGCGACCCGGGCATGGCTCCCCACGGGTGTTATCCCTGTCAGGGAGAAGACCGCTGGATCACGATCGCTGTCGACAGCGACGAGCGATGGCGAGCGTTCTGCGGGGTAGTGAACAAGCCCGATCTGGCTGAAGATCAGCGGTTCAAAGATAGCCTGAACCGTTGGCGCAACCGGGCGAAATTGGACGAACTCATCGGACAAATCACCACCCAATGGGAAGCCCATCAGTTGATGAATCAGTTGCAGGCCATTGGGGTCGCAGCCGGNGCGGTGTTCGACAGCAAGGATCTCTTGTTCGACCCACACTTGGTCGAGCGGGGTTTCTTCGATGTAGTGGCCCACCATCCAAGCACCGGCATGCCACCGCTTCCCTATGTGGGCCGCCCTTGGAAAATGTCCCTTACACCACCGGTTCCAGCGAAACCGGGTCCGATGATGGGGGAGCACAACAAGTTGATTCTGTCCGACTTGCTGGGACGCAACGAAGCAGACTTGGCGACTCTTGAAGAGGAAGGGGTGATTGGATATGCGCCGGCCAGTCCCCGTCCGGTGAGCCGGCCTTCATTAGATGAACAGGTAAGGCAGGGCCGGATGCAACGCTACGAAACAGACTACAGGAAGCAGGTGGCTAGGGTTTTCCCGCCGCCGGAAAGCCTTTAGCCTTTAGCTATCGGCAATCAGCTTCCACGTGACCGGACCCGCTGATAGCTGATAGCTATACTACTCCCTGCTTCGCCTCGAAAGCGGATATCTTGTCTTCGTCTTGCATCGTTAGGCCAATGTCGTCCAATCCGTTTAGCAATGCGTCTCGGCGAGCCGAATCCAACTCAAACTCCAGAACGATTTCCTCGTCTTCATCCCAGATGCGCTGGGACACCAGGTCCACGTTGAGCTTGAATCCCGGATTTTCTTTGGCCTTGTCCAGAATCTTGCGGACTGTTTCTTCGGGCAACCTTATCGGCAGCAGACCGTTCTGCATGCTGTTGTTGTAGAAGATGTCGGCGAAGCTTGGGGCGATGACGCAGCGGATGCCGTAGTTGTGCAGGGCCCAGGGCGCATGCTCCCGAGAACTGCCGCAACCGAAGTTCCGGCCCGCTACCAGTACGCTGGCGTTCTGGTATTCCGGAATATTGAGAACAAAGTCCGGGTTGGGGCTACCGTCCTCGTTGTACCGCCATGCCGAGAACAGGTGTTGTCCGAAACCTTCCCGCTCGATGCTCTTAAGATGGACCGCCGGGATAATCTGGTCGGTATCCACGTTCACGCGGTCCATGGGCGCTACTACGCCGTTCAATTTCACAAAGGGTTCCATCTCGTTTCAGTCCTCCTTAGCAACTTTATCTAGACTTCATCGTAATGGGCGATGGATTCTATAACCTTGCCATCATCGCCGAATATCATCACTTCAACCGCTTCACGGTTCAGTTCATTCCGAAAAGACCGGTAGCGTATGACTATACTATTCTGCCCAACCAGAACCATCTGGGTTTGAAACCTCAACTCAGGGTAACGGTCCAAAGCTTTAAGCCAGTACTCGCCAACCTTGTCTTTGCCTTTTAAAGTACCGGTCGCTTCGTCCATCGTCGTTGGAATGAATGGACTGGTCATCTGAAAANCTTCGGAGTAGTGGGAGAGAATCTCTTCCAGGTCATGGGCGTTCCAGGCCCTCTCCCACTCCCTCGCGAAATCTTCCGCGAATTCCCTGTCTATCATTCCGCCATTTCCGATGCCCTTCCCGACAGCCACTAGACTTTTCCTTAGAGAATGATTCAGGGCGATTACTTGGACTGGACTATGTTACTCCGCCACCGTTCGTGGTGAGCTTGTCGAACCATGCGCCCTAGACAATTTGCTAAGCGTACCCCAGTTTCCCTGAATCAAAGCCTGCTTCTTCTTACGTGACCATCCTTTAATCTGCCGCTCCCGTTCCAACGCTTCAATCCTGGTTGGAAATTCCTCTGTGAACTCCAATGTTACTGGTCTTCGCCTAGATGTATATCCAGCGATATGACCGGTGTAATGAGAACTTATCCTTGCCTCCAAGTTGTCTGTGNGCCCCGTGTAGAAATACCCGTCCGAGCACCGGAGTATGTAGACATAGAAGCTCATACGGGCATTGTTCCACCGGGGTCCTTCGACAGGCTCAGGACGAACGGATTTTAAGCGCTAGCCATCCTCCTACCAATCCCTTATATCCACGAAGTGTCCGGCGATGGCCGCAGCCGCCGCCATTTGGGGGCTTACCAAGTGGGTGCGGCCGCCTTTGCCTTGGCGTCCTTCAAAGTTTCGGTTGGAGGTGGAGGCGCAGCGCTCTCCCGGCGATAAGGTGTCCGGGTTCATGCCGAGACACATGGAGCATCCGGCTACCCGCCAGTCCAATCCCGCTTCCGTGAAGATTTGGTCCAGACCCTCTTCTTCGGCCTGCTTCTTTATCAAAGCCGACCCCGGCACCACCATGGCGTAGACACCGTCGCTAACCTTGCGTCCTTTAACAACCTCGGCGGCGTTGCGCAGGTCTTCGATACGGGCGTTGGTACATGCTCCGATGAACACCCGGTCGATATTTATGTCTTGAATCGCCATTCCTGGCTCTAGGCCCATGTAGGTCAATGCCCTCTCGGCGGACTCTCGGTCNGCCNACTCGGCAAACGACNCCGGATCGGGAACCTGGCCGGTCACCGGCGCAACCATGCCGGGATTGGTGCCCCAGGTCACTACTGGAGTCAACTGGGACGCGTCTATCTCAACCAAGGTGTCATACGTGGCGCCAGGGTCCGTCGCCAAGGTCCGCCACTTTTCAACGGCGGCGTCGAAGTCCGCTCCTTGGGGCGCGAATTTCCTTCCTCGCAGATACTCAAAGGTGGTGTCGTCTGGGGCAATCATGCCAGCCCGGGCTCCGCCTTCGATGCTCATGTTGCACACTGTCATGCGCCCGTCCATAGACATGGAGCGAATGGCCTCGCCGGTATATTCGATGACGTGGCCCACGCCGCCGTGGATCCCGATCTGGCCGATGATGTTCAGAATCAGGTCCTTGGGGCTGACGCCGAAGGGCAGGGGTCCGTTGACCCGAACTTCCATGGTTTTGGGCTTGTATTGGCGCAAGGTCTGAGTGGCCAGTACGTGCTCAACCTCAGNTGTTCCGATGCCGATGGCCAAGGCCCCCAGAGCCCCGTGGGTAGAGGTGTGGCTGTCGCCGCAAACGATGGTCTTGCCCGGCTGGGAATACCCTAAGTCCGGACCAATGATGTGGACGATGCCCTGTAGCGGGTCGAACCGGTCGTACAATTCAACGCCAAACTCCTTACAGTTGACNGTCAGAGCCTCTAACTGCTTCTTGGAGAACTCGTCGGTGACCGGCAGGGACAGGTCCCAGGTGGGCGTATTGTGGTCGGCGGTGGCGATGGTCAGGTCGGTGCGGCGGACTTTGCGTCCAGCCATCCGCAGGCCAGCGAAAGCCTGGGCCGAAGTTACTTCATGCACCAAGTGCAGGTCGATATAAATGATGCTGGGTTTCCCCGGCTCATCGTGCACCACATGAGCATCCCAGATCTTCTCGAACATCGTTTTCGGAGGCATATCGGTCCTTTCCTTAAAATTAGCCACAGAGACACGGAGGTCACGGAGTTATGACAGCAACTCCGGGCACTCGCGTCTGTGTGGCCTCGATTCGTTGGGAACCCATTATAGCACCGGTTTTCAGACCTGGAATCGGGGATGCCAGTCAGTAACAGGGAGATGACATTCAGCCTTCAGCTTGGTGTCTAAGGACGCCAATGATGATAAACTGGCAGTTGATTGCGGAGATTGGTCAGGCCAATGACGTTAAGCGATCTCCGGAAGTAGATGCTATCCCTCATACCTTAGCTGGAGGAATCAAACATGCCCTCGTCCGAGGCGATCGTACTACCCAAGACGGTACTTCCCAAGAAGTACCAGTTGAAACTGCAGCCCGACTTCAGCAAATTTACATTCCAGGGCGAAGAAACAGTGGATATAGAGGTGGTTGAAGCAACCACCGAGATTGCCTTGAACGCAGCGGACTTGGAGATTGCCTCCGCGGTTCTGCATCGCAGCGGCACGTCGTCCACGGCGACGAACATCGCCCTGGACAAGTCCCGGCAAACCGTCACTTTAACCTTCGCCGAGACGATTCCTGCGGGAGACGCCAGCCTGGAGATTTCGTTCACCGGTGAGTTGAACGACAAACTCCACGGCTTCTATAGAAGCGAGTACACGGACCCCGAGGGTGAAACCCGTTATCTGGCAACGACCCAGTTCGAGGCCACCGACGCGCGGCGGGCCTTCCCTTGCTGGGANGAGCCTGCGCACAAAGCAAGTTTCGACCTCACCCTGGTGATTCCGTCCGACCTAGTCGCCATCTCCAACAATCCCGTCGTGGAAGAAGTGGCGGTTGAAGGCGGGTTAAAGTCTCTCCGATTCGGAGAGACGCCGGTTATGTCCACCTATNTATTGGCCTTCGTCATCGGCGATCTTGTTGCCATCCACGAGCAAGCCAACGAGCGAACCAAAGTCGGCATCTATACNACAAGGGGNAAGGAAGATCAGGGCCGGTTCGCCTTGGACACTTCGGTCAAACTCCTTTCCTTCTTTAATGAGTACTTCGGGATTCCCTATCCTTTAGAGAAGCTGGACCACATCGCGATCCCCGACTTCGCCGCCGGAGCCATGGAGAATTGGGGCGCTATCACCTACCGGGAAACCGCCCTGTTGGTCGACTCGGAGAACTCCTCCGCCGGCACCCGGCAACGAGTGGCGGAAGTCGTCGCCCATGAGATGGCCCACATGTGGTTCGGTGACCTGGTAACCATGGAATGGTGGGACGACCTGTGGCTCAACGAAAGCTTCGCCTCTTGGATGGGCACGAAAGCGGTGGACTGGCTGTTCCCCGAATGGCAGATGTGGACTCAGTTCGTCAACATGGACACGACCCGAGCGCTGAGCCTAGACGGGTTGAAGAACTCCCACCCAATCGAGCAAGAAGTGAAGGACCCGGCGGAAGTCAGCCAGCTTTTCGACGCCATCAGCTACTCCAAGGGAGCCTCGGTCATCCGGATGCTGGAGCAGTTCCTGGGACCGGAAGTGTTTCGCAAAGGACTCTTCCAATATCTTTCGGCCCATCAATACGGCAACGCCCGAACCGCAGACCTGTGGTCGGCCCTGGAAGAGGCATCGGGCCAACCGGTTACCTCCATCATGAATTCTTGGACCAATCAGATGGGCTATCCGGTGCTGCGGGTCGAATCCGATACCACCGGCAAAGACTTGGAGCTAACCCTGCATCAGGAACGCTTCGTCTACGATCGGCTTCTGGGCGGCGACGAGCAGGAGCCCGAGGTGTGGCAAGTGCCAGTATCGGTGTCATCGGGAGGCAACGAGCCGACTTCGACCGTCATGGACAGTCGTCAAGTAAGTATGACAGTGCCCGTCACCCAAACGGCAACCGGGGCCTCATGGTTCAAGATTAACCCAGAGCAAACCGGATTCTTCCGGGTCAATTACTCCGCCGAAGGATGGGAAAGGTTGATCCCGGCGATCCAGTCCCTAGAACTGTCGGCGACCGACCGGTTGGGTATCCAGAATGACGCTTACGCCCTTTCCCGGGCTGGGCTTCTCTCCATAAGCCAATTCTTGTCCATGGCCTACGCCTACACCAACGAGAACGATGCTTCGGTGTGGGCCGATCTGGCCAGCAATCTACGGGACGTGGACGTCCTGTTGTTCAACCAGCCGATCTACGGTGCCTTCCAGGGATTCGCCCAGGACCTGTTCCGGCCGGCGGCGACTCGTTCGGGTTGGGACCCCAGTCCCGGCGAAGGCCACATGGACGCTCTGCTGCGTAGCACCGTTCTTAGCCAGGCCGGAAGCTATGGTGACACCGAGGTTCTATCCCAGGCCAAGGACCGTTTCCTGAGGTACCTGGAAGAACCCGAGTCTTTGCACCCGGACCTGCGCGGCGTGGCATTCAGCTTAGCCGGACATGCCGGAGACCGAACCACCTACGATCAACTGTGGGAAGTGCAAAAGGGGACAACCCTTCAAGAAGAAAAGATCCGGCTGCTTATGGCTCTGACTCGCTTCCAACAGCCGGAGTTGCTGACGGAAACCCTGGAGCGGGCAATCTCCAGCGACGTTAGGTCTCAGGACACCATCACCGTCATCGGCGGTGTAGCGGCCAATCTCCACGGCAGGGACCTAGCCTGGAAGTTCTTAAAGGACAACTGGACCGAGTTCGATCGGCGCTACGGCGGCGGCGGCTTCGGGTTGATGCGCCTGGTTTCTATCTGCGGTCACTTCACCGACGAAGAAAATCTGGCGGACGTCGAAGCGTTCTTCCAAGAGCATCCGGTAGCTGCGGCAGAGCGGACCATCCGCCAGTCCTTGGAACGTGTGCGACTGAACATCAAGTGGCTGGAGCGCAACGGCCCGGAACTGGCCAAGTGGTTCGGCGAATAATCGTGCTACAATAGCCTACGAATCTCATCATCTTAAGTGGTATTAATGGACGGTATGTCCCGTATAGATAAACTGAAATCGTTACTCAGCGAACGCATCCTTGTTATCGACGGCGCGGTGGGCACCGCTGTTCAGGCACTCGACCTGGGACCCGATGAATTCGGAGGTCCGGAGTTCGAAGGCTGCAATGAATACTTGGTCATCACCCGCCCGGACTCGATAGCTGGCATCCACCAGAGTTACTTGGACGCCGGGGCCGACATCCTGGAAACCGATACCTTCGGCGCAACCGCCGTGGTGTTGGAGGAATATGGGCTGGCTCATGAAGCCCGCCGCATCAACCGGGAAGCCGCCCAGATNGCCCGGGGGTTGGCCGACTCGGCCAGCACCGATGACAAGCCTCGCTTTGTCGCCGGGTCCATGGGACCCACCACCAAGTCAATCTCCGTTACCGGCGGCATAACTTTCGAAGAGTTGGCTGCATCCTACTGCGAGCAAGCCCTTGGCCTGATCGAAGGCGGCGCGGACCTGCTGCTGCTGGAAACCAGCCAGGACACCATAAACGTCAAAGCTGGCTTGGAGGGAATCTCCCAAGCTTCTATCGAACTTGGGNCGGAGATNCCNGTTTCNGTACAGGGTACAGTGGAAGCCATGGGTACTCTGTTGGCCGGCCAGGACGCCGAAGCGTTCTATACCTCNCTGGCTCACCGTGACCTGTTATGGATCGGCCTGAACTGCGCCACCGGCCCCGACTTCATGACCGACCACATCCGGACTCTAGCGTCGTTGTCCCGCTTCCCGATAGCCTGCGTCCCCAACGCCGGACTGCCCGACGAAGACGGCAATTACAACGAAACTCCTGAAATGATGGCCGCCACCGTCACCCGTTTTCTAGACGCTGGCTGGATCAACCTAGTGGGCGGTTGCTGCGGCACCGTTCCGGAACACATCCGCCTGCTCTCCGAGGCTGTCGCCGACCGTCCGCCTCGCCAACTGGTGGTATCCAGCGAGTCCAGGGTATCCGGTATCGAAGCCCTTGTCATAGACGAGGACACCCGCCCGGCCATCGTAGGTGAGCGGACCAACGTCCTGGGCAGCCGACGTTTCCGGCGTCTTATCGCCCAAGAGTCCTTCGAGGAAGCCGCGGAGGTAGGGCGGCGCCAGGCCCGCAACGGCGCCCACATCCTTGACGTCTGCCTACAGGACCCGGACCGGGACGAAAAGGCGGACATGACCCTTTTCCTGGACCACCTCACCAAGAAAATCAAAACCCCGGTGATGATTGACTCCACCGATCACGAAGTCATTGAATTGGCCTTGAAGCGGCTTCAAGGAAAATCAATCATCAACTCGGTGAACCTGGAAGACGGAGAGACCCGTTTCCAGACCGTCATACCCCTGGCCCGCCGTTACGGCGCAGCGCTGGTCGTGGGCTGCATCGACGAAGATAAGGAACAGGCTCAGGCAATCACTCGTGAGCGCAAGCTGGAGATTGCTCTGAGATCGGCCCAGATTCTCACCGAAAAATACCATATTCCGATTGAAGACATCTATTTCGACCCTCTGGTCTTCCCCACCGGCACCGGCGACCAGAACTACGTCGGCTCCGGCGTAGAGACCATTGAGGGCGTTCGCCTGATAAAAGAAGCCNTGCCCCAAGCCAAGACAGTTTTGGGAATCTCCAACGTGTCCTTCGGTCTGCCGCCGGCGGGACGNGAAGTTCTCAATGCGGTCTTCCTTTACCATTGCGTGCAGGCCGGTTTGGACATGGCCATCGTCAACTCGGAACTGCTCCAGCGGTATACATCCATCCCGGAGGAAGAGCGAAAGCTNTCCGAGGATCTGCTGTGGAACCGGGGAGAAGACCCCATCGCCGCCTTCGCCGCCCACTTCAGAGACAAAGCACCTAAGGCGACCGAAGAAGAACGGCGAAACCTCCCGCTGGACGAGCGATTGTCCTTGGCAGTGATTGAAGGCACCAAAGAGGGACTGGCCGAAGACTTGGACGAGGCTCTACTGGAGAGCGCTCCGCTAGACATCATCAACGGGCCGCTCATGGCCGGTATGGCCGAGGTGGGCCGCCAGTTCAACGCCAACGAGTTGATTGTCGCCGAAGTGCTTCAATCCGCCGAATCCATGAAATTCGCCGTCGCCCGATTGGAGACTCACATGGACCGGGCAGACAGTGCTGTCCGGGGCAAGATTGTCCTGGCGACGGTCAAGGGGGATGTCCACGACATCGGCAAGAACCTGGTGGACATCATCCTGTCCAACAACGGATACCAAGTGATTAATCTGGGTATCAAGGTGCCGCCCCAGGATCTTATCGCCGCCTGTCAGCAGCATCGACCCGACATGATTGGATTGTCCGGGTTGCTGGTTAAGTCGGCACAGATGATGGTCGAGACCGTGGGCGACTTAAGCCAGGCACAGATCAACTGCCCGGTACTGGTCGGCGGCGCGGCTCTTTCCAACCGGTTTACCAGGTTACGCATCGCCCCGGAATACGGCGGTCTGGTCGCCTACGCCGGTGACGCCATGACCGGGCTCGCTCTGGCTAACACCATTCAAGATGCGGACGAACGGCAAAAGTTGGTGGAGACCCTTACCACCGAAGCCGAACAGTTGACGCAATCGGATGCGGCGCGACGGGCAACTGACAGTGAAGACGAGGCCGCCCCAGTGGCTCCGGCCCAGATCCCGCACAATTTCGATGTTCCCAACCCGCCGGACCTGAGACTTCACGTCCTGAAAGATTACGATCTGGATGAGATTTTTCCCTACATCAATCCCCAGATGCTGTATGTGCGGCACCTGGGTTTCAAGGGACGGTTCGCCGACGCATTGGCCTCTGGTGACCCTTCGGCGATCGAACTGCAAGAATCGGTGAAACGGGTGGAAGAACTTATCCTGGCTGAATCAAGCATCACCGCCCAAGCCGTCTTCAAGTTCTTCCCTTGCCAGTCCGATGGGCAAGACTTAAAAATCTACGCGCCTGACGGCTCCACGACTCTGGAAAAGTTCCACTTCGGTCGTCAGTCCCAGCGCGACGGGCTGTGTTTGGCCGACTACACAGCCCCCACCGGCGGCCCCGTGGACTACGTCGCCATGTTCGTGACGTCCATCGGTCCGGGAGTACGGGAATTGGCCGAGAAATGGATGGCCGAAGGGCAATACCTTAACTCCCACATCCTTCAGGCTTTGGCATTAGAAGGAGCGGAAGGATTCGCCGAACTGCTGCACCAGCAGATACGGCAGATGTGGGGCTTTGGCGACTCTGCCGAGTTGACCCACCAAGACTTGTTCCGCACCCAATACCGGGGCCGCCGATACTCCTTCGGCTATCCGGCATGTCCCAGATTGGAAGACCAAGAGCAGCTATTCCGGCTGCTGGAGGTTTCCGAGAATCTGCCCGTGGAACTGACGGAAGGATTCATGATGGACCCGGAATCTACGGTCTCGGCCATGGTGTTCCACCACCCCAACGCCACCTACTTCACCCTGAGCGAGCGGGACATGGAACGGCTGGACCAAGAANCATCGGCTGATTAAATCGAATACGATGAGTTTAGAAGATTCAACCCGNGTTGATAGTTTATTTATCAACAAGATTAATTAAGGTACCGATATGCGCATCGTAATGATTCACGCCTTGCCAGAGTCCATTCCCCCGGTAAAGCTCGCTTTTCAGGATATTTTCCCTGAAGCCCAGGTGATTAACCTATTCGATGAAGGGCTGTTCATCGATTTCGAGGAAAGACTCACACCCAATCTCCGGCGCCGCATGACCCAGCTGATTTGCTATGCCGAAGAGCATGGGGCCGACGCGATCGGTCTTGCTTGCTCTGTATTCGCTCCGGTAGTGGAGACCGCTCGAGAACTGGTTAACGTGCCGGTGTTGTCGCCCTACGATTCGGTGATGGCGGAAGCGGTGGAAAACGGACCTCGGGTTGGAATCATCTCCTCCGTCCTCGCTACGCTGCGGGACTCCGAACATTACTTGCTAAAAGCCGCCAAAGAAAANGGCGTATCGATCCAGCCCAAGCTCTGTCTGGCCGATGATTTGATTCATGTCTTGCGAACAGACGGTCAGGCTGGGTTTTCCCGGCGTATAGCCGAGGAAGTCGCCAAGTTGGAGCCGGAAGTCGACTCGGTGTTACTAAGCCAATTTTCCATGGCGGCCGCTCTTTCCCATGTTAGCAGCGTTGCCAACGTGCCGATCCTATCNGCTCCCCATTGCAGTGCCCTCGCCTTCAAAAAGCTGCTGTCATCCAGCGTAACCGTCTGACAGAACTTCCGTTCCCAGCATCTGACACCTAAACAAGCCATCTAAAGATTAGATGGTTTTGGNAACATCCTCGTCCGTGCCGTCCTAGTTCTTTGCCAGCCAGTTTTCATCACGTCTACTGCCAAAGAAGGCTCATCCCGCTGGCAAGTTAGGAGTGGTAGAGNCTCCCAAAGGGCGTATCATTGGACCANTATGTAAANTGATTGGAGGAAGCGTGGAGCCGATCAACCAGATTGCCGCCGGGTTGGGTATAAAAGAAGAACATCTCATCCCCTTTGGCCGGTACAAAGCCAAGATATCCATGGACGCTCTGAACGACGTGCCCCAAGATCGCCGGGGCAAGCTGGTAGTTGTAACCGGCATGACTCCGACTCCGGCGGGGGAAGGAAAGACCACAACCGCCGTCGGACTGACCCAAGGGATGGGCCGGTTGGGACACAAGGCGGTGGTCAATCTACGAGAGCCGTCCCTGGGGCCCATCTTCGGGATCAAGGGCGGCGGCACCGGCGGCGGCAAGGCCAGGGTCGTCCCGGAAGACGAGATTAACATTCACTTCACTGGAGACGCCCACTCCGTTTCCTCGGCCCACAACCTGCTGTCCGCTCTGGTGGACAACGCTGTATATCGAAATGAGGCCTCGGGCATGGACCCCACGGGCATCCAATGGTCCCGAGTTACCGATGCGTCAGACCGATCCCTACGCCAGGTGATAGCCGGAGTCGGGGGTGAAGGAAACAGCCCGCTGCGGGAGACCCGCTTCGACTTCGTAGCAGCGTCGGAGATTATGGCCGTCATGGCCTTATCCACCGGGCTGGAAGACCTGAGGTCGCGGATCTCCCGGATCGTCGTCGGCACCTCCCGGAGCGGAGAGCCGGTTTCCGTGGAGATGCTGGGCTTCACNGGCGCGTTGATGACCCTGTTGCACAATACCATCATCCCCAACATGGTGCAGACGCAGGAAGGCCAGCCCGCTTTCATCCATACCGGCCCCTTCGGCAACATCGCCCACGGATGCAGCTCCGTCGTCGCCGACCAGTTGGGACTGGCCTACGCCGATTACGTGATAACGGAAGCAGGCTTCGGGTCGGATTTNGGGTTCGAGAAATTCATGCACATCAAGGCCCGGCAAAGCGGCCTGCTGCCCAGCGCCGTGGTACTGGTCGCTTCAGTTCGCGCCCTACGATGGCACGGTGGATCGGCTCGCCGGGATCTGGCCCAACCCAACCTGGACGCAGTCGTCTCCGGCGGCGTCAACCTGGCCCACCACGTCGGCATCGTCCGGGCCTTCGGGTTACCGGTGGTGGTGGCTATCAACAACTTCGATGGCGACGGAGCCGACGAGATTAAAGCAGCCAAAGAGATCGCCTTGGCAGCGGGGGCGACGGAAGCGGTGGAATGCTCCGGGTTCGCCGACGGCGGAGAGGGCGGCATGGCCTTGGCCGAAGCGGTGGTCCGGGCAACTGCCAGCGCCACGACCGTTTCGCCCATCAACTACGCCTATGAATTAGACGCACCCGTGCGGGACAAAGTCCTGGCCCTAGCGCAGCGAACCTACGGGGCCGAGGACGTTACGTGGACACCGGAAGCCCGCCGCAAACTACGCTACTTCGAATCCCAGGGATGGGGTTCGCTACCCATCTGCATGGCCAAGACCCACCTGTCCATCTCCCATGACCCGACCCGCCGGGGAGCCCCGTCGGGCTACACCTTCCCCATATCCGACATCCGGGTGTCGGTGGGCGCCGGGTTCTTCTACACGCTGGCCGGCCGCATCGAAACACTCCCCGGCCTCCCCAGCCGCCCCCGCGCCCTGGACATGGATGTGGATGCCTCTGGAGAAGTGATTGGGCTAAGCTGACGCCTTATCTGGTAAAACCGAACCGCAGCTGAACCTAACGATTCACCCCCTCTCTAACTCTCCCCCATAAATGGGGCGAGGACATTGTCCCTTCCCCCTCGATGNGGGAAGGTTAGGATGAGNGTGGAATGTTGTGCGCCACCCTGACTCGAATGGGNTTCTAGTCGTCCAAGTATGCTATATTGGCTCCCACTTCCCAGAATGAATCAATGAAGGAGTCAACAATGATTTACGACTATCGTGAATACACGTTCAAGCCCGGAAAAGTCCCCGAATACATGGCAGCGGTGGAAGATTTGTCCATCGGAATCCGAGCCAAATACGGCATCAAGCTCGCCGGTTGGTACTACAGCGACGTCGGAGACCTGAACAAGGTGGTGCACATCTGGGGCTACCGTGACCACGCACACTTCGAAGAGGCCAAGGCCCAAGTCGCCGCGGACCCCGACTGGACCGGCAAGTACCTACCCAGAGTAGCCGGCCTGCTAGTATCCCAGAAAACCTACCTGATGCTGTCCCCGGACTTTGCGCCGCAGCCAGCGTAGGGTCGACAGAAATGTGAGNCCTGGATTCTGTGCGCTGAAGGATTCGGGGAATATCGGTTGAAAAGNTATCGTTTATGAACCAGNCANGAGAAACGCAAGAAGCGTTGGTTTCTCGTGGCTGGCTGGCCAGCCGCTTGGATGATTCCGATGTACGGGTGATTGAGGTTTCCGCAGCCAATGATGATGCCAGATACCGTGCAGGCCATATTCCCGGCGCGTCGTGGTGGTTTTGGAAGAACGCCTTGTGGCACGCCACAGACCGGGAGTTCATAACCCCGGAACAACTGGCCCAGCGGCTGGGAAGCTTGGGAGTCTCTCCGACTGACACGGTGGTCATCTATGGCGACCCGGTCCAGTTTGGAACCTACGCTTTTNGGGTGCTTACCATGGCCGGCCACAAGAACCTGCGATTGCTGGACGGTGGGCGGAAACGCTGGGTCGCCGAAGGCCGTCCACTAAGCCAGAAATCGCCGGACGCCTCTCCGNTGGCATATACGCCCGGAACGGCGGACTTCACCAGCCGCGTGGGCCGGGACGACTTGCGAGCCAAACTAGGCCAACCGGGGCGGCAATTGTTGGATGTGCGCGCGCCGGAGGAATACCGGGGCGAGCGNGTCAGCCCGCCTTCGGGAGATNTCCGGTTTGATTTCGATCACGGTGCTGAACGGACCGGACGAATACCCGGAGCTACGCACCCCTACTTTCGGGTAATGGTGAATGAGGACGATACCTTTCNATCTTCCGAGAAACTGGGGGTCATCCTCGACCAGGCCGGAGCGGCTGCCGATGGCAGCACAGAGTTGGTGACCTACTGTAGGTTGAGCCACCGGGCCACGTTGGCCTGGTNCGCCATTAAATACCTACTGGGCCGCGAAAACGTGCTANTCTACGACGGCTCATGGACCGAATGGGGCACCATCGTAGGGTTCCCCATGGAGAAAGACTGATGGAAATGCGCCGGGCACACTACCGCAGTTCCNGCGGAAACGCCACTAGAATNGGATCACTCNCGGATAGCTGACAGCTACCTCCTAGTTATGACAACCCCTGGCCTGAATATCCCAAACCACTTCCACCTTGCCATCCCTCACCCCGATAAATCTATCCCAGCGGCTGACGGTGGCGTCTTGTTGGGAGGGGATGAGGGTTAGTTGGTCGCCGGGGGTTAGTTGGACGCCGTCGTCCAGGTGGAGGATGGCGTGGTCTGGGTCCATGGATTCTACGCTTACTCCGGGCAGGCCTTCCACTTCCGGCATCGCCCGCAGGGTGCTGACGGCTTTCTGGCCGGCGTCGGCTATGGCGACTCCCGGGCGTGGGGTGCTGATGACGGTGGTTAGGACCTTACCGGAATATTGGAATTCGGTCATGTAGCTGTAGCCGGTTTCCATGACCAGGTAACTGCCGCCCTGGACTTCCGTTACGCCGGGTATCTCCCCGGCTACGTCGTAGCTCCAGGTCTCGCCGGTGGACACTATCTCCACGGGTATCCCGGCCGACTCGATGGCGTTTTTGAAGTCTATGACGTTCTTAATCACCCGGTAGCCTTCGGTAACCCGGTCCTCTCGTTCGTGCATGACCGGAATAGTCTGGTGGCTCATGATGCCTTTGAAGTTCAAGCCCGGCAATGCGTCGATGGCCTTGGCCAGGGCCACTCCCTGCTCCATCTCCTGCACACCACAGCGCCGCAGTCCCGTTTCCAGTTCAATGACCACACCCAGATCAACTCCCCTGGCCGCCGCTGCTTGGGACAGGTCACGGGCATTTTCGGCGTTGTCGCAGGACACCAGAACTTCGGCTTGCTGGGCCAGCGTGCATAGCCGGTCAATCTTCAAGGGAGCGGCGACTTCGCTGGTGACGAAGACGCTGGGTATCCCGCCGTGGATCATGACCTCGGCTTCGGAGACCTTGGCCGAGCATACCCAGCCGATGGTCCCGCCCCGGCGGATCTGCCGGTGGGCTAGGGCCGGCGTTTTATGGTTCTTGCTATGGGGGCGCAGCTTGCTGT
>PANP01000004.1 GCA_002708395.1 Dehalococcoidia bacterium
CACACACAACCAAGAGATATTTGCCGAACGGCTGGGGATATCCGGGGGCGAGATGAAAGGGGTCTCCGAAGAGGGAATCATTTAAGGTCTTTCTTATGACTACACACGGCCACGTAGGCGATCCGTGGGGCACGATGCGTTGACTAGCCCAGATTGAGTCATTGAGCAATTTCCTCTGGAGAGGACCGCATATGCCTGAGGCAGTGGAGACCATTATCGTAGGTGCTGGACACGGCGGCCTGAGCGTAAGCTGTTATCTGGCCAAGCCGGGCCACGGCGACCTGATATTAGAACGGGGGGAGATTGGCGAGACTTGGCGCTCCCAACGTTGGGACTCCTTCAAGGTGAACTTCCCCAACAGCCTCAACTAGCTTCCGGGAGACCAAAGCCCCCTGTCCGAGCCCGACGGCTTTTGGCACCGGGACGAATTACTCCAGAATTTTGAATCTTATGCCAGTGCCATGAACTTGCCCGTGCGTACGGGGGTAAACGTAACCGATATCAGCACGGGCCCCGGCGGAAAGGGATTTGAGGTTAAAGCCGAGGGCGGCTCTTACCAGGCGGCTAACGTAGTCGTTGCCTCTGGCGCCATGCAGACCCCTCATACCCCTACCGTTAGCAAGGAACTTCCTTCGTGGCTAGACCAGATGAATACAGCTGCCTACCGCAATCCGGATCAACTGAAGCCCGGCGGTGTGCTGACAATCGGCAGCGCCCAGTCAGGGGTGCAGATCGCTGAGGAGCTTATCGAAGCCGGCCGGCCGGTCTACCTCTGCACCAGCAAGGTTGGCCGTTCCATCAGGCAATACCGGGGCAGAGATGTGCTCTACTGTGGTATAGCCACTGGGAACCTGTACCAAACCGTCGCCGACCTGGAAGACCCCACGCCGCTCAAGGGCAGGTCTCAGGTACTAATGGAGGCCACACCATAAGCCTACAACAACTGGCCCGCGATGGCGTAGTCTTGTTGGGCGGCCTGAAAGGGGTTTCCGGAGATCAGTTATCGCTGAGGGAAAACCTCGTCGAGAACCGCGATTTCGCTGACGGGGTCTCCCAACGTCGAAAGATACAGATCGACGCTTTCATCGAAAAAATGGAATCGATGCCCCACCTGCTGTAGACGACCCGATTGATGTCCCGAACCCGGATCTATTGGCGGCGCCGTTACGGGAGTCGCTGGACCTGAAACAGGAAGGAATCAGCACCGTCATCTGGTGCACCGGCTTCACAGCGGATTTCAGTTGGATACACGGATTGGAACTGACCAGCCGGGGCGCTCCGGTCCACACCAACGGCGCATCGTCGATTCCCGGTCTCTACTTCAATGGCTTCCCATGGTTACGTAACCGGGCATCAGGATTGATATACGAAGTGGTTCGGGACAGTGAACACATCGCTTCTATGATTACCGTAGCTGCCCTGTAGCCTAGAAAAGCCGGCCATGGTGGACAGATATCAGGGGTTTGGGTATCATTTCTCGTAATCAAGAACCATGGTTGAGGTCGTGGGCAGATCCGATATCGAAATCGGAGAACGGGCACGACCGGCGGCGCCAGAATCCTAAAAAATAAGAGAGGAGACCAAGATGTCAGCTAGAGTCAATGGCCTAGGACACATCGGATTCTACGTTCAGGATCTGGAGGTCATGAAGGACTTCTACTCGAATTTCATGGGCATGACGCTAACAAAAGTCGGCCCGCTTGGTGCTTTCTTCAGCGCCGACCCGGAGGGCGTAGATCATGAGATCGCGCTAATCACCGGCCGGACGTCGATGGATGACCCGCATTGGATCCAGCAGATCTCCATGCGTGTAGATTCCCTGGACGACCTTCGTGACTTCAAGCGCCGGATCAACGAGCGTGGATTCCAACTGGACCGTATCGTCACCCATGCCAGCGCCATCGGTTGTTACTTCCGCGACCCCGAGAATAACCCGACGGAAGTGTTCTGGCTGACCGGTCATACGTCTTGGGCCCAGATCGGCATCCCCATCGACATCGACCAGTCGGACGAAGCGGTTATGGCAGACGTGGACCGGTCCTATGACGTATCCCGGCATGTCGAGATGGGCAAGGCGCCCAGTGAGGAAATCCGGGATGCCATCCGTGAACTGAGTGCTTCCGCAGTAGCCAGCCGTTAAGTTCACCCTCCCAGCGGCAACCGGACACCAAAGCTTGATCTAGTTCCGCTGGATATCCCGCATCGCTAAGGTGGCGGGCACTGTAACTAAGAGGCGGACCACAACTACAGTCTTTAGACTGCTTAGTAGGTCCGCCTCTCTCGTTGTGCGATCTTGAGATCTCCGGTACACAAAGAGGCGAGGACGGATTCCCGTCCTCGCCTCTTATCTTCAGCGCACTAGGCGGTCTGATTTAGCTGAGGTGTTCGTTGATGAACGCGCTCATCTCATCTAGCGTTTGTTCCGCTACCTGAGAAGAGATATCGCTCAGTAGGCCTTCGCCTTCCCCATCGAAGATAGTTACTTCGATCGCGCCGCCAGCCTTGCGGTACTGATTGACGAACTCGTCGAAATCCGGGCGGGGATGCGCGGCTTCGTAGCTGCGGCGAAGGGTTAGCGTGGGAGGTAGGGCGGTCTTCTCGCCACCGGCGAGGATACGCGCCGGGGCGCCCTCGGCCATGGCCTCTTCCGTACCCCAGTACTGCTCATGCATCGGGGGCGTTCGTTCGCCCATCCCCTCGGGAGGCGTGAGATCCGATCGCAGACCCTTGGCATAGAGATAGCGGCCCAGGGGATCAATCACGGGGGAAACCATGATTACGCAGGCAAGGGTCCCGTCCGCTGATCCGGCGCCCTCAGGGGACGGCAGCGCAGCGTATCGGGGGTCGTTGGGGCGCATGCCCAAGAGCATGGCCTGGTGAGCGCCGCTGGAAGTGCCCATGGCGCCGATTTTTCCCGGATTGCCGTTCCAAGACTTGGCCTGGGTCTTAGCCCAACGGACTGCGTAGTGGATGTCGGCTACGGAGGCGGGATACCGCTCTTGCGTGCGGAAATCCAATGCCGCGACAATTACGCCGGTCTTAGCCAGAGCTTCGTTGGCTGCGTCGCCGTTCTCGCGAGCTCCCCGGACCCAAGCACCGCCATGCAGTTCAAGCATTATTGGGAACGGTCCGTCGCCCTTCGGCGTGAAGAGACGCGCCAATAGGGGCGCATCGCCGTGACGAATATATTCCACGTCCGCTATGTTAACTTCATAGGTTTGCGTACTCGTTGCCATTCAAAACTCCTTTTTCTTATTAGGCCTTAGGATTTGGTTGTGGTTAGGCTACAGGCCGCAGGCTTCCCAGTCAAGACGATGAGTTCAGTCACAAGAACAATCTTACGAACCAGGCTTACTTATTTGTGTCTGCGTTTGGTGTCATCTAGTATGGTTCGCCTTCCGGTCTGAAATCCGGAGACACTGGAGATCAGGTGTCGTGGACAAATCTCGTGTCCTCGACGTAACATTCCTCCAATACNGCTAACTCTTGGCGGGCCGTGTGCGGATCCCGCATTAATCAGAGATTCCGGTAAGGAACGGGTGAAGTGCTATGGCAACTCAAAATGCCACGATCGACTCACAAGTGCATGCCTACGAGAAGAATAGTCCCGAACGGCCGTGGCATGGAACACTGCAGGGTCCGGATGAGGTCACCGGCGACGACATGGTGGCAGCGATGGACTCGGTTGGCGTCGATGGGGCTTTGCTGGTTTCTCCGTTCAGCATGTATCGCTATGATCCCAGCTACGTGCTTGAGGTAAATGCGAAGCATCCGGGCCGGTTCGGCGTGATTAAACCATTCGATCCCCAGTCGGAATCAGTGGCTGACGAGATTGCTGAATGGGCGGGAACACCGGGTGTCGTCGGGGCCCGGATCATGCTCACGGGCCAGACGTACGAAGCGGACGACCCGGGTATCGATCGGATACTCACGGCGGGCTCCCAAGCTGGGATTCCAGTGAATCTTATGTGTTGGGAAAGTCTGCCCCTCTTTACTGAACTGGCGCGCCGCCATCCAAACACCCAGATGGTGGTCGATCATGTGGGTATGATTCAGCCCTTCGTGCAACCGGCTCTGACGGAACCCTTCGCCGATCTGGCCAGGGTGATTTCGCTGGCGGCCTATGACAACGTAGCCATCAAAATTTCCGGAGCATGCACGCTGTCCCTACTGCCATTCCCATACCCGGATATCTGGGAGTCACTAGGCAAAGTCTTTGCTGCGTTCGGCTTCAACCGATGCATGTGGGGCACCGACTGGACCCGGGCCGTGGAATTTCTGAACTACGAGCAGGGCGTTGAGGCGTTCCGGGTGACGGACCAACTCTCGGATGCAGAGCGCTCGGTGCTTATGGGCGGTGCCCTTGAGAAGATTTACAACTGGTCTCCCAACAAAGGATAGGCAAAGACATCTTGGATCCATGCCACGCGCAAACTATCCCAACATTCGGCGGTTATTCAAATAAACTCTTGGGGAATACATTGACTGAACTTCGATTTTCTATCTACCGGCCTATCNATAAAGCCATGCGCCACCTTTTGTTCTCGACNGCTCGTCAGATCGGATTGGCAGACTTCTCCGACGANGAGGTAACCCAAGAAACCTTAGCCATTCTGGACCGGACCCTCGGCTTTCTTCAGGAGCACCGGGGCATGAGGATGCCCATGTCCATCCCGCTTTGGAAAGCAGATTGCCTGGTTTGACGGCCAGCTTTGCCGAAGACCATGAAGAGGACGACCGGCTAGCCACGGAGATCGGGCAACTTGGAGACCGAATAAGGAGCGCCGACGAGACTCATAGGATNGCGTTGGGTATAGAGGTGCATGAGCGCNTCAACTCGTATGTTGGGATATACCTTGGCCACCTGTACCGCGAGGAAACGGAGCTTCAGCAGGCTCTATGGGACAATTTTACTGATGAAGAATTGATTGCCATGGATAGGGCGATCGCTAGAGAAATACCTCNNGAACGCATGGGCGACCGGTTAAACCGAGATGTGCGCGAATTACAACCTTGATGAGATTCCGCTGATTCTGAACATCGTAAAATCGGAATCACCACCTGAGGTTTTCGAAGGTGTAACCCAGTTAGCTGAGAGTGTTATGCAACCCGCGATGTGAGCCGAAGTAAGGACTCGGATCGATTAACGGCTAGGCCGGCTTTAGGGGCAAACGTATAGCTTTTTGCGCATGTCCCGGTCATGAATCTAGGTCCATCGACACGGATATTTCAGAAGCGATGCTGCTTCAGACCGTGCCTAGGTGTAAGATGGATGATGGTCTNNATGGTAAACACTTGCCTCAAAGCGGCCGAAGCGTCGTCCGAAATTGCCTATTTCGCTAGCGTGTCGGGCATCCAAGTCTATCTGGAGCCTAACCGGAGGGGTGGAAAGCTGGAAGACGTGACCTCGGTATGACGTTTGCCGGTCTGATACTCCTCGGCTTCGGATTTCTCATCTTTAGCCTTGCCTGCATCCCCGAGATTAAGCGCCGGGTTCGCGCCAAGGGCGGGGCAACTCGGGTCAGCAACAAATGGCAGGTGTTCGGCACCATCGCCATCGGCTCATTCCTATCGGTGGTTGACCACGGTAGCGTCTTGGTGGCCCTCCCACAGATCGAGTCCCACTTCAGCAGCGACCTTCCGACCGTACAGTGGCTTGTGGTCGGTTACGCACTGGCCATCAGCGTCTTCATGTTGCCCATGGGCCGTTTGGGCGACATCGTTCCCCGCAAGCACATCTATGTGCTTGGTTTTGTTATCTTCGTCTTGGCGGCCGCCCTGGCTGGAGTGTCTCCGAACCTGGGGACATTAATCACGGCGAAGGTGATTCAGGGAATCGGCTCCGCGATGATTCAGGGAAACGGGATGGCCACTATCATCTCGGCGTTTCCCGACAGCGAAAGAGGCAGAGCGCTGGGCTACCATCTGAGCGTAGTGGCCAGCGGCGCGATCGCCGGTCCGGCAGTGGGCGGGTTCCTGATTAGCGCACTGGATTGGCGTTGGGTGTTTTTCATCAACGTGCCGATCGGCATCGTCACGATAGTAGTCTCGGTTCTTGTCCTGTCCAGTGATCAAAGGGTCCAAGGGGCGGCAAGGACTGCCCGCCCCACGTTCGATTGGCTCGGAGCGATATTGTCCGGCGTTGCCTTATTACTGTTCCTGCTGGCGATGGGTAATGGGGACCGGTTAGGTTGGACTTCNCCTATCATCACGGGGGCCGCAATAACTGCGGTTGCTCTTTTGTNGGTTTTCATTTGGTGGGAGCTTCGGGTGGATTCACCGATGCTGGAGCTTAGATTGTTCCGGCGCAAACTGGTTGCCATNGGAGCTGGGTTGGGGTTTATCTCTTTCCTGGGCAGTTCCTCCTCTCGCTTCCTGATGCCTTTCTACCTGCAACGGGTGCTGGAATACAGCCCGAAGGACGTGGGNCTAATCATGATTCTTCCGGCCTTGGCCTTGGTTGCGACGGGCCCGGTGAGTGGACGCTTAACCGATAAGTTTGGCTGGCGGGCGCTCACGGTTGGTGGTCTCGGTTTGTCGGCCGTTGCTTGGATGGCCTTTGCCATGAGGCTGACCGACAGCTCGTCCCTATTATTCATCATCGGGATGTTGATGCTTCAGAGCGCCGGCATGGGTCTATTCAATACTCCCAACAATAGCTCCATACTCGGCGCAGTGGAGCGAACGAGTTATGGCGTTGTCTCATCGCTCACCCAGCTCATACGGAATTCAGCCAATGTTACCAGCGTGGCCATCGCTACCACGGTGGTGGTGGTAACTATGGGTTCTCAAGGAGTGGCCCCCAGCCTGGATGCCGTGACGCCAGCGGTAGCAGACGCCTTCGTCTCCGGCCTGAACCGGGCATTCCTGCTGATGGGGTGCTTGCTGGCGGTGGGGGCGGTGATTGCTTTCATAAGGGGAGAACGGGAAACCCAATCGCCCAACCGCGCCCAACCGGCTGGCGCTGGAGAAGCCGCACCGGAGGCGTCAAGAAATCGGGTACTATAGTGACGAATCGAGCAATCAAGCCTTGCCAACGTTGGGCCGGGCCGCTCCGGTGTCCGAGGCGCGGGCGGGGGGGACGATGTCTGAAAATCGTGCTACCCNGGACAACTTGCTTAAAGGCCTAGCCTTGTGCGGCGTCGCCATTCCAATCGTCTTCGCCGTCCTGGTCACTGTTGGTGGGTTCATCTACGAAGGCTATAGCCATGTTACTCAGGCGGTGAGTGAGCTTTCCGGAGTTGAGGCTCAACACCCGTGGGTCCAGACCACTAACTTCTTCGTGGTTGGCGCACTCTTCGTCCCGTTTGCCCTTGGGCTTCATAGAGGTATCGGAGCGGGCAGGGGTCAAGGGTCGGGCCGCTACTGGTTGCCATATCCGGAGTCTCGGCGTGCATCGGAGGCGCATTCTTTCCCTGCGATCCAGGTTGTGAATTTCAATCTCTTACCGGGACATTGCACAACGTAGCGGGACTCACCGGATTCGTTGCTGCTATCGCTGGTATGTTCGTTATATCGAGACGCATAATACTAGACAGCTATTGGCAGGTGCTCTACCGGTTCTCTTGGATATTCGGCATCGCGGCGTTGGTGAGCCTAGTCCTTTGGATCGGCGTTGCCAAGGCCGCCGAGGTTTGCAGCGTGAACGGCGTGCTTCAACGTCTGTTCATCGGCGTACGGTTCATCTGGGTAGAGGTTATGGCCATCAGATTGTTTTCCCTATCGAGTAGGTCGAAAATCAGCTAAATTCAAGGCTGGACTATTTCCCCACAGCCTCAACCCTTATACTACCCTCTGCAACACCCTCCAACGGTTTCGGTTGCTCAACCGTTCAACTGATAAGGAGACTAACTTGAGTTCTGACTTTGTTACTAATGAAGAAATCGTCCAGGCCGCGCGGCGACGTCTTTCCCAAGGCCCATGGGATTACCTGACCGGCGCTACCGAGTCCGAAACTACCATGCGGCGCAATCGATTGGCCTTCGACCGGTTGGCTTTTCGTCCTCGTATACTGGCCGACGTTTCCAGCGTCGATACATCGACCACCTTACTCGGCCACGACCTGCGCATCCCGGTATTGCTGGCTCCGATAGGCGGGTTGCAGAATTTCCACCCTGAAGGTGGGGTCGCCGTCGCAAGAGCCGCTGGCGAGTTTGGGACGTTGCATGTCGTAAGCTCTGCTACCCTGCCAACTCTGGAAGAGACTTCCGCCGCTTCTGAAAGGTCCAAGATATATCAACTCTATATCCGAGGCGATTGGGAATGGACCAAGGACATGATTGACCGGGCGAAATCGGCCGGGTACAAAGGATTGTGCATCACGGTCGATTCGGCTATCTACAGCCGTAGGGAGCGTCCCTTGATAAGCCGATGGTCGATCGATGCTACCCGAGACCCGCAGAATCGAGAATGGCAAGCCAAGACCACTTGGGATGATATCGTAAAGATGAAGGAATACGGCAATCAGCCGTTCATGCTGAAGGGCATCGCCACCGCCGAGGACGCAAAATTGGCCGTGGAGCACGGCGTAGATGTCGTATGGGTGTCCAACCACGGTGGACGCCAGCTGGACCACGGCCTGGGGACCTTGGATATGATGGCCGAGATAACAGAGGTGGTTGGAGACAAGGCCGACATCGTTGTGGACGGCGGCGTCTTGCGAGGCAGTGACGTACTAAAAGCCTTGGCGCTGGGAGCAAAAGCCGTCGGCATAGGCAAATTGCAAGGGTGGGGATTGGCCGCTGACGGTGCGGATGGAGTCGTAAGGGTTCTGGAGATACTTGCGGAGGAGATGCGCGTCGCCATGGGGCTGATGGGAATCACTTCCGTGGGACAGCTTAACGAGTCTAGCATCTGCCCAGCGGAAGCCCCTACTCCATCGCATGAGATGAGCGCGTGGGTAAATATTCCGGGAAATAGGCTTCTTTAGAGGGGATTCCCTAAATCAAACCGTCATCCCGCTGAATCGGCCAATGATAATCGTGTTTTCGACGACGANGNAGTCCTGTGCACTAGCATGGTTTCTACCTCGTCGTTACGTTAGCGCNGTGAGACCAATAGACCGGATCTGCTGAGATCCCTCGAATGCTTACGCTATAGGGAGAATCTTTTCAGTCCGTGTCGCAGGTAACGAAGAGTCAAAGGAATTTACTAGGAAAGCCAACAGTGCGTAGTTGCCCATAATCATGGTCAACTCAACCAGACCCTGTTTGCCTAGCAGTTCCAATGCAGCCTGGAAAGCACCGCTGCTCACGCGGTGGGTACGATAGAATTCCTGACCGTAACTAATCACCGCTTGCTCATCCGGCGCCAGGGGCGGCATCTCATCGCCTTCTCTTATAGCATCAACTACCGCTGCAGGCACGCCTTCGGCTTTGGCAGACGCGGCATGGGCGTTCCAAACGTACTGGCAGTCCATTTCGCGGGCCGTGACCAGCATGGCCAACTCTTGAACCTTCTTGGGTAGGGACGATTCTTCCCGCAGGTATTGGTTGAGAGCCGAAACCCGTTTGCCTGCTTCCGGTACATTGATCGTGATGGAGCCGGGACCATTCATCGGGGGCGCGCCTGATCCTACAATCTCGTCGAACACAACTCTCTGGGCTTCGGGTACCGATTCTCTGGTGGCTGGAGCAAATCTGGCCATGGGTGGGCCTCCTATCAAATGTGAATNTACCGGGCGCCTAGATTCCCGGGGAAGNGCCTTGGTTGCGCTAGATCTAACCGGGATGAATCAGCGGCCCTGATTTTACACCTTTTGTGGCTAGTGTGCCCGTGGCTCGGATAGGTGGTGCTATACTCCCAGCAAGCTAAAAACATTGGTAAGGAGAGACATTCATGCCCCGTCTGACACCCATCACCAAGCGTGAACAAGTAAGCGGAGCTGCTTTAGAAGCGTTCGACGCTATCATCGAATCCAGAGGCAGCATCAACGGGCCCCAGTCCATGCAGATGTATGCACCTGGCGTGGCTCGCTGGTCGACCGCTTTGAACGACGCCTTGCGCTTTGATGCGGTGTTATCTGATCACGACACTGAGCTTGCCGTATGCGTCGCTGCTAGAGTTATGGATTGCGAATATGTCTGGGCGTCCCATGCGTCGGCGGCTTTGAGGGCAGGCGTTAGGAAAGAAGCCATAGATATCGTCGCTAACGAAGAAAGCCTAGACGGGCTGACCGAGGATGAAGCCCTGATTGTTCGTTACGGACGGGAATTGATGAGCGACCACAAGGTGTCTCAGGAAGCGTTCGACGCAGTGTTGAGCAGTTTCGGTGAGGCGAAGACCATCGTCCTGGGAGCGCTGATGGGCTACTATCTGATGATTAGTTGCACCTTGATCGCCACCGACATGAGGCCGGCTGAAGGCACACCAGTTCTGCCGAAACGGCGGTAACCGGCGGTCCAGCGTATCAGCCAATCAACCTAACTTTTAGACAATCAGGAGCCAGCCCATGCTGATTACCAGGGTTTACACCGGTCATGACGGACAAACACATTTTCAGGATCTGGAGACAGACAATCATCCAGATATCGATTCGTTGAGCAAGGTCACCAGTATCAGATTCCGGATAGGGGAGCCGGGCAACTTCAGTGATTGGCACCAGGAGTCCCAGCGGAATTACATAATCACCCTATCGGGAGAAGGGGAACTGGGTATCGGTGACGGGACGACGCGCCGCTTCGGGCCCGGGCAGGTGATGTTGGTGGAGGACTTGACCGGGAAAGGTCATACCACCCGAGTCACCAGCACGGAACCCAGAATCACCATCGCCATTCCCTTGGAGAATCAATCCACTGGATACTGATATAGCCAACCTGGGACATTTCGTTTAAAGCGAAGCGAATGCCCGGCACGGCAGTGGTGATAGATCGCGCTCGACTGGATAAAAGAAGAACGGCTGACCAGAGTCAGCCGTTCTTCAATGGGTTCGATAGGATTCCGACCGAATTGGACCGGAGATCGAGAATCTATGCGTTGACTAGGTCTAGCTCGATGGCCCTCGACCTTACATCGCCCTCGCTTTCCAGGTGAGCCAAGATGTCTGCTGACGCGGACTTGAGCATCTCAGGGTCAAGCTTGCCAGCGTCTTCCGGGTATCCGGCGGCCTCAAGCATTTGCTGNCCTTCGTCTCGTATCTGCTCAAGAGCCCAGGTGATTTGAGCGTCGGTGTCTACCAGGCCGTCGGGGAATTCCACGTGGGACCCACCNGCTCCCAACTTGTCATAGCCACCNCTGTGCCAATGACCGCGAGGGCCATGAGGGTCGAAGCGAATCATTTCGACTCCCCTTACGTCCACGCCAAAGGTCGGCCCGCCCATCTTGCTCTTCAAGCACCGCATGGGCCAAAGATATATGGTGATGTCGCCCGATTCGGATACCGGCCGNACCATTACCTTTCCCAAATAAGACTCGCCGTCAATCATAGTAGCCATTCAAAAGACCTCCCAAGTCATGAATANAGTGATAGCATCCCTCAATCGAAATATTAACACATNCANCGGTATTGATGGATGTGGTTTTACTTCGGTGCTTGGCGGACTGTGTCAACAAGGTTTGGTAACATAGCGGTGACGAGGGAATCTATCGCGCCGGCACGAGCGGTGGAAGGCTTATATGGATGTGATTGAGTCCAAGATACAAACCCAAAGCCCGCAGTTTGCGGAGAACCGTGAACGCATATCCGCCCTGGTGATGGAACTGAAAACCCGGCTGGCATCGGTGAGGGAAGGGGGCGGGTCGGAGCGGGTGGAACTGCACCGCAGCCGGGGCAAGATGATGGTGCGAGACCGCATCGAAGCTCTGCTGGACCGGGACTCGCCCTTTCTGGAATTCAGTCCATTGGCCGCTTGGGAGATGTATGACGGTGACGAGAACTCGGCTGGAATAGTTACCGGTATCGGCGTCGTACATGGAAGGGAAGCTGTGGTGGTAGCCAACGACGCCACCATTAAGGGAGGTACCTACTACCCCATCACCGTGAAGAAGCACCTGCGGGCCCAGGAGATTGCCTTGGAGAATCACCTGCCCTGTATCTATCTGGTGGACTCCGGTGGGGCCTTCTTGCCTCTACAAGCCGAGGTCTTCCCCGACCGGGAGCACTTCGGGCGTATTTTCTTCAATCAAGCCAAGATGTCGGCCCTGGGCATCCCCCAAGTGGCGGTAGTCATGGGCTCCTGCACCGCTGGTGGAGCGTATATACCGGCCATGAGCGATGAGGTAGTGATTGTTCGGGAGCAGGGCACCATCTTCCTGGCTGGACCGCCCTTAGTGCTGGCCGCCACCGGCGAGGAGGTGGGTGCCGAGTCTCTGGGTGGGGCCGACGTGCACACCCGAATCTCGGGAGTTGCCGACCATATCGCCGCCGACGATGAAGATGCTTTGGCGATAACTCGCAACATCGCGGAAAATTTTGTGAATCGCCGCGACCTCCCCTTCGAGGTCACGACTCCGGAACCGCCAGCCTACCCGGCTGAAGATATCTACGGGATAATATCCGCCGACAACCGACGTCAATACGATGTCCGCGAAGTCATCGCCCGCATCGTCGACGGCAGCCGCTTCCACGAATTCAAAGCTAACTACGGGGAAACTCTGGTGTGCGGCTTTGCCCGCATATGGGGGTATCCAGTGGGCGTGGTCGCTAACAACGGGGTACTATTCTCGGAGAGCGCATTGAAGGGGACTCACTTCGTAGAGCTATGTTCCCAACGAGGCATCCCGCTGCTTTTCTTGCAGAACATCACCGGGTTCATGGTGGGCCGCCAGTACGAGAACGGCGGGATCGCCAAAGATGGTGCCAAGATGGTGATGGCCGTCTCCAACGCCGGTGTGCCCAAGTTCACCGTGGTGATTGGTGGCTCTTTCGGTGCAGGGAACTACGGGATGTGCGGGAGGGCATACGATCCCCGGTTCCTGTGGATGTGGCCCAACGCTCGAATCTCCGTCATGGGTGGACCTCAGGCGGCCTCGGTCTTGCTGACGGTCCGGCAGCAGCAGTTGCAACGGCAAGGCGGGTCACTGAGCGAGGAAGAGCAGGAAGAACTGCGCCGCCCGATATTGGACAAGTACGAGGAAGAGGGGAACCCCTATTACAGCACCGCCAGATTGTGGGACGACGGCATCATCGATCCCGTGGATACTCGGACGGTGGTGGGATTGGGCATCGCCGCGTCTCTGAACGCCCCATTCCCCGAACCGAGCCATGGCGTTTTTCGCATGTAGCCGCTCCGGCGCTGGTCCCGGTTGCAAGCGTTCAACGTTAGTGGGTCATCAGATTTAACCCGGAGGATGCAGTCCGATTTTCTCCAAGATATTGGTAGCCAACCGGGGTGAGATTGCCGTCAGGGTGCAGCAGACGCTGAAAACACTGGGCATAACTACGGTTGCCGTATATTCTGACCCGGATGCCACCGCGCCCCACGTCTTGATGGCCGACGAAGCTTGGCCTTTGGGTGGGGAGTCTGCCGCCGAAACCTACCTGGATATGGAGAAAATCATCACCATCGCCCTTCGGTGCGGGGTTGAGGCGATTCATCCGGGTTACGGCTTCTTGTCGGAAAACCCTCGGTTCGCCCGGACCTGCGCCGAGGCTGGAATCGTATTTATCGGCCCCTCTCCGGAAAGCATGGAGGCGCTGGGCGATAAGATTAGTTCCAAGGAATTGGCCCAG
>PANP01000005.1 GCA_002708395.1 Dehalococcoidia bacterium
CCGGTCTCACTCCGCGCCAGCAAGAAGTTCTGTCGATGATGGCCAAGGGCTACAACAACTCGGCCATCGCCGATAATCTNGTTCTCGGAACCAAGTCGGTNGAGAACTATANCAACGCTATATACCAAGAACTCCACTTGGGCCACAATGGCGANCTNCATCCCCGGGTCCAAGTGCGGTCCTCACTTACATCCGCGACGCCGCCTAGNGGAATTCCCGGCGGCTGATGGCGNCGCCCTCTCGAGGNGAGGTGGTGCCGTGGATATTCCCCTGCCNCCTTTACGNAAGGGGGCGGTTTTGCANAGCGTGTACTACCTCTGTGNCCNCTTCATTTAGGACCCTAAGGACCTTTCAACTTGTATTGCNACTTCCTTCAAGGATATCATGAGAATTCGAATCGTACCTGAAGGTTGGCAAGGAGTTGTGCGTTGGGTCATATCGGCCGCGAGGCTTATGACGACGGTTCTGTTGATTCGGAACCGTTCTATTTGGTTCCCTTCTCTCCCTTCGGGTTAGCNGCAGNGGNGGAGTAGAATATCGTTGCGCCGGTGAATCCTGTTGGGGATGCTATTAGGGTAGAGGGGCTGGAAAAGAGTTTTGGCGACTGGCCGGTACTCTGGAACTTGGATCTAACCCTTGGCTGGGGGCAATTTCTCGTCCTGTTCGGTGCCAACGGCGCGGGCAAGTCCACCTTGCTGCGCATCTTGTCCACCCAAGCCAAGGCCGACGCAGGCACGGCTCTGGTATCCGGTCATGACCTACGTCGGAACCCACAGGCTGTTCGGAGCCGGGTTGGTGTCGTTGCCCACCGCACTTTTCTCTACGACGACCTTACGTCCCTGGAAAACCTTGTCTACTACGGGCGCTTGTTCGGTCTCAAAGACCCTGAGAAACGGGCTGTCGAAGCCCTTTCCAGGTTGGGGATGAGCCGCCGGTCCGGATATCGGCTGCGCAGTCTATCCCACGGGATGCAGAAACGCGTAGCCATCGCCCGGGCTATCCTGCATCAACCGCCGATCCTGATGCTGGATGAGCCGGAAAGTGGGTTGGACCGGGGGTCGGTGGAAATGCTCAAGGAACTACTGCAAGAGTGGACAGCCTCCGGACGTTCCGTGGTCATGACTACCCACGACATCGACTTGGGGTTCTCATGGGCCGGCCAAGTCGGTCTGTTGGCTGAAGGTAAAATCCAGCGGCCCGGATCGAGTGGGACGGACGGCGATGCCGAGTTCCGGCGTTACGTTACCACGTCCCTGGAGTCCAACCGATGATGCAGTTACTGAGGCCGGTCTTGATTCTGGTGGGGAAGGATATCCTACTAGAGTGGCGTTCCCGGGATCTGGTGGTGTCGGTGTTGGTCTTCAGCTTGTTGATTGTGATTGTGTTTAACTTCGCGCTGAACGTCACGGCGCAGCGGGTCACCGTGCTGGCCCCAGGGATAATCTGGGTAACCTTCGCCTTTGCGGCGACGTTGGCCATGAACCGGTCCTTCGTTCGGGAGATGGAGCAGGGCGGGTTGGACGGATTGCTGCTGTCTCCGGTGAGCCGGGACGCCATCTTCTTGGGCAAGGCCTTTGGCAGTTTCCTATTCATGCTTTCGGTGGAAGTTGCTTTGCTGCCGGTCTTCGGTGTACTGCTAAATTTTTCAGTATTGTCTTTAACCCTCGTGTTAACCATCGCTTTGGCCACGCTGGGATTCGCTCTGGTCGGCACACTGTTTTCTGCCATCGCTGTCCAGACAAGGTCTCGGGAAATCATGCTCCCGGTGCTTTTCTTCCCGGTCATTTTGCCGGTGATTATCGCAGCGGTTGAAGCTTCCTCCGCATCCATGGGGTCTGAATCCGGGGTGGGATTGAACCGGTGGCTGCCTCTCTTAGCTATCTTCGACGCTCTATTCTTAGTAATATGTCCGTGGGTCTTTGCCGTAGTCGTTGAAGAATAATGGTTGAAGAGGAACAGGAGGTAGGACCGATTGTTGGGGAACGGTGTCCGCCATAATTTGACGGGTTATCTGGTGGTTTTGAGCGGTCTGTTTATGATGGCGGACCTATATCTCATATTTATGGTGGCGCCCACCGACGCAGTCTTGGGGCACGTTCAGAGGGTGTTCTATTTCCACGTGCCGATAGCCATCATGTCCTTTCTGGCGTTCTTCTTGGTTTTCCTGGCCAGCATCGCCTATCTGGTGCGGCGTGACGGGAAGTGGGACCGAATCGCCCACTCGTGCGCCGAGGTTGGCGTGGTGTTTGTCACTCTGGCGCTGCTGACCGGTATCATCTGGGGTAAGCCGTTGTGGAATACTTGGTGGACCTGGGAACCGCGTCTGACCACGACGCTGATACTTTGGCTGATTTACGTTTCCTACCTGATGATTCGTTCATACGCTTCTAACCAACAGCAGGCGGCCCGTTACTCGGCGGTGGTGGGAATCGTGGGATTTGTAGACGTCCCAATAGTGTACTATTCGGTGATTTGGTGGCGTTCTATACATCCGTCCCCGGTGGTGGGCCCCTTCGCCCAGGCTAACGCTCTGGAACCCATAATGTGGTGGATACTGCTGTTTTCTTTCGTGACGTTCTTGATTCTTTTTTCCTACTTGGTGGCGGAGCGAACTGCACTGCGGAACAGCGAGGACCGGCTACGAGGCATGCGGCTTGTGCTGCGAAGAGCCGGGCGCTGACGCCAGTCCGCGTTCTCGTCTCCTGACTTGAGGAGTTGAATGAAATGCCAATAGCGCTACTACAGGCTACGTTGCCCCCGGCCAATCTGCCGTTTCTTTTTGCCGCATTCGCGGTTACTTGGATCGCCTTCTTTGCCTATGCCTTCTTCGTGAGCCGGCGGCAGCAGGAGTTACGCAAGGAGATTGCCGAGTTGCGTGGCACGCTGGATCAACAGGGATCAGAGGACGCTGGCTAGGGTTTCAGTATATAATCGTAGTAGTAACGCCACACGAGGTAGATATATTGGCTGAGTTGGAACCGGACTGGCAAGATTGGGCAGAAACTGAAGAAGATGCTGAGCGGGGCAATCAGAGCCACCGGACCCGTTTCTTGGTCTTGGCGGCGGTAGTGTCGCTGGCTCTTGGCTACATGATATACGCTGCTTTCCCAGGCAACGCTCTTTACTTCCTGACCGTGGGTGAGCTAATCAACAAGACGGACGTCCACGACGGACGGACGCTTCGGGTGTCGGGCAAGCTGGTGGCGGACTCTTTCCAGAGAGAAGAGAGGTCAACGACTTCCCATTTCCAACTTAGGGACGAGACTGCGGAGTCGGCTGGAGTGCATCTGTCAGCGACTTTCGTGGGGGTGCTGCCTGATTTGTTCTTCAACCCTCATTCCGAGGTCATCTTGGAAGGTAGCTATGGGGAGGACCAAGTCTTCCATACAGACTCCATCCTTGTGAAATGCCCTTCCAAGTACCAATCGCTTCAGGAAGAAACGCTGCTGTCTAGCTAGTAGAGGGATAGGTATTGGGCATGCCAGTGCCAGCTTAAGAAACCCAGCGAACTTCCTCACCCGCCTTACCCCCTGCTTTTCCACGACCAACCGCCTCAAGCAGAAACGCGAACTACTTCTTTTCCTGCCTGATGCGGTCCATGACCGAGTCGTGAAACGTGGGAGGAGCCGCCATTTTGGGGAATCGGGATAGTATCCCGATGGTGGATGCCAGTGTGTCTACGAAGGCGCGGCAAGGACCGCAGTTGTCTAGGTGGGCCTGGAAAGCCGACCTTTTGGGTGGGGCGANATCCTCCTCCAGGAAGTCCGACGAAAGCTTCTGGACTTCGTTGCAATCGACTTCGCCCGGGTGAAATAGCTTGTGAAAAAANCCCATCACTTTAACGTCCCCCAGGGTATTCTAAACTCATGTCCGATCGACATCGACCGCTAGCTTTGCCCAATACCGTCTCTTAATTCGATGAGCTGCGAGCATTCGCTGGGCCTCTCGTATCAAGTGTAATTGTCTTTCTGTAGACAAACTCATAACTTTAGATGCACAATGCAGGCCAAAGATATATTTGCTGAAAAGCTCTGATTGCCAATGGAATCCCAGCCCACACAAACTTTTGAAGACATCGTTACCGAGTACGGCGATTTCGTATGCAACCTGACCTATAGAATCCTGGGGAACCACGCTGACGCCGAAGATGCCGCCCAGGACGCTTTCTTGGCCGCATACCGCAACTTCGAGCGGTTCCGTGGCGAGTCTCGGATNAGTACTTGGCTGTATCGCATCGCCACCAACGCCGCCCTGATGAAGCTGCGCAAAGAGCGGCCCCGGCGGAACCTCACACAGACCGGCTACGAAGAGATTGATCTCCCCAGCCCGGGAGAAGGTCCTGAGAAACTGGCGCTGAATAGTGAGCTTCGGGAGCACTTGGAGCAGGGGCTGGACATGCTTTAGGACAACCTCAAAACCGCCGTAGTGCTTCGGGACGTCCAAGGGTTAAGCAACGCGAAGAGGCGGCCCAGATTTTAGACATCTCCGTATCGTCGTTGAAAGCCCGGCTTCACCGGGGCCGTCTACTCCTCCGGCAGCACTTGCAAGAGTATCTAGCGGCGAACAGAGAGACCTAGCTAAGCCAAAATAAAAGCTCCCCGGCGTAAGCGGGGAGCTTTTCAGTTTCTGAGGCGGAACCTGGGTTAAAACTCGAAGGCGTCCATCAACTGCTGTACGGTCTTCGGCTCTGCCCTGCCCCACATCTGCTCGATCTGCTGGTCCATCGAAGGACGGAAAGTATCGTTGTAGAGCACGCCAACCGGAACGCCGCCCTGTTGGAGTAATTGCTGCGCGGCTACCTTGTCGCTGGTGTCGTGATCTTCCGAAATCTCCCACAGTCCTGGCTCAATCCCCTTTTGTATGTTGCCTTTGAGCAGTTCGAAGGTATCGTTATAGGTGGTGCAAGGAGATTGTACGTGCACTATGGAAAACCCCTTATGCTCCATCCCTTGCGTAATCAGCTTGGCCAACGGCCTGACCTGTCCTGAAAACCCGGAAGCGATAAAGGAAACACCCAGGGTTAGATACAGCTCCAAGGGATTCAGTTGTGACTCTATCTTGCCGAAAGGTGTTGAACTGGTTATTTCACCTAACTTGGTTGTCGGTGAGCTTTGGCCCTTAGTAAGACCGTAGACGCCGTTGTCCATCACTATTACGCAGACGTTTAAGTTTCGGGAAGCTTGGGGTCCGATATGCTCGCCGCCGATGCTCAGGAAGTCTCCATCGCCGGCCACGACGACCACGTTCAGTTCGGGGCGGGCCATCTTTACGCCCAGGGATATGGGTAAAGACCTGCCGTGGATGCCGTGGAAACCGTAGGGTTGGTTACCCTCAAGAAGATGTACCAGGTTTCCTGAGCAACCGATACCAGCCACCACCACGTTGTTTTCAATGGGAAGCCCCGTCTCTTCAAGACGGTCAATCATCGCCATTTCCAACGCCCTGCGGACCCCAAAGTCTCCGCAACCCGGGCACCACTTAAAGTCGTATTCTTCGTTCTTTTTGCTCATACCCCAGCCGCCTCCTTCCTAACGGTCTCCGTTGCTTCGGTGACCCGCTTTACCAGGTCTCTAACTTTGAAGGGGAGCCCCGTATATTGGGTGATAGCCTCGGCTTTAACTCCTTGGGAACGCAAGATGTTGGCAAACTGCCCCTGATAGTTCAACTCCGGGACTAGAACCAGATCCTTCTTTTTCAGCTCTTCCAGCAATTTGGGGGGCAATGGGCTGAGATTCATGGTGTAGTACCAGCCGACCGGTACTCCCGAAGCCTTCAACTGAATGTAGGCTTCTTGTGCTGGACCTTTCGAGCCGCCCCAAGGCATCATTGCGATGGACTCTTCAGTGTTGTCTCTTTCGTATTCGTCCTCTTCCAGCAGTTTCAACTTGCTGAAGCGGCGCTCTGTCATCTGTATGTGGCGGCTGCCCAAGTGAGTTGTGTCACCCATGTCGTCATGTTCACTGCCGTTGGCAACGTATGAGCCGGGATTGCCGGGGACCGGCATGGGGGACAATTCGAATCCAGCGTATCGATTGTAGCCGTTGGAACCTTGGTAGGTCTGCCGCCGCTGGTCTTCAACCTTGGAAAGGTCCGGCTTTTGGATATTTTGTACCCGTTCCGCCAAGGACATCTCGGTCATCAATATCACCGGCCCTTGGTAACGCTCGGCCCAGTTGAGAGCCTTGATCGCACCGTAGAAACACTCTTCAACCGTTCCGACGGCGATGACGGGCATCCGAACATCGCCATGGGCCGGGAACATGCAGGCCATGAGGTCCGATTGTTCTGTCTTGGTGGGCAGTCCGGTGGCCGGGCCACCTCTTTGCACATCCACAACAACCAAGGGAATCTCAGCTATCCACCCTAGGCCCAGGCCTTCGCTCATCAGGGAAAATCCTGGCCCTGCGGTGGCCGTCATGGCTTTCTTACCGGCGAATCCTGCTCCCAGTAAGGCGGTAATGGACTCAATCTCCGAGCTTACTTGATGGGCGAACTTACCCTCGCCGACCAGGTTCCTCTCCATGTACAACAGAATCGTTGTGGCTGGGGAGATAGGGTATCCTGCGTAAAAGTCCAAGCCTCCGGCTAGCGCTCCCAAGGAAATGGCTTCGTTTCCTTTGAGCATCACTTGGGCGTAATCAGGCGGTTTAGGAGCGGCTAGAGCCCCCAGGGCGAGACCGCTTTCAGAGATGTGCTCCCGTCCCAGCGTCATGGCCTGGATGTTGGCCTTGATGATTTCATCATCTCCGGACCGGCCGCGGGTGAACCTCTTGGTAACAAACTCCTCCAGGTACGTTTGAGGCATGTCGACCAAGTGGGCTAGGGCACCGATGATCACCATATTCGCAGCCCGGGCATTGCCGGTGGACTTGGCTAACTCGTCGAAGGGAAGACCGAATCCTCGCGCATCTCCTTCCAACTGGAATTCGTTGGAGTTGAAGATGATAACGCCTTCATCCCGAACGTCGGGATTGTGTTCGTCGTAGGCGTCTTGATTGAAAGCTACGAGGACATCAACGTCGTCGCCGGGGCTGAGGATCGGGTCGACCGAGATCCTGGCTTGGGTCCATGTGGGACCGCCCAAGATCTGAGAAGGGAATGTAGCGAAAGTTAAAGCATGATAGCCGACCTGGGTGGCTGCTTGGGCTAAACCCTCTGCAGAGGTTACCACTCCTTGTCCGCCTTCGCCGGCGAACCGGACGACGAAGTCACGCATCTCCATGTGTAATTCTCCCAGGGCTAGTATCGTGTCGATAGGATTTTAAGGTTGTGCCGGGCGGCGCAAGAAGACTCAGGGGTCGTTCGAGAGGAAAGGAGCGGCACCACTGGGATATATAGGAATGTTGTGGCGGCTGTCATGATGATTGTTCGGAGCAAGGCCATGGCATCTTCAGAAGCTCAAATAAACCTCTGTCCTGTGGAGCCGTAGGCCTAAGCGTAAACAACCTTTTAGGGTTGTTATTCATATCAAAAGTAGCGATACGAATATTACATCAGGCACGGTCTAATGTCAATTAAGATGACCCTGGCAGCGTTGTTTCAAACTTCGACGGTATGCTAGAATCGATTTCATGGTTGACGTAAAATATTGGGAGGCGTTGAAACGTGTGCCCAGGCTCGGAACGGTGAGGTTTCGCAGGCTGGAGGCTTACTTCGGCGACCTGGAAAGGGTATGGCATGCCGGATTATCTGAGTTCAAAGAGGCTGGTCTTGACGACCGGACCGCAANGGATTTGATAGCCCTCAGAAGCCAGACTACGCCGGACGCCGAGCTTGAAAAGCTTAAGCTTGCNGGAATCAACCTGGTCACCTANCACGATGACNATTATCCGGCGTGCTTGNAGGAAATCGCAGACCCGCCGCCGGTNCTCTATTNTAAANGCNCCTTGTTGCCGTCGGACGAAAGATNCGTANCGGTGNTTGGGACTAGGGGCCGACGTCGTATGGAANAGAAGCCACGGCTGGCTTGACCGCCGAATTGGCCCGGAATGACATCGCTATAATCAGTGGCCTGGCCCGGGGCGTCGATGGGGTGGCCCATCGGGCGNCCCTTGAGAACGGGGGGCGGACCATAGCTGTTCTGGCTAATGGTATGGACATAATCTATCCCAGGGAACACACTAATCTTGCGCAACAAATCATGGACCATGGGGCCATCGTCAGCGAATATCCTCCGGGAGTCAGACCCGACCCTCGGAGCTTTCCCCGGCGGAACCGTTTGATTAGCGGCATCAGCCTGGGTTCTCTGGTCATCGAAGCCGGAGAAGGCAGCGGCGCCCGTTGGACCGTGTATCATGCGTTGGAGCNGAACCGGGAAGTGTTNTGNGTACCCGGCANTATCTACTCTCCNATGANNCGGTTGACNAACCGGTTGATTCAGGAGNGGGCTAAGCTGGTATCCAACNTCACNGATATTCTGGANGAGTTGAACNTGACGACCGTGGNGCNGCAAGTTCCGATGCCATTGNCGGTGGAGNCGGATGACGANGCTGAGTNGGTCTTGCTGGCCTATCTGAACGATGAGNCACGGCATATCGACGACATNAGAAGAAGCGCCGACATCCCGATCGCGTCTGTTAGCAGCATGCTTACCATGCTGGAATTGAAAGGCCAAGTGCGGCAAGTGGGTTGCATGCACTATGTCCGTTTACGGGAGGTATCCCAAGTCTATGGTAACTAAGGCCAAAACCACGAAAACACGTACTACCAAAGCAGGTACCCGGAAATCGACTGCCAAGTCTACTAAGAAAGGTACTGCTGTTCGGAAAACGGCGGGTAAACAACTGGTGATAGTTGAGTCTCCGGCCAAAGCCCGCACGGTTGGCCAGATGTTGGGCAACAAGTACGTGGTTATTGCTTCCCAAGGTCACGTGAGGGATCTGCCGAAAAGCAAGATTGGGGTGGATATAGAAAACGAGTTCGAACCATCCTACGTAATCATGCGNGACAAGCGGTCCATCCTCAGCGAGTTAAAAAAGGCCGGNGATCAGGCCTCCAAGATATATCTGGCCACAGACCCGGACCGGGANGGTGAGGCTATCTCCTGGCACCTGCAAACGGCGGCGAAGTGGGACGAGAGGCCTGACCCTCCCAAGAGGGTGGTTTTCCACGAGATTACTAAGGAAGCCGTGGAAGAAGCCTTCAATAATCCCCGCGAGATTGACATGGAGCTGGTCAATGCCCAGCAAGCCCGGCGGATNCTCGACCGGCTNGTAGGCTATCAGATCAGCCCATTGCTATGGCGNCGGGTACAGCGGGGACTATCTGCTGGCCGGGTACAATCGGTTTCTCTGAGAATGGTGGTCGACCGGGAGAATGAGATTAAGGTCTTCGTTCCCGTCGAGTCGTGGACCCTGGAAGCCGAACTGCACAAAGAGAAAANTCCGGCCACTAAGNCCAATCTTTTCTCCGGCGTATTGCACTCGGTGAAAGGCGCAAAGGGCCGTTTGTCCATCGCCAAAGAGGATGACGCTCGCGGATATGAGGCCGAGTTGAAGGACGCGGCCTACGCAGTNTCAAACGTTCGGAAGCGGGAAGTTCGCCAACGNCCCACCGCTCCGTTCACCACCAGCACCCTCCAGCAAGAGGCTGGGCGGAAATTACGCCGGACCCCTAGGCAGACCATGTCCGTGGCCCAGGAGCTTTACGAAGGTCTTACCGTGGGCGGCGGGGAATCAGTGGGTCTAATCACCTACATGAGGACCGACTCCGTTCAAGTAGCGACTTCCGCAATCAGCGAGACGCGGGGGTACATCACNGAAGCTTACGGCAAGGACTACGTACCGGATAAGCCACGGGTATTTACGACCAAAGCTAAGTCGGCGCAGGAAGCCCACGAGGCGATCCGGCCTACGTCCATCAGGCGTACTCCAGACTCGGTAAAGGCCTATCTCAGCCGTCCTCAGCTGAACCTGTACGAACTTATATGGAAGAGGATGGTTGCCAGCCAGATGGCTGACGCCAGAACCGAAGCCACCACGGTGGATATCGATGCAACCTGCAAAGGCACATCAAAGGTCTATATGTTCCGTTCCACCGGATCGGTATTGAAATTCCCCGGCTTCCGGGCGGTCTACATGGAAAGCCTGGACGAAGAAGAGACGGATGATGGACGCCAATCTCTGCCTGTGTTAGAGGCTGGCGATGGCTTGGGATGCCGGAAGCTGGAGGCATTGCAGCACTTCACTCAACCGCCGCCCAGATATACTGAGGCCACGTTGATCAAGGCCATGGAAGAGAAGGGTATCGGTCGTCCCAGCACGTATGCTCCAACCGTGGGAACACTGTTGGACCGGCACTATGTAACCAAGGAGCAGAACCGTCTGGTGCCGTCCGTTCTGGGTTCCACAGTCACGGAACTGCTGCTTGAGTACTTCACTGAAGTGATGGACCCTGATTTCACTGCGAAGATGGAAGAGGGGCTGGATGAGGTGTCCCGTGGGGAACGCGAATGGGTCCCCATGTTGGGCGAGTTCTACGACCCCTTTGGGAAGGCGCTGGCAAAAGCCGAAGAATCCATGCCCCGAACCAAGGTGGAAGAAGAGACCGACGAGGTCTGCGACACCTGCAGCAAGCCCATGGTCATCAAGACCGGGCGGTTTGGCCGGTTCTTGGCCTGCACCGGATTCCCAGATTGCCGTACGACCAAGCCAATCTTGAATAAGGTTGGCGTGCATTGTCCGAAACCCGACTGCACNGGAGAGATTGTTGAGCGGCGGGCCCGTGGCCGGCGTCCGTTCTTCGGTTGTTCCCGCTACCCGGATTGCGACTTCATCAGCAATCAGCGTCCGGTGCCGACTCCTTGCCCAGAGTGTAGTGGCATGATGGTCCAGCAAGGACGGGACATGCTTTCCTGCACCAATTGCGATTGGCGTGAGGCAATTCTTGAGCCGGCCCCGGATCAGACATCGGAGTTGACGCCAGTTGGCGATTGACGGTGGCGCCTCGATTTCCGCCGAGTTGGCCCGCTTCGATGATTTGGTAGAACGTTATCCGGACTACCTTCGAGGACAGCGGGGGCTGTCGGAAAACACTGTCCGGATCTACCTGGACGACATCGGGTCCTTCCGTCATTATCTCCGCTTGGAAGAGGCAACCCTAGAAACTATGGACCGTCCGATGCTCCGGGGATACATGGCCTGGCTGGCCACAGATGCCCTGGATGGTAAAGGCTATGCTCGGGTCAGTATCGCCCGCAAGCTAACGGTCCTGCGCTCCTTCTACCTTTTCCTGGTGCAGCAGAAGTTGTTCAAAGCCAGCCCCGTGCCGTCGGGCCGGAGCTACCGCGTGAAGGTTGAGAAGCCCCTTCCAAGTTTTCTGGGACAGCGGGATGTAGCTCGGCTGTTGGATGCCCCCGATGATTCAGCACCGCTGGGTCTGCGGGACCGTGCGATCCTGGAAGTGCTTTATTCCTGCGGCGTGCGCCTGGGCGAGATACAGACCATGGACCTGCCCAACGTTAACTTCACCAGTCGAGAGATTCTCGTCCGGGGCAAGGGCTCTAAAGAAAGATGGGTGCTGTTCGGTCAACCCGCCGCCTCCGCATTGCGACGCTACTTGGACGAAGGTAGACCCCACCTGGCGGTACGTACCGAATCGGCTTTGTTCTTGAACCGTTACGGCGCCAGGCTCTCCCGACGTAGTATGGAGAAACTGGTTGAGCGTTACGGAGTTGAGGCACAGACTACTCTGGGGGTCCATCCGCATACCCTGCGCCACACATTTGCTACCCATATGCTGGAAGGCGGCGCGGACCTACGGGTGATTCAGGAGTTGCTGGGCCATTCTAGCCCCAGTACCACTCAGATATATACCCACGTCACCAAGCAAGAGGCTCTTTCTGCTTATCTGACCAACCACCCCCGCTCCGACCTGCCTCCCGTTTCATCGGCGAGGGATGGAGTCGACTCCGATGACTAAGTTCCTGGTGTTGAACGGACCCAACCTCAACGCCCTTGGCCGCCGTGACATCGGGTTCTACGGCGCTATGACGTTGGATGACGTTAATAGCAAGGTGTCACAGCTGGCTGATGAACTTGGTGTGGAAGTTACGTTCTTCCAATCCAACGTCGAAGGCCACTTGGTTGATTGCATCCAGGAACATTTTGGTACTATCCAGGGAATCATCATCAACCCCGGTGCGCTAACCCATTACAGCTACACTTTGAAGGATGGCCTCATAGACTCTGGTGTGCCGATAATCGAGGTCCACTTGAGTAATCCCTACGCAAGGGACGAATGGCGGCGTCATTCGGTCGTAACCGACATCGCCCGAGGCCAGATTGCGGGCTTTGGTTGGAGAGGCTATACNGCGGCTCTGGACATTCTTGCGGCGATAATCAAGGAAGAGGCAGCGTAATGAGCGAGCGCTTGGAGCGATTGGCGAGCCAGTTGCCCGAGAGAAATCTGGACGCAATGCTGATTTCCGCTCCGGAAAACCGCCGCTATCTTTCAGGATTCACCGGGTCCGCTGGATATCTGCTAATCACCTCCGCCCAAGCGACGTTATTCACCGATTCCCGCTACACCGAGCAGGCCGCCGGTCAAGCTCCCGGATTTCAAGTCATTGAGGTGAGGGGCGGCTGGGACTGGCTGCTGGAGCACCTCAAAGAGTCCGGGATTCAACGTGTTGGATTCGAGAATCGTCACATGACTGTCGCGAACTATGACAGCATCCTGGATGCGCTGAAGCAGGACGGGAACCTCGGCAAAGTCTCGCTAGTAGCGGCCTCTGGCATCGCTGAAGAGCATCGGGTTATAAAAGACGGCCAAGAGATTGCATTGCTGCAGAAGGCTATCGATGCCTCGGATGCAGCGATGGAAGCTGTTTGCCCCACGATTAAAGTGGGAATGACCGAGAAGGAAGTCGCCTGGCGCATGGAAAAGGCGATGCGGGAGTCCGGCGCCGACGGTCTGAGTTTCGAAACCATCGTGGCCTCCGGTCCTAATGGAGCGATGGCCCATCACATGCCGTCGGACCGGCCTATTCAAGCGGGTGAACCCATAGTCATCGACATGGGGGCCATAGCTGACGGGTATTGCTCAGACATTACCCGAACAGTGGTGGTGGGGGAACCCGATGAGACTTTCAACAAGATTTATGACATCGTGCTGGGAGCGCAACTCATCGCCATCAACACCGTAAGATCGGGCATGACCGGNGAAGATTGCGACGGTTTATCCCGCATGGTCATCTCAGATGCTGGCTACGGAGACAACTTCGGCCATAGTCTGGGCCATGGCGTCGGTTTAAAGGTCCATGAGAGGCCCGGCGTGGGCCCACGGTCCCAGGATACCTTGGAGCCGAACATGGTCTTCACGGTCGAGCCGGGCATCTATCTACCCGGTTGGGGCGGTGTACGGATCGAAGATATCGTCGTTTTGGAAGCTGGTGGAGCAAAAGTACTGAGCAAAGCCTCCAAGTAGGCGGGCTCAGTCGTTGGTTAATAGCTGTCAGTTATCGGTTGAAGGCAGGCGAATGGGAGGAANGTTCGAATGAGCATCAACTTTAGCAACCTAAGCAAGGGCACCGTCATCGAATTCGAAGACGCGCCCTGGCAAATCATGGATTACGAACGCCACAAGATGCAGCAGCGCGCTCCGGTTACCAGATTAAAGATGAAGAATCTGTTGACCGGTGCGGTTGTAGAAAAGACTTTCCAGCGATACGATACCTCGTTCTCCGCGGCTGACATCGAGAACCGGCCGACCCAGTATATGTACACCGACGGGGATTACTACTACTTCCTGGACCAAGAGACGTTCGACCAATATGATTTGGACTCGGCCCAATTGGGCAAGTCCCTTGATTACTTGAAAGAGCAGATGATGGTTGAAGCGGTCTTTTACAAAGGGAAAGTAATCAGCCTCAATCTTCCGACCCATGTCGATCTGGAAGTTAAGGAAACCCCACCGAATTTCCAGGGAAATACCGCCCAGGGAGGCACCAAGCCTGCAACCCTTGAAACCGGCCTGCGGGTGACTGTGCCGACGTTTATCGCTCCCGGCAACATAATAAAAGTGGATACGCGCACCGGAGAATATACCGAGCGAGTCAGCAGCTAGCCTAGTGGCTGTTTACACGGTCAGCCAAGTCTCGCAACATGTAAAAGAGGTTCTGGAAAACGACCCTCTGCTGGCCGACGTGCTGGTGGAGGGCGAGGTTTCCAACCTTCGGGTTTCTTCCGCTGGACACTCCTATTTCTCCTTGAAGGACGACCAAGCCTTACTTAACTGCGTCATGTTTCGCGGTCAGCCGGGAGCTGAGTTGCTGGCCAGCGGATCCGCAGTTCTAGCCCATGGACGGCTCCAGTTCTACGAGCCCCGGGGGTCCACCGACTTCATGGTGGACCTGGCGATGGCCGCTGGTGTGGGCGAGCTAGCCCTGGAATTGGAACGCTTGACCCTGCGCCTGGAAGCCGAGGGGTTGTTTGAGCAGTCCCGAAAGAGGTCTCTGCCCCTGTTCCCCAAGGTTATTGGCGTGGTTACCTCTCCGTCGGGCGCCGTGCTCCATGACATCCAGAACGTTCTCCGGAGGCGCTACCCATTGGCGGAGCTTCTGCTTGCTCCATCGTTGGTTCAGGGTCCGAATGCCGCCGGTGAGTTAGTGGCTGCTATAGAGGGTCTCAACCGGGACGGTCGAGCCGACGTCATAGTGCTGGCCCGAGGCGGTGGGGCCCTGGAAGAGTTGTGGCCTTTCAACGAGGAAGAAGTAGCCAGAGCCATCTATGCCAGCCGCATCCCAACCGTCAGTGCCATCGGTCATGAAACCGACTTCACCATCTCCGACCGCGTGGCTGACTTGAGAGCACCCACGCCTTCCGCCGCAGCGGAGATTGTGGTCCCGGACCAATATGTGCTGAGACAGCAGTTGGATGAGATTTTAGGGTACTTCGACCGGATCTGGGCCTATCATGCGGATTCCAGGCGGTCCGATGTGGCCAGAATGTCTGGGATTCTCGAAGGCATCTTGCCCGATACCAACAACTGGCGGCGCCGGGTTGATGATGTTGCTCGCAGCGCAGGAATAGCCCTCGTCAACCGGCTGAAGTTGACCCGGNTACAGGTCGAAAACCGGCAGGACCGGATCCGGACGCTGGACCCCGTTGCCACCCTGCGCCGAGGCTATTCGGTGGTACAGAAGGGGACAGCGGGCGATGTCGTAACTAAGGCCGGACAGGTTGAAGTTGGCGATTCGCTCTCAATCACCGTCAGTGATGGTATCGTTGACGCCACTGCGGGCGGGACTGCCAAACCCCAACCGGCTAAGAGAAAAAAGGCTGGCGCCACCGCCGCTGGGATGGAGCGCTTGCTCTAAACGCGCCTTAATTCGTTAATGTTTCCCACCCCAAGATCGACCTGGTAGGATTCTCCTAACGGGGCGGCATAAGTAATATACTTTCTCAGGTGATGCCTGGGAGGCCTTGGATATGGCTGATACAAAAGAACCCCAGTCCCAGAAAGACCTGGAAACCCTCTCCTTTGAAGAGGCGTTCCAGCGTTTGAATGAAATGGCCGAGTCTCTGGACGACGGCGGCTTGAGCCTTGCCGACGCCACTGCTCGCTACGAAGAAGGCATGAACTTGGTCCGGCGTTGCAACCAACTGCTGGACGAGGCTGAACTGAAAATCACCAACCTTAAAGACAGTTTCGCGCTGGCTTCCGATGAGGAGGAGTGGGACCCGCAAGTGTAGGTTCCGCTGCGTTGGATGATGGGTGGATATGCTTAACATCGGCTGGTTCTCCACCGGTAGAGGCCCTGGCTCTCAGGGTTTGTTGAGATTCGTTCAGGACCGGTTGGAAAAAGGGCTCCTAGACGCCCGCATCCAGTTCGTTTTCAGCAACCGGGAGCCTGGTGAGACCGAAGGCTCAGACCAGTTTTTTGNGCTAGNCGGGGATTACGGATTGAATGTGGCTACCCTATCTTCCAACAAGTTCCGTCGGGAGATGGGGGGGCGTTTNGCCGATCATCGCGCCGAATATGACGGCCGGGTGATGGAATTGCTGAGCGGCTNTCAACCCGACATCTGCGTGCTGGCCGGATATATGCTGATTGTCGGCGGCCCCATGAGCCGTCAATATCCGATGCTGAATCTGCATCCTGCGCTTCCCGACGGTCCCATCGGCACCTGGCAGGAAGTGGTTTGGCGTTTGATCGAGACTCGGGCGGATAGGACGGGCGCTATGATTCACCTGGCGACAGAAGAGGTGGACAGAGGTCCTCTGATTTCCTATTGCACGGTGCCGCTGACCGGGCCGCAGATCGATGAACAATGGCTGGCTGCGGAGCAGGGCGATCTGGATAAGGTTACGATGGAAGTGGGAGAGGAGTTTGCCCTGTTTCAGATGATTAGGCAGGCCGAATACCAAAGAGAGCCCTATCTGTTGTTTGAAACGCTACGGGCCGTGGCCGATGGCCGCGTAAACATCAGGGACGGTCGGGTGTTATATGGGGCAGCACCTGGCGGTTCGGAGACGGGGGCTTTCCCCGGAATCTGCTTGGACCCGGAGATACAGCGGGCGATGGCGGAGGATTCGGCGGCAGGCGATGCCTAAGCCGACTTTTCCACCAACCCCAAGTCGATGTCCAGAGTCTCGCCGGACTCCGTGATTAGTGCAGGGTCGGCCTTGCCTTCCACCGCCTCCCGTCCCACCACGCACCGCACGATATCGGTCAACGAAGGAAGTTCGTACATCACGTCAAGCAAAGTCTCTTCTATGATGTAACGCAGGCTCCTGGCCCCGGTCTGATGAGCCAATGCCCGTTCAGCGCCGGCTTCCAACCCTTCGGAAGTGAACTCCAGCTCTACCCCGTCCATGCTGAATAACTGTTGGTACTGCTTTACGATGGCGTTCTTTGGCTCGGTAAGCACCCGGATCAGAGAGTCTTTGTCCAAGGGTTCCAGCGACACGGTTACCGGCAGCCGCCCTACCATTTCCGGAATAAATCCGAACTGGAGGAGGTCGTCCGGTGTGACTTCGCTCAGGTGATTATTAGGCTCTTGTTCCCCATTCCGGCCGCTGGCGAGGAAGCCGACACGGGAGGAGCTGGAGACCAGTCTTTTAGAGACAATCTCGTCCAAGCCATCAAAGGCGCCACCACAGATAAACAGGACGTTGCGAGTGTCGATCTGTAGAAATTCCTGGTGCGGGTGTTTACGGCCCCCCTGGGGCGGCACGTTGGCGACGCATCCTTCGATAATCTTCAACAGCTCTTGCTGGACGCCTTCGCCGGATACGTCTCTGGTGATGGAGCGGTTCACGCCCTCTTTCCGGGCGATTTTATCCAACTCGTCGATGTAGATGATGCCGTGCTCGGCTCGGGAGACATCCCAATCGGCTGCCTGAATCAAACGGAGGAGGATGTTTTCCACATCCTCCCCCACATATCCAGACTCGGTAAGCGACGTGGCATCGCAAACAGCGAACGGGACATCCAAAGTGCGTGCTAGGGTTTCCGCCAGAAGGGTCTTGCCGCAACCGGTGGGACCCATAAGCAGAATGTTGGTCTTTTGGAGTTCTATATCCGAGGAGTTCTTGCCGTTCCATATACGCTTGAAGTGGTTGTAGACGGCCACGCTCAGTATCTTTTTGGCGCGTTCCTGAGCGACAACATACGTATCTAGATTGGAGTAGATCTTTCGAGGAACCAGTGGGCCGTTATCTTCCCGCGCTACCTTTTTCTTTGGGGCCTCGTCTTCAACCAACTGGCCTAGAACTTGGATACAATCGTAGCAGACCGCCGCCCTTCCCTGTCCAGCCATCACCATTCGGGACCTTGCCTGGGCTTTCTCGCAGAACGAACACTGGGAAAGCCTAGGCGCATTTTTATTGCTGGCCACCACTCACCCCCGGAACTACGAAGATATCTATGAATTCAACTCCAATGCCTTCGACCCTAGGGTTCGCCTTGTCTGCCGTGCATCAATTGTAATCGGAGCCTTAGGGCAGGCCGAATGGATGTAATTTGCTATATCGAATCGCCTTTGAGTCGTTCAGGACTAGGTCTTGTCACCTTCACCGGTGCCATTCTCTTCGGCTGGTGCGGCACCAAGAATCTCATCGACCAAGGAATATTCTACGGCTTGCTCTGAGGTGAGGTAGAAATCCCGGTCGGTATCACGGGTAATCTTGTCGTAGGTCTGCCCAGTATGCTTGACCAGTAGGGTACGTATCGAATCCTGTAACCGGAGAATCTCCCGAGCTGCGATCTCGATGTCACTGGCCTGACCCTGTGCGCCACCCATCGCTTGGTGCATGTGGATAGTGGAATTGGGCAAAGCGTACCGCTTTCCTTTGGCTCCGCCGGCGAGCAATATGGTGGCCATGCTGGCGGTCATGCCCAGGCAAATGGTGGACACTTCCGGTTTAATCAGTTGCATCGTATCGTAGATCGCCAATCCGGAACTGATGACGCCACCGGGGCTATTGATGTATATGCTTATGCTCTTGTCAGGGTCTTCCCGNTCTAGGAACAGGAGCTGGGCGATAATCACGTTCGCCATCTGGTCGTGGATCTGCGTGCCCAAGAAGATGATTCGCTCTTTAAGTAGAAGGGAGTAGATATCGAATGCCCGTTCCCCCCGAGGACTGGTCTCAATGACCATGGGAATGATGTTCTGGGGAACGAATAATCCGTTATCTCCGGCCTGTTGGCCAAAGTTACTTACCTGGTTCATCGATGAGTCTTGGGGGTAATTAAGCATCTGGCTCTGCTCCTTGTTCTGGTTCTTCAGAGTCCGGCGAACCGGCCGCATCTGATTCTTCTTGGGAGTCCTCGGCCTCTTCCTCATTGGCAGGTTGATCGGTTGAGCCAGGGGCCGCGGCGCCGGTTATTTCTAGTAAACGGGCCATCACTTGGCGGTTCACCAAGGACGATCGGATGGACTCGTGGGCACTTTCCGAGGAGAGAGTATTTCTCATCGTTTCCTCAGAATCGCCTGCATTGACAACGATGGTGTCTATCTCAGATTGAATGTCTTCGGGGGAGATTTCGATGCTTTCTTCCTCAGCCAGCTTTCTTAGCACCAAGTAGGTGTTAAGCCGCTCCTCGGCTCTGGGCCGCAGTTCCTCCCGCCATTCCTCGCCTGTCTTTCCGATGTAGCCGAGATAGGTATCCATGTCCATACGCTGGCTGCGCAAGGATCGCTCGCGTTCTTCGTACATGTGGTCCAGTTCGCGCTGGTAAATCAGGTCCGAGGCTTGGACAGAGGCTGTCTTGAGCAACTCCTGCACGCTGGCTTCCTGAGCCTGGCGATCCGCGGAGGCTTCGCCGTCATCCTTTATACGCTGGCGCACGAAGTCTTTTAGTGCCTCCAGGCTTTCGTAACCGTCTCTGATTCCCTTGGCGAATTCATCGTCCAATTCGGGGAGTAGCTTCTCTTTGATGGAGAGCACTTCGACTTTGAATTGGCATTCCTTGCCGGCGTACTCTTCCTGGTTGTGGTCGTCGGGAACGAAGAGTGAAAGCTCTTTGGTTTCACCGGCGGTCATGCCCACCAGGGCTGCTGAGAAGCCGGGCATGGGCATGGGATTTTCTTTTTCAGGTATGAAGTCGACACCTTTGTCGTTTATGGCTTGGTCCCCTTCAATGGTGCCGTCGACGTTCAAGTTCAGCAGGTCGCCGAATTGGACGGGGCGTTCCACCGGATCCCAGGGGGCGGATTCGTTCCGAAGCTGTTCGACGACTTCGTCCACCTGTTCTTCTGTGACTTCCACTGGCTCCCGGTCAACGTGGATACTGCGGAAATCTCCCAGATCTACTAGGGGTTCCAGAGGAACAATCGCCTTGAACGAAACCGGTTCAATCTCCAATAGTTCCAACTGGGGGTCGGCATAGGCCTGAATCGATTCATCGCTCAGGACTTGATTCAGAGTCTCCGGAATCATGAACTCCAGTGCCTCTTGAACCAGTGCGGTGCGGCCCAGATGGCTTTCTACTATTGACCTGGGGGCTTTACCAGGGCGGAACCCTGGAATCTTGACCCTGCTCGCCAACCGGCGGTAAGACCGACCGATGAAGGGCTCTTCGTCCTCGGACGCCATGGATACATTGAGAGTGATATCTGTGGGGGTTTCGGACTCCTTGGTGACGATCACCGTTGGCTAACTCCGTTCCATAGAGATACCGCTATACGGGATGCTGATGTGCGAAATGCCGAGAGTAGTGAACACTGCCCGCCCATCCCCACACCAACGACTACTTCTGAACTGGGAATATGGCNCAGTATAGCATAACCACCCCTTCGTTAATAGGTTTCCGGCCTCGCGGCCTTGACTGGGCGGCGTGGATGGCCTGGCGTCCGGTTNGGATTCAGANGTTGGGGCTATGACACTTGCCCGCCCACTCCGCCCTTTCATTATATATAAAGTGCGGTGATGGTCCCATGCCNCGGGGTCGGCAATCCTCCCGCAGTATTGGGAAAACGACCAAAATTGGTAAAAACATAAAAAAGGTTTAAAAAGATTCTTAAAAACCGTTGACATTTACATACCCGGATTGGTAAGTTTGCGCAAATGATGTGGATAAAGGGTTTGGCGGACGAAAGCCCCATCTCCTTGACGCATCAACGCCGACGCAGGCCGAGCACTTCGACCGGCGCCCGGCCAATCTAGGCTAACCTGACGATTTCGCAGGAGAGCCGATGTATCCCGGAACGGCAGTCCCTTTAGGGTGTCAGGGGAGATACNTGGATCTCGATTTTATCCCCTGGTAACTCATAGGGCAGCTAAACCAGTTTGAAAACGGCAGTTGCAGGTCCCCGATAGGACCGAGGATTGCCATTCTGGGAGANACGGTGGTTCTTGCGGNATCGACAATTGAAAAGCCTTTTGATGGCCNTTGGAGTGGCGGTGTGACACAGTCCACCGGTCCCGTTGACCAAAATCAGGGCTTCCACCTGCCGGTCCTCCTTGCGGAAACGCTGGAGCGCCTACTGGTTCATCCCGGCGGCATCTATTTGGATGCGACGTTGGGCGAAGGTGGCCACTCTTCCGGGCTGCTCCAGCTCTCAACTCCTGAAGGCCGGGTTCTGGGTATCGATCGCGACCCCCGCTCCTTTGCCAGGGCTGCCGATCGCTTGGAGCGATTCGGCGACCGCTTTATCCCTCTTCAAGGTAGCTACACCCAGATGGTGGCTATGGCCAACCAGCATGGGTTCGANCGCGTGGACGGCGTCCTCATGGACTTGGGTTTGTCTTCGCGGCAGCTCGATACGCCGGGCTACGGGTTCAGTTTTCAGACCGATGAACCTCTGGATATGCGCTTTGACCCCAACGGTCCTCTATCCGCTGACGATGTCGTCAACAATTATTCGGAAGAAGACCTGGCCAACGTGATATTTGAATATGGAGAAGAACCCAGGTCCCGCCGGATCGCCCGGGCCATCGTAAGGAACCGCCCGGTCAATTCCACGGGTCAACTGGCTTCTCTGGTCGCTTCAGCCATGGGGCCGTCGCCCAGGCAAGGCCGTAGGGTACATCCGGCGACACGCACCTTCCAGGCCCTCCGCATCGAAGTTAACGATGAATTAACCAACGTAGAGGCGGGGTTGTCGGCGGCTATCGAGTTGTTGGCACCGTCGGGAAGACTGGCAGTGATTAGCTATCACAGCTTGGAAGACAGAATAGTGAAGACGTTTCTCCAGCGGGAGTCCTCCATGTGTATCTGCCCTCCCGGATTCCCGGTGTGCGTTTGCGAACACGAACCAACAGTGAATCTGGTTAATCGCAGAGTAATCAAACCTACTCCGGAAGAAGTAACCGGTAACCCACGTAGCCGCAGCGCCCGAATGCGGGTAGCAGAGCGCCGCTGAAGGGACCGACNGGGTCCAACTAGGATGAAAGGACGGTGGCAAGTTGTCTAAAGAAACGTTCTACACGGCTGTAGATATCGGCAGCAATAAGGTCTGCTCTATCGTGGCAAGAGTAGGCGCCGAGGGAGATCTGAAGATTCTGGGAACAGGAATCGTAACCTCCCAAGGGATGCAGAAGGGCCGAATCGACAACATCGACGAGGTTAAGGTCGCTGTTAAATCCTCCTTGGAAGAAGCCCAGCGTTATATCGGCCGGGGAGTCATTTCCGGCGTGTACGCGGGCGTCAGCGGTAGCCACATAACCTGTCTCAACACCAAAGACGTGATGGAGAACCCCAGCGACACTGAGGATATTGGGTCTCAGCAGTTGGAGGAGTTGCTCCGGTCGTCCTTTCCCCAAGTGGAGAGTACCCAAGAGATTCTGCACATGATCCCCATCGGGTATGAAGTGGACGGTATGGAAGCCGTGCGAAATCCCACCGGACTTCATGCCAAGCAGATAAACGTAGAATCCCACGTCGTAGTAGGAGACGCGGCCACGCTAAGGAACACGGTTAAGGCCGTAGAGGCCAGCCGGGTTTCTGTTAGAAGCTTGGTGGTGGAATCGTTGGCTTCGGCCGAGGCGACTCTGACCGGCGACGAAAAAGAGATGGGTACCGTGCTGGTGGATATCGGCGGGGGAACCATCGATCTAATCATCTACCGCCAGGGTAATCCCTGGTACTCGGCAGTGATACCGGTGGGCGGTAATCAACTCACCAGAGATTTGGCCGTGGCCATGCGCATCCCTTATTTCTTGGCGGAAGACATAAAGATGAAGTGGGGCCATGCGATGCCCGANTTGGTCCGGGCCGATGAGGAAGTGGTAGTGCCCAGCTTTCAAGGACAGCCCCGTAGGGTCGCCAAGCGAAGGGATCTGTGCGAGCCGCTGCAGGCAAGAGTCGTAGAGATGCTGAAACAGATTCTCCTGCGCGTCCGTCAATCCGGACTACGCCAACTTCCAAACGGTGGGCTGGTTATCACCGGTGGATGCGCCGAGTTGCCCGGGATACGTGAGCTGGCTCTGAAAACTCTGGGCGGTCCGGTTAGGTTGGCCCATCCTCAGGGAATCGCCGGGCTACCTACACAATTACAAAAAGCCAGCACCTCCACCGCTGTGGGACTGCTGCTTTGGGGAATCAAGCACCAAGGGGAAAAGCGCTCCTATAGCAACGGAAACCGGAGCTCGAGGGTACACAAGTCGTTTCGGGAGCGGTTTATGGGAGGTCGCAAACAAGAACAAGGCGTTCAAGTGGGGTAAGCGCTGTGGCTTAGCCCAGCCTGAAGTCCTTATTGCAGTGGCGCCGCATGGACAAACAGATTGGAATCGCGACGCCAATTGATACTGGAACAAGCAACGTGAATCAGGATAAAACTCGTGATGTGGAGGGGAAACCATGGTATTGGAAAACTCAGCGTCTTGGGAGCCGGCACGGGAAAACTTGGATTCTTTGAACATGNTGCCCGAAGTAGGCGTCGGCGTCCCGAACATTAAAGTATTGGGCATCGGCGGAGGCGGAAGCAACGCCGTTAGCCGGATGTACAAAGAAAAATTGCCCGTTGTCGAATACTACGCCGTTAATACGGACTCCCAACACCTTTTCCGGTGTGACGTAGCTCATCGGATCGCCATCGGCCAGAACCTGACTCGGGGTCTCGGCTCGGGCGCACAACCCGACCTGGGCCGTCAGGCTGCGGAAGAGAGCCGTCAGGAGATCGAGAAAGCCGTTGAGGGTTCCGACATGGTATTCCTGGCCGTGGGCATGGGCGGCGGCACCGGCACCGGAGCGGCTCCCGTGGTAGCCCAGATCGCCAAAGAATCGGGCGCTTTGACCGTGGCCGTGGTAAGCAAGCCCTTTTCATTTGAGGCGAATGGCCGACGTAAAAACGCCGAAGAGGGTATCGCCCGGCTAAGGGACCATGTAGACACTGTAATCGTCATCCCCAACGACCGGCTACTCACTATGAATACCCAGAACGAGCAGACATTCACTTGGGAAGACGCGCTCAAGATGGCCGACTCAGTGCTACAGCAGGCCATCCAGGCCATCGCTGAGGTCGTCACCGTTCCCGGAGAGATTAACGTTGACTTCGCCGACGTGAAGACCATACTCAGCAACGCCGGACCCGCTTGGCTGGCCATCGGCCGGGGCAAAGGCGAGAACCGGGCAGTGGAAGCGGCCAAGATGGCCACCAAGAGCCCGTTGCTGGACATCGCCATGGACGGAGCCAAGAGGATTCTGTTCGTGGTCAGCGGCGGCCCAACCCTGAGCCTCAAAGAGGTTCAGGATGCCGCCAACGTCATCCAGGACATGTCAGACCCCGAAGCCAACATTATCTTCGGGACCTNCCGCGATCCCAAGCTGGACGACGAAGTTAAAATCACCATGGTAGCCGCGTCCTTCCCGGTCATGGCCGAGAACGACGACCTTCGCGAGGCTGACCTAGAACGGTTGTTGCAGGATGTTATACCTGAGAGTGAAGAGGAACTAGACGTTCCCAGCTTCCTGCGCCGCCAATCGTCCTCCAGGAACCGGGGATTCTTCCGATAGTCTAACTGGACGTATATAAATCTGGCGCTTCNGGAATTTTTCCGGAAGCGCCANAGGTAAAATTNACCGGAGCCGGTGGCTCCACTAAATTTGAGGAATATTCTCGGAGGCGTGGGCAGCACTAATACCCTTTCCTTAGCAACCATTAACATATAGCCACCGAGAACCTTATCGAGGCCGTCCCATCGCGGGGCGGCCTCTACTTTTTTGTCTAGGTAGATCCCTACCANATATGTGATTTGGGCCACTCATCCAAGCCATTNCGCANCCCTCAAAATCGACCAGAACCTATTAAGCCCAGTGCACAAACGGTGTTACAGGTTTTCGTCGATCCCCATCCGCCAGGTATTCCGAAAACTGTGATGCGAGTGGCTTAGGAGTGCCTGTGAGCTGGTTCGGCCAGACATAATGTATCGAATCCCGATGGATTCGGAGTCTGGAAGCCGGATTTCGGCACGTTTTTATTGACTTTGGTTATGGCCGAGTATACAATCGTGCTACTACCGGTGGTAGTTTGACATAAAAACTACACAGTATGTAGTATTCTTAAATGAATTCGAAACTTTTTTAAGAAAACAAACAAGATATGCATTGTCCCTACTGCGCATTTAACGATTCCAAAGTAACCGACTCCCGGGTGGTGGAAAACGGCATCAGGC
>PANP01000006.1 GCA_002708395.1 Dehalococcoidia bacterium
ACGATGTCGGCTCTTCCCTTCAATCTGATCTGGAACGAAGTGTTGAACTTGTCCCGAATCATGCCACCCGCCATCTGGGCGGCCTCTAGGGAGACATCCATGGCGGTCCTGCCCGAAGTGGACAACGGCAACTGATCAGAAGGGGTCTGAGTCATCCCGCAAAAGTCCTTAACCCGTCAGCCGCACTGGCGATAGAAGCTGATAGCTGACGGCTGAATGCTGATAGCTAGGTCAATCCCATCTTGGAATAAACTTCTTTGATGGTCTCTTGGGCGATAGCTCTGGCCTTGGCAGCGCCGTCGACCAGAATCTCTTTGACGTAGCCGGGCCGCTGCTTAATCGACTCTCGGCGCTCCCGGAGTTCCTCCAGGTAGCCGTTGATACTGGCGGCCAGGTGGCGCTTGCAGTCCACACAGCCCCGTTGGGCGGTGACGCACTCGTCGTAGACGGCGGTTACCTCGGCGGCGGGGCTGAATGTCTTGTGCAGGGAGTAAACGTTGCACAGGTTGGGGCGGCCCGGAATGTCCCGGCGGGTGCGCTGTGGGTCGGTGAAAGCAGTCAGCACCCGCCGGGTTGTCTCCTCGGGCGTGGCTGCAAGCTCCAAGTGATTGTCCAGGGTCTTGCTCATCTTTTGCTGGCCGTCCAACCCTACTATTAGAGGGTCTTCGGTAAGACTAGCCTGGGGTTCGGGAAAAATCTCACCGAAGCGATTGTTGAAGCGCCGCACAATCTCCCGGGCCAGTTCCAAGTGGGGCACTTGGTCTTGCCCCACAGGCACTGTATCGGCCTTATATAGAATGATATCGGCGGTTTGCAGGACCGGATATCCCACCAGCCCGTAATTGACAGTGTCTTCGGTTTCGCTCATCTGACGGACTTTGTCTTTGAAGGTGGGCACCCTCATGAGCCAGCCCAACGGCGTTACCATGGCAAGTAGAGAATTCAGAGTCATCACTTCTGGGACGTGGGACTGGACGAAGACGATGCTACGCTCCGGGTCGATACCGGCGGCCAGCCAATCCAGAACCATATCCTCGATGTTCGGCTGGATCTGGGCGATGTCCTCGGGCGTCTCAACAGTAGTTAGGGCGTGGATATCAACGGCGCAGTAGATGCAGTCGTACTCTTCTTGGAGATGCACCCAGTTTTGCAACGCGCCCATGTAGTTGCCAAGATGGAGCAACCCGGTGGGACGCATCCCCGAGAATATGACACCTTTTTTACCTTGGGCCGGTTCTTGACGTGTAACCATAGTTTGCGACTTTTGTGTTCCTTTCTATGAAGAGTTGGGCGCGGATGCGCCGAGTGTTGAGCCTGGAAAGTCTAGCACAACGTTATTGAACGCATCAAGGGAGTTGAGGCTGGCGGCACCGTAACAGAGGACAATCTTGTAAACANGCNGGAAGTGNGCCGAAGATATCTGGACTGCCGGTTCGGAAGCGAGGGCGTTGGGAGGTTACTGTTCCGGTTCCGAATCTAACGTGCCTCCCAGCTCGGAGAGGAACGCTTCGATCTCCGGGGACAAGCTCGCCGTTGGCTCCGTTACTTCCTCGGTCTTGCCATCTTCCGAGTCCAACTGTGCGTCGTAGTGCGCTTCCATCTGCTGAATCAATTCTTTCAGTTCAGTATTCCGCTCGATGGTGGCGCTCAATTCACGATACTGCCGCTGTCCCCGGCGAACCGGAGCCAGGTCGGAGGGGATTCCTTCATACACGGAGGACAGCACCTCAATCATGCGGGAGGCGCCGGCGTAATCTTCTTCTAGCTGGACGTATTGAGGGAGGTGGACCATGAAGTTGATGGACTCAATCTCCGAACCGTCCACTCCTTCGTTGAGGAGATTCATTATGGTGGTGGGACCTTGGTAGTTACTGCGTCGGACCCGGAAATTGGCCACCGGCTTTATCTGTTTCACGTCTCCCAGGTTGCCCGTGACCAGCAACGGCCTGGTGTGAGGAACGGCGTCGTACATCGCCCCTACCCGGCAGTATCTCTTGACGTTGAAGTGCTGAATCAACTCCATGATGGAATCGGTATAGTCTTCCCCGTTGGAGTGGGGCTCCAGCAGGTGGAAGAACAGGTAGTCATGACCGTTTTCCGTCTGAGCGTAGCGAATGATGCTGTTGGGTATCTTGACTTCGCGGCGGCCGTCCACGTTTTTCATGGTGGGCCGGTATCTGGTGAAGTCGAAGAAGTTGCCGGGGCGGGCCAGTTTCCCCAACTCCGTGGAGCCGAGGTACCTTTCCAACCGGTTCAGTGTCAGAGTGCCGACACTTCCAACGTCCACCCAGGGGCGAATCATGGCGAAAACGTGGGGATCCTGTAGGTCTGGGACCGGCTCGTGTAACTCAAAAGCACCTATACGCATGCCTACATATTGCCAGAAACGGGGCTAATTTTCAAGTACCGTGTGGACGGGGGGCGCTTTTGGGGCGGCCAAATCTTTCTGAGGAACACCTTAGGCTTGACGATATGACTGGACTGATTCCAAAGTGACTGGTTGCCTGCTGTGTTAGACTCCGANCTTCCCCGTGATTCGTTCCGGCCAAAGACTAATGACCTGATGGATATGACTGACCTTGGATAGTCCTACCGAACAACTTCTTGACGCCAGCCGGTCACGCATGGGGCAGATGCTGGCCGCCTTGAGATACTCCGACTTCCGGGTGCTCTGGATCTCCACGGTGTCCAATCAACTGGGTCAGGGCATGCAGCAGGTGCTGCTGGGGTGGCTCGTCTTCGAATTGACCGGCTCGGGCGGCATGGTGGGAGCGGTATTCGCCGCCCGGTCAGCTCCAAACTTGATAGTCGGATTTCTAGCCGGGTCGGTAACCGACCGGATGGACCGGCGCACGTTGATGCGTGTCTCTATCATGGGAATGATTCTCGTCTCGGGTTTGATGGGCGTCCTGGGAATCACCGACAACCTGCCCGTTTGGGGGTTGCTCCTTGCGACGTTGGCTCTGGGTGGATTTCAAGCCTTTTACATGACCGCCAGGCAGACTTTTGTCCTGGATATCGTTGGCTCCGGCGGGGCATTGAACGGCATCGCTCTAATCTCTATGGCCCAGCGGGTAGGGGGAATCTTCGGCGCGTTGGTGGCGGGGGGAGTTATCCAGCGATGGGGGCCCGGTCCTGCCTTCATGGTCATGGGAGTGGGATACGTCGCGGGTTTGATGGTTCTTTGCTGGCTGCGGCGGGAAGGAGCGTCGGTCCCGCAACAGCGAGAGCCGCTTTGGCAAAACCTGGTCAGCTACTTCAACGCCATCAGGTCCAATCGGGCGTTGGCTGTATTGATGGTTACTACCGCAGCGGCCGAGATTTTCGGCTTCTCGCACCAAGTGGTGTTGCCGATATTGGCCAAAGAGGTGCTGGCGGTCGGTCCGGCGGGATTGGGGCTTTTGACGGCGTTCCGGTTCTTCGGCGGCGCCTTGGGCGTATTCGCCGGAGCCGCCATGGGACAGGTGAAGCGCCAAGGCGTCATGTTGCTGACGTTTATGGCTCTGTTCGGAGCCGGCGAGATACTTTTGTCCCAATCGCCCAATTATTGGTCGGCGCTGGTATTCGTCACCTTGATTAACATAATGGCCACGGGGACCGACATCCTCCACCACACGCTACTGCAATTAAGCGTTCCCAACGACCAGCGAGGCCGGGCGATGGGCGCATGGATCGTCGGCATAGGTATGGCGCCGATCGGGCAACTGGAGATAGGCTACCTGTCGGGTCTGGCCAATTCCCGCATCGCTTTGCTCACCAACGGGCTGGTGCTGGCCGCCGGGGCGGTCGGGTTGGGAATAGTGATGCCCCGGATACGGCGATTGGGAGTGGGGCTGGACAACGGGGTAGGACGTTAAAAGGACCTGCCCACATCGCGCCGCCTGCGGCTTCCTTAAGATTGGGAAGGTCCTTTTAATAACCGGTCTTGATGCGCCCCTACGGCGCATGGGGAAGTGNTAACTTATTCTTCGTGATCCTGGACGGCTGTGCTGGTTCCGTTCTGGGCCCGCCCATTGGTTGCTACAGGCTCAGCCTCGGTCATCGCACTGATTTCCGCTTCCGGGTTGTCAATAGCGTGTTGGAGAACGAACTTGGCTACGTCACGGTACAAGGGTTCGGACATGTCGCAGCCTTTGAGGAATCCGAAGCCGGGCGACAGCTCTTCCAGAAGATCCTTGACTCGTATATCCCCATGACGCGCCGCTAGGGCGTAGGCCAAGCCTCTGGGGTCCCGGTCCAGGGAGAGTTCGTGCTCCTCCCCTTCTTCGACTTCAATCTCGTAGTCCACCCGGTCCACGATACCCATGGAATCGGTGGCTTCCTTCTTGTGGGCTTCCAATTCTTTTATCAGCGTATAAAGGGCCTGAACCGCCTTGCCTGCGGATTCAAGAAGTTCCGGCACCCTTGTTTGCTTCTGAGTCGCGGATTGCATCGATCGTTCAACCACTCGCATGGCCGAGCTTTTGGCGCTCTCCCGCTCCTGCCTCTTTTGTACCTTGGCCTTTTCCAGGCGCAGCTTCGGCGCTTCTTCGGCTACCGGTGTCAGCCGCATCAGCTCTTTTTCGGCTTCTTCGGCTTCTCTTAATCTTGAATCCAGGGAGGAGTCAAACCCACTCAACATCACCCATCTCCTTTAGCTCGTACAGGTTGCCAGTATGTTGGTTCAGCGCCTTGAGTCATTCCTCGGCGGTGTAAAACCGCTGGATGGGCGCTTCGCAAGTCTCATAACCGCGCCCCTCCAGCGTGAGAGGTTGTCTAAGCTGGACCGGCCAAGCGAGACTAGAAAGAATACTGCAAAGCAAATATACCTTGATTAGCCATGTTGGTGCCTACGATGTCCTGAACGAGTTTCGAGGAATTTAGAGCAGTTTTGGAGAGAGACCCTTCGTGGTGCAGCTAAAACGATGCCAAGGATCGCATTTCCTTGACCGGGTATCCATATTCCAATAGACTCGGTTTCCATAATACGGGCCGTTCAGGACCATGAAGAATCGGTACAGAAGGTTTACATAATAGAGAGATGGAGACGAGACCCCGATTCGTGGTCGACATAAATGTGGGCCGTTTGGCCAAGTGGCTCAGAGCGATGGGCTACGACACGATTTTCCCAAAAGAAAACGGTGACAATGAGTTGGTGCGCATAGCATTGAGGGAGAACCGGGTGCTAGTGACCAGAGACGCCGGGATCGCCCTGCGCCGGGTCGTGCGTCTCGGGCAGATGTCGGTGGCCCTCATCGAAAAAGACGATCTGCGTAGTCAACTGAAGCAACTGGTCCAGGACTTGGAGTTGGATCTGTCCGGCGGATTCTCTCTCTGTGTATGTTGCAACGAGCCCTTGCATTCCATCGATAAGCAGGACGTGGCAGACCTGCTTCCGCCCTACGTCTTGCTTACCCAGCCCAAGTTTTTCGAGTGTCCGGAATGCCGCCGGGTCTACTGGCCGGGGACCCATTGGGCCAACATGAAGTCCGAATTATCCCAGGTGTCCCAGGAGGCGCTATGAGCCGTCGAGCCGCGTTTATCTACGATGAAGCCCTGTCCCACCACCAACTGCGCGGGGACCACCCCATGCGTCCGGTCAGGCTTCAATACACCTATGAACTTCTCCAGAGCTACGGGGCGTTCGACCAAAACACGTCACTGCTGGTACCGCCTAGACCGGCCACGGCGGAGGAACTGGGCAAACTGCACAGCACGGATTACATCGCAGCGGTGCGGAGTTTCAGTGAGGGAGCTGGCGGATACGATCCCGGCCGGTTCAACTTCAGCGCCCAAGGCGACAACCCGATGTATCGGGGGATGTACGATGCCGCCGCCTTGAGTTCAGGGGCTTCCCTGTTAGCGGCGGAGATGATAGCCAGCAAACAGGTGGATGTGGCTTTTAACATTTCCGGCGGTCTTCATCACGCTTCCGCCGGTCACGCCTCAGGATTCTGTGTTTTCAACGATCCGGCGTTGGCGATCAAGTACCTGCTGGAGCAGAACTTAAGGGTAGCGTACCTGGACATCGATGCTCATCACGGCGACGGCGTCCAAGAGGCGTTCTTCGACGACGACCGGGTGCTGACTATTTCTATACACGAGTCGGGCCAATACCTGTTTCCGGGCACAGGATTCGTTCCAGAGGCTGGCGTCGGGCGGGGAGATGGATACTCGGTGAACCTGCCTTTATATCCCTACACTGACGATGAGATATATCTGGCGGCCTACTATGAGATTGTGCCGCCGTTGATCAAGGCCTTCGCTCCGGATGTTGTGGTGACCCAGTTGGGGATAGACACCTACCACAGCGATCCTTTGACCCACCTGCAAATCACGACGCGAGGGTACGTGGAGGCGGTGAAGGAGATTTCCCAGTGGGGGATTCCCTGGCTGGCTTTGGGCGGAGGAGGGTATGACCTTAGCGCCGTGGCCCGGTCGTGGGCTTTGGCGTATGGCGTGATGCTAGATGTGGAATGGCCTGATGCTTTACCGGCGTCGCTGGCGGAGCAGATCGGGGACGGTACCCTGAGGGATAGCGTAACCCCGAGTGTTCCGGACGATGTGCGGTCGGATGCGCGAAAATACGCCGAAGATAGCGTAGAGCGAATCAAAGAGCGGGTATTCCCAACCCACTCTCTTTGAAGCTTAGCGGTCCCGGACGGGGCCGCTAAATCAGGGGATCAAGGACCGAAGTAAGCCGCCGGTCCTAGTTTACTTGATGCTCTCGGCGCAGCAANTCTTTGGCTGCGTCGCCGATGTTGGCTTCTATAGAATCACGCAAAGTCGAATAAATCGCTTTGTTGATCGCGCTCATCATCCAGGCTTCGAAATTTGGATCCGTCTGATAGCTGCCCTTCAGCGCAATCAGACGCTGCAGCAGACTTAGATAGTGATATTGAAGAGGCGTCAAAGCCTGATCAATCCCTTCCACAACCCCAGTAGTCCCACTCTCAATCACTTCTTGGTCCGCACTGTCTTGCTGTGCGCTCATTTCCTCTCCATCAGCTTAAACCTAAGGTTTGCCGGTTACGAGGTCTGAACTGTTGCCACATTATAACAGATGAAACACCCTGGCAAGTATGGTGGCAACCCCGGTATTTGACCTCTGATTTAGACTTCTCGGAACTCGCCTTCCACCGTATCGTCGTCCGAAGACCCTTCTTCCGGAGGCTCACCGCCCTCGGCCGATTCTTCGGTGGGAGTTTCGCTGGCTTGGGCATAAACGGCCTCGCCCAGCCGTTGCATGGATTCGTTCAAGTCCGTCATGGCAGTTTGCATCTCGGCAACGTTGTTGGCCTCTATCGCCGCCTTCAAGGTGGCAATCTTCGCCTCAACCTCGGTCTTCAAATCCTCGGGGACCTTCTCCGCATTGTCTGTGAGCAGTTTCTCCGTGTTGTAGACCAGTGAGTCGGCTTGGTTGCGGGTTTCTATCTCCGCCCGGCGCTGCTGGTCCTCGGCTTCGTGCGTCTTGGCCTCATTGACCATACGCTCGATATCCTCTTTGGAGATTCCTGATCCGGACTGTATCACGATTTTCTGTTCTTTCCCGGTCCCCTTGTCCTGGGCCGACACACTGAGGATTCCGTTGGCGTCGATGTCGAACATCACCTCGATTTGAGGTATGCCCCTGGGCGCCGGCAGTACTCCATCCAACATAAACCTGCCGATGGACTTGTTATCGGCGGCCATGGGACGCTCGCCCTGTAGAACGTGAATGTCCACGCTGGTCTGCCCGTCGGCGGCCGTAGTGAATGTCTCGTTCTTCCGCGTAGGAATCGTGGTATTCCGAGGGATGAGTTCGGTCAGAACGCTTCCCAAGGTCTCCAGGCCCAGGGTCAACGGAGTCACGTCCAGCAGGACGATGTCGCCAACCTCTCCGGAAAGAACCCCCGCCTGTATCGCCGCACCCAAGGCTACTGCCTCGTCGGGGTTGACGTTACGGTTGGGCTCCTTGCCGAATACGCCTTTGACTTTCTCCAGAACCGCGGGCATCCGGCTCATTCCCCCTACTACTATTACTTCGTCAATATCGCTGGCAGTTAAACCAGCATCGTTCAATGCTTGCTTGCAGGGCCCTTCAGTACGGTCGATGAGGCCGGCTACCAATTGCTCCAATCGGGAGCGGCTTAGAGTCTTGACCAAGTGAGCCGGTCCGCTGGCATCCGCAGTGATGAACGGCAGGTTAATCTCGGTTTCAAGCACGCTGGACAGGTCCACTTTGGCCCGCTCCGCCGCATCCCGCAGGCGCTGGAGGGCCATCCGGTCCTTGCTCAAGTCGATACCGGTCTCCTGACGGAACTCGCCGATCAACCACTCAAGTATCTCTTGGTCGAAGTCGTCGCCTCCCAGATAGGTGTCTCCGTTGGTGGACTTAACCTCGAAGACGCCATCCCCCATCTGCAGGATGGTTATATCGAAGGTGCCGCCGCCCAAGTCGAAGACCGCTATCGTAGCCTCCTCATTGGCCTTGTCCACACCGTAGGCCAACGAAGAGGCCGTAGGCTCGTTGATGATACGCAGTACTTCCAAGCCGGCGATGGTCCCGGCGTCTTTGGTAGCCTGGCGCTGGGCGTCGTTGAAGTAAGCCGGGACTGTAATCACAGCTTGGGTGATGGTCTCACCCAATTTGGCTTCAGCGTCCTGCTTGATTTTCTGTAGAACGAAAGAGGAGATCTGAGCGGGCGCGTGGGCCTCACCGGCCATCTCCACGTGAGCATCTCCGCCTTGGCCTTGGACTATCTTGTAAGGCAGCCGGTTTATGGCGGCTTGGACTTCAGGGTCGGAGAACTTCCGGCCCATGAGACGTTTTACCGAGAACAAGGTGTTTTCCGGGTTGGTAACGGCCTGCCGTTTGGCCACCTGGCCTACATACCGTTCTCCGGTCTTCTCGTTCACGGCTATCACCGAAGGNGTCGTTCTGGCCCCCTCAGCATTTTCCACGATTATCGGCTCTCCAGCTTCGATCACGGCCGCTACCGAGTTGGTGGTTCCGAGATCGATGCCCAGGACTTTAGCCATNAGAGTTCTCCTTCATCTTGTGTGTTGATTGTAATTGATAGGTCTTGATTTGGGGTCTATCGGGATACGATTACCTGGGCCGGCTGAATCACCCTATCTTGAAGCCGGTATCCGGAACGCACAACCTGTATGATGTGCCCTACTGGAATCTCGGTACTCTCATCGGTGCCCAGAGCTTCGTGCTCCACAGGGTTAAATATGTCGCCAACCCCCTCGATGACTTCCACTCCCTCCGACTCCAACAAGGTGAGCAGTTTACGCTGGATCAACTTGATGCCTTCCAACCAGGAATCGACGGTTCCGCCTGTCCCCGAATGGGTGATGGCCAGATCCAATTCCTCTTTCACCGGAAGCAACTTGGTGATGAGCCGGGAGTTGGAGAACTTACTTAGGGAGATGCGCTCTTCATCGGAGCGCCGCTTATAGTTCACCAAGTCCGCTTGGGCCCGCTGGGCAAGGTCTAGGTTCGTGCTAGCTTCTTGCTGGGCTGCTTCCAAGTCTTTCACCAATGCCGGTATCTGATCTTCCAGCGGCAAGTCGCTGTAGTCGGCTTTTACGGCCTCCGGGTCTTCGGGAGGAATCTGCCATTCAGTATTTTCGTTATTTTCGTTCGTCATCCATTATTCCCAAGGAGCGATGGATTCGTCCGGTAACAATCCTCTGGTACTCGGACGTTAGTCGTCTAGAGGCAGGTCCATGCTGCGAAAGAGGGCGGCAAATTCTTGATCTACGGCCTGCTCCACCGGCGTTCCCTCAGTGGTTCCGGCCAACCGTTGGCGTAGGGTCAACAGATTGTCGACCATCCCCAGGGCAAATTCCACACCGGCCAGGTTAAGCCCGAGGTTCCCCGACAGGTGTTGGATAAGACGTACCTTACGTATGTCGTCTCTGGAATAGAGGCGCAACATCCCTATTGTACGACCGGGCCTGATTAAGCCTAGCCGTTCATATTTCCGTAGAGTTTGCGGGTGGACATCCAGCAGGCGGGCCGCCACGCTGATGATGTAGACGCCCTCCATGTGCATCGCTTGATCCGGCGTCTCCTCCCGGTCTTCCTCTCGCACCCGGGCCACTTCTGATTGTTGAGGCCGGGGCGCCGGTGGCGCCTGGGGTGGCAATTTGTTGTCCGTAACCCCTTGAGTTCTGGACCTCTCGTACATCTGATCGCTCTCCAAGTTATCGAGACAGTGGCCGGTTCTATGGACTGGGAAAATCAACTAAGTGTTATAATCAGGTTGTGAATCCGGCTTTATTGCGACGAATCCAATCATGGGAGTAATTCGTAATATACCGGTAATACAAGGTGTTACATAATGCTTCATCGGCCCTGCCAGCCTTAGGGCGGCCAGGAACATTCCGGTGTCGGTTTCGGCCAGCGCTAACAAACGTTTACCGAGTCCGTATGATACACCTTGATACAAAGCGTGTCAAGGATTATAATGCGCATTGGGTTACGTGTACCACAGATCTGGCCCAGTGAGGAGGTGAGTTGTGGTGATTAAATATAAGGGATGCCCCAGATGCCAGGGAGACCTGTACCTAACAGAAGATGTCTTCGGTAGGTTCGCTAGCTGCATACAGTGCGGGTTCATGAAAGACGTGGAAGCGCCGCGTAAGGTAAAAGACCCGATGCCCTATGCCGACAGCGACTCAAAGGCTAACGCCGCATAGTTGACGAGGCGAACGATTATCGTTCGCCTCGTCATAGAATGTCTGAACCGCACCCGGTGACGTTTCTTGCGCCACGAGGAATGCACCATTTCGATCGGACTAGCGGGCCAGCTCCGGCCAGAACCGCTCCTCTTTCCACGGGTCGCCGTTGTTGTGATAGCCCCGTTGTTCCCAGAACCCCGGCGCGTCTTCCGCCAGCAGTTCGATTCCGTTGAGCCATTTGGCGCTTTTCCAAGCGTAGCGGCTGGGTATGATTAAGCGCAGGGGCCATCCATGGCCTTCTCCGATGGGTTCACCGTTCTGCTTGTGGGCTAGGATGCCTTCTTCCATGGCTACTTCCAATGGCAGGTTGGTGGAGTATCCGCCGAAACAATGCGCCATCACGAACTTGGCTTCATGCTTGGGCTGGGCTAACGCGATCAGGTCGCGGAAAGTGACTCCCTCCCAGGTATTGTCCAGGGAGCTCCATTGAGTGACGCAGTGGAAGTCTTCCGTCACAGTGGTCCAGGTCAGCTTGGTGAACTGTTCCCAATCCAACTCTACTTCCTGTTCAACCAGGCCGAAGATGCGGAACTTCCAGGTTTCTAAATCAACCTTCGGAGCGGAGCCGTAGGTTAGTATCGGGAACTTCTCGGACAGGAACTGTCCCGGTGGAACCCGGTCTCCCATTCCCTGGTCCGGCGCTTGTTTTACTTGGTCGGGACGCTTCAAGCAACACCTCTACCACTGGCAACCGCCACTGATCGTGGGGGTTGCCTTTTCACTCGTTGATTCTTGGTATCCGTTGATACCGGGGTAGCTTTAGGGGATTACCTCAATGGTTCCGGCGGCCCCGCCGGTGATTTTACCGACCACCGCCGAGATGGGGACTCCCGCAGCTTGCAGCCGGATCAATAGCTGATTGGCCTTGGATCCAGGCACGGATATCAGCAACCCACCTGAGGTCTGGGCGTCACAGAGCATGAGCTTCTGTTCTTCGGTGATTTCCTCGTTCCATAGAACTGTGTCAGCCACTTGTTGCATGTTCCGATAGGTGCCGCCGGGTACAACTCCCTGATTCAGTAGATCCCATGCTCCGGGAAGCAAGGGAACATCCCTGTATCGGATCTGGGCTGCCACGCCGCTGGCCTTGACCATACCCCTCAGGTGTCCCATCAATCCGAAGCCGGTTACATCAGTACAAGAGTTGACCCCGACCTCCATCATAGCCTCGGCGGCGGCCTTGTTCAGTGTCGCCATGGTTTTCACGGCATTTTTCATGACATCCGGGTCCACTTTCTGCTGTTTGGCCCCGGTGGCAATGATGCCGGTGCCTATCGGCTTGGTCAGAATCAATTGGTCTCCGGGCTGGGCCCCGGCGTTGGAGGTTTGCTTGCCAGGCTCCACGATCCCGACCACCGACAGACCGTATTTGGGTTCGGCGTCGTCCACTGTATGCCCGCCAACAATCATGCAGCCGGCCTCGGTCGCCTTGTCGTGGCCTCCCAGTAGCACGTCTGGCAACATTTCCTTAGCCAAGTCGACAGGGAATCCCACCACGTTCAATGCTAGCAATGGCTTGCCGCCCATGGCGTAAACGTCGCTCAGGGAGTTGGCAGCGGCGATGGAACCGAACTCGTAAGGATCGTCGGTTATAGGCGTGAAAAAGTCGACGGTCAGAATCAAGGCAGTTTCGTCATTGATTCTGTAGACCGCGGCATCGTCTCCCGTGTTATTACCCACCAGTAAATCCGGATGGGTGACCAGGGGGAGTTTACTCAGGACCTGACCCAGGTCCTCAAGACTGAGCTTAGCTGCTCAACCGGCGCAGTGGGATAGCTCGGTTAGGCGAATTTCGCTGCTTTGCATGAATACCTCTCGTAATTCTAGTTCAGGCCATTATATCACCGGCCAGCTTTAGGGAAGCATCTTTTGCGGCGAACTACTGGGGCTCCGCATAGGAAAAAAAGACCCTCGGCACTGCCGAGGGTCTTTACTTGCGAAGCGATGATGCTGGACGCGGGCGGGGCTATACCGGGGTTGGCTGCGCTACCCCGTTGCCGTAAGTGGTCTGAGGTGCTGGTTGAGGGTCACCCAACTCCTGGACCCGGCGCTTCATCTGGTCCAGCCTGGAGAAATCGGTGATTCCCGAAACCAGGGTGATGGCTGATAGGTCCTTGCTGCTCTTGTCCGGGTAGTCCCCGTAGCGAACCTTGCCCACCGTGGTCAGTTCTTCCAGGCGAGACCTTCCCTTGGTGATAGCCTGGGTGAACAGATACTGGGGCCTCCCTTTTACAATCAATGCGGCAGTTCTGGCGCCGCTGACGTCGCAGGGGAAAGTAAGCGCCGATTTCTCCACGCTTCTCTCGATGATGCTCTCCAGTTCATGGGTGCCCGGTTCCATCTTCCTACTCCAGGGCTTTGCCCTCGAGTTGACGTCTTCACCGCAATACCCGATGGTGGAGATGTCGCCGATGTTGCCCAAGGTGGCGGTAATCTCGGACGAGCTGAACACTTCTTGGGGCGAGGGCCTGATCTCGCCCGCGCTTAACAAGGTAGTTAACATAAGAGCCAGGCTTCGGTTTATACGCTGGAACGACTTCTCCACCGATTCCCGGGATACTATCTGCTGTTCGTACTGTTGGTTGTCGACCAGCAAGATATTGTTGAAGTAGTGGTTCCACAGCTCAAAGCTCTTGACGGTATTGGCTAGAATCAAGGCCTCTTTGTCCGAAGGCATGCCGGTAACCGCCGGCACCACGCCAAGGCCGTACACCGGTATGTTCTTATAGATGCGCTTGAGTTCGTTGGCTAGGACGAAGGAACCCCCGGCTCCCGTACCCCCGCCCAATCCGGCGGCGATCCAGAAAGCTTCCGGGTCGTGGCGGCGTACCAGGATCTCTATCCTATCCATGATTTGAGATAGGGCTTTTTCAGCTACGTTGGCGGCCAACTCTATGTCGGCGCCGACGCCCCGTCCCTTCAGTATGTATCTTCCGATGAGAACTTTTTCTCTGATGTGGTTCAGACCAACCAGGTCTGCTTGCTCCGTATTGATGGCGATGGCGCTATACAGGCGCCGGTCAACTTCCATCATTGTATTGGCTAATTTTCCACCGGCTTGTCCAAAACCGATCCAAAGTACTCGCATCTTCAACAACCTCCCCGTTTTATGGCTCGGGCCGCCCGGTTTGATGGGCTGGCATCTTCTGACACCGCCCTGTTTGGGAGCCTCGAACCGTTAGTTACTCCACTGGATGGACCGGAATCCCTCATAGAGATCCAGCCCTTATATAGAAGATAATTTCTATGATCGAAGGGGATCACCCTCCGATCAGGCTAGTAGTCTCGTTCGGCTTCTACCAAGGAGTTCTGGAAATCTTTAATCTCATGGCAATTCTGGCAAACCCCTTGGCTTATCGGACCTTCCGCGGAATCGATTATCCAATGGTGGTGGCACTGCGATACGGCGATAACTTCCACCGGCTCTAGGGTCAACTCTTGGCTTACCATCATTTCACTTCCTCCTGCTCTCCATCCCCGAACTAAAATTGGACATAATATTGCAACCTGACCTTATCGACAGGGAATGGCTTATGTCAACGAATTTCAAGCCCATATTTGAACAAATATTAATATTTGTTCAAAGAATNACGGCACTTACAGAGCGAAAAGATAGGCGTGAGGAGGCGCGGAGAGCGAGCTTTTCAGCTAGGTAAACATACCGGAGCAAGGATGAAGAAGGTGGGTCGGAAATCGGGGTAAATGGGTTGTTTGAATCAACATAACTATGGGTGATGGAGGTGTGCTTGGAATGTTAAGCGCGGTGTCAGATAACAGCGGGGGACGGGCGATCAAACAAGAGTGGCCCCGCTGTCGGAGTACGGAAATAAAATCCCAGCGAAAACCTCAGCCGGACGATAACCGGCTCTCGGAATCATTGTGCACCAGGGAGATAAAATAACCCAGGAGGGCACCCGATGAAAATGCCGGCATATTTCTTGCTGGGACTGATTTCCATCGTATTAATCGCAGTCATAGCTTGCGGCGGCGCCGAATCCGCCCCCGTCTCCACGGTAGCCACGGATGTAGTTGATACCCCGGCCGTCCCGGACTCGGCGGGCGCGGATTCCGTCGCAAAAAGCAAGCGGGCCCGGCCCCACATCAGCACGATCGGCGACACCATACAGTTCGACAGAGCCAGCCTGCAAGAAACGGCCATATACTCGGTGACGGTAACCTTCACCAACGCATCGACAATCAACCAACACAACTGGGTGTTGGTGCAACCAGGAACCAAAGACGCCGTCGCCGCCGGTGTTGAGGCGGGGGAGGCCAACTCTTGGGTTAAGCCGGATGATGACCGGGTAATCGCCCACACCAAACTGCTGGGCCCGGGCGAGTCGGAGGAGATTAAGTTTACCGGTCAGATCGCGGGGATCTACCAGTTCGTATGTACTTTCCCCGGCCATAGCGCCACGATGTTCGGAGAATTCAAGTTTTTGCAACCAGGGCAAAGGTAGAGACCGATCGGCTGAAGTCCAGGTCAGGCGACCGGAACACAAAGACCCCTAATAATCACATCTAGGGGTCTTTGTTATTCCTATCCACTAGGCTTTCGAGGCAGACGGATCCAGGACCCCTCTGGTCCGTTAAGACCGGTAGAGTTGGTTCAGCCAGGCGAATCGGCCGGGATCCAAGTCCTTGCCCTTGAATCCCGGAAAGTCAGGCCCGTATCTGTATGCCCGGAAAACAGTGTTGGACCGGCCGAAACGGGCATCATCACCGTAGAACGGGTTGGTATATTGCCAGACAATCTCCCCGCCGGTGGTAACCTCGAATATCCGTCCTCTCATGCCCTCGCATATCAAAGTGTTACCGTTGGGTTGCCGCTGTGAGCCGCTGATGAAAGAGCTGAAGAAATCCCAGCCCGGCTTGGTCTTGTACTCCCACTGAATCTCATTGCTGTTGGGATCAATCTCGATGATTCTGGAAGAGGCCATCGTCGCGGTGGCCGAGTGCCAACCGTTGTCGAAGATAAGCACGTTGCCGTTTTCCAGCAGGTGCGGGTCGTGCTGGTGGCCCAGTTCTCCCCGGCCCCACTTCCAGACAAATTCCCCGCTGCTCTTGCTGATGATGCCAACCGTATCCAGCAACCGGAAGCTGGTAATGATGTTGCCGTCGGGAAGAACTTTGCAGGTGTTCGTGTGGGTCCACTCGTCTCGGTGGTGCAAGTGGCATATGGCGTCCGCCACCGGGTCTAGTTGTTCGAAACCGTGCCACTCCCAGACGGTTGCTCCGCTAGACGTAACCTCACGGAAATAGTCGCACCACAAGCCCTTCTCCGTCGGTCCGGCGATGCCGCCCTGGACCGTCTTCTCGACGTCCGGCGGCACCTGCTCCCAGCCCAGGACCATGGTGTTGCCGTTGTCCATGCGGCNGAAGTCGTGATGGAGTGTGTCCTCAACGTACTCCCAAACCTTATTGCCATCCCAGTCCAGCTCCATGATGATGCCGCCCCTGCCCCCGATCTCCACGGGGCCTTTGTTGGTGCGGCCCGACATCAGCAGATTGCCGTTCTCCAGTAGATACCCGTAGTCGCCGGGGCGGTAGGGCAGCTCCCATCTCTGAACGACGTTACCGCGCATGTCGATCAGATATGTGGTCTGTCCTTGCATCGGCGTGAAGAGGGTATATCCCTGGGAGGCTTGCTCCTGTTTATTAACGGAAAGTCCTAATGGACCCATCGGCTGTCACTCCTGAAAAATATCCGGTACAGGTTAGCACAGGCTGCGCTGGTTGAGGGAGGGAATAGAAGATTGGAAACGAGACTTCACCCGCTTCCATCTAGCCCTTCTTCCAGAATTCCCACCAACTCTTTCGAGGAGATTCTTCCGTAACGACAGCTTGGGCGAGTTGTCCGGATGGGGAATGAGTGGCGGTTGAAGCCGAGTCAGAAACAGGCTCCGCAGATGCGGCGGACGGGCCGGACGTGACGGTGGCGGCAGTTGAAACCGAATCTGAAGCGGGATTCCCTTCGCGGTCAATGGTAACGTCGTAAACGTCATGGAGTTCCCACGGTTTAAAGGCCTCCACGTAGTCCTTGGCGTCTTCGATGGTGGCGAACCCCTTCCGGGAACGGTCGGGGTCGTAGCCAAAAGTCTGGGCGTAGGCGTCGATACCGCGTTTGGTGTCCCGGTAGCCGCCGATTATCTCTTCCTGACCCTCTTGTTCGCTGAGGACCAGGTTCTGCCCCCGGTTAACGTCCTTCCAGTAAACGCTCATTAGGAAATCTCCTGAAGCCTAAGGATATGAAAACGGCGTCCGATGACCGGACTCCGTATAGTTCGATGCCTGGGTGATTTTCCAAGAATGTCTGAACCTGACCAAGACCAGGTCAGCCGCTTGGCGACGCATTTTATTGTACAGGAATCCCGGAAAAACTAGCTCTGATTCTTACCCAACCAGCGGGCCGAATGCCGGTGGGGGGACGCGGCGTCTTGAGGCCGCTTCATAAGCTGAGGCTATCTTTAGAAGGACGTCTTCCTTTCCGGGGTCGGCCCTAAATACTAACGAGAAGGGCAGTCCCGGCTCCGGGATGGTTGTCGCTACGTCGGAAGGGACAGATAGATAGCGCCTGACATCGGAACCGAGTTCGAATACCGGGTCGTAGACGGTGGTGACATAACCCGCCGGAATCAAGACTTCCGTCAGGCCGGCGTTGGGGCCGTTGAACGACTCCAGGCGCAGATTGCCGGAGATCCCGTGCTGGCTGGGACCGCCTATCTTGGCCGGCGGGAAGGGCGTGTGTAAGCGGACCAAGGCATCCAGATGATTCTCCAGCAGCACCATCATGTCCACCCGGCGCAGCAATTCCCGCAGCATGATTCGCTCAGTAACCCCTTGCCGCTCGCCTAGGGGATTGCGCGGGTCGGTCACTTCTTCCCAGTTCTTGAAGGCGGCGCGTTGGTCGTCTCCCCAAAACTTGGACCGCTGGTTGAGGGTTGGGAAATCCACCAGCGATTCGGTGAATCCCATCGCCTTCCAGTCCGCGGCGCGCCGGGATAGGTATTGGGGGATATGGTATCTGAACGTCATCGCCAACTCCTGCTGTTGGATGGTAGCGATGTTCAGATTGACGGGTGACGCGATGCGCTCGTCTGCCAAGGCAACGAAGTAGTCGATGGGCTGAATCGTGCCCGAGCCGAAGATTTTCCCCGGCATGAATTCGGTGGGAAGGATGGCCGCAGCGAATTCTTGGAAGAGGGGCTGTCCATCGGGCCCCAGCCGGAATAACAGCTCCGGCATGAATACGGGAACCAACCGGGCGATGGCGCTGCGGAAATCCGTTTTCATGGACTCAACGGCTGGGTCCCGTTCCCACAGAGGATCGGACGACTCCACCAGCGCCGCCCCGAGCTTGTCACCAAGGACCTCCTTGATCTCCTGTGCGGCGGCAGTGACGATGGGAGTCTCCGTTTTGGAGCCGGCCGGAAACACCATGGACTCCCTGATGATACCGATGCGGATACCCTTAAGTGAGCCTGGAGCACCGGTCATCCCCGTGTGATTCGCGAAGGGCGTGCCCAATCCCGACGAGCGCGGCACGGTGGTGAACGGGTCCCGGGGGTCGTAGTAGCCTTCGTCCGGGTCCTTCAGGGCGTCCAAGACTTTGGCACAGTCGCCGATGGTTCGGCAGATGATGCCGCTGCGGTCGCAGTATATGTCTGCGCCTATGGCCCCACCGTCGAAGCCTATTAACGACTTGTGGGGCAGTATCAGCGCCACGGAATTGTGATTGGACGGGCCACGGGTAGACGCTCTGGTTTCTTCCCCCAGGCTGGCCATCACCATGTTNGTGCTGACCGACAATGCAGACCCGGAGCTTGAGCCCAACGAAGCCGAGCGGGTGGTGTCGTAGGGGTTGGAGGGGTTGCCTGCCCAGGTGCTGCGCTGGTAACCCAGCACCGATGGCAGTACCTTGTCCGGGTCGTTGCGGCCGCCGGGGTCACCGGCTCGTCCGTTGTATTCGGTATTTACCGCCTTGGCGAATATAATCGCGCCCTTGTCCCGGAGTTGCTCTACCAGGAGGTGATCCCGCGCCGGGAAGTCGATGTCGTAATGGGCGTCGCCTCCGCCGGTGGATCGCATGTCCTTGGTGTCGAATGGGTCCTTGAAGGAAAACACGACGCCGTACATCGGCATGTCTTCCAGATCAGGATTGCTTCCATATAGGGCGTCCAGCTCAGCGGCCCGCTCCAATGCGTCGGGCATACGGCGGAAGTGTTCGCATACGGGAGGCGCGCCGGGGGGAAGGGGGCCGTAGTTCACATGACGATCGAAGTCTCCCTGGCATGTTACCGAACGTTCGCCCCGGATATTGAGCGTGGCCAGGGCGTTTACCTGCCCGGCGTTGGGTATCCCGGCAATCATTCCGAACTGCTGGGACACGTCAGGATCCGATGCTGTTGGCTCCATGCGGCCGTATTCCAGCGGAGGGCCTTGGTACTTGTCGAGATCTGGCAGTATTGTCGGTGCGGCAATGGTCCCTGTCGGGAACCGCAATGCCTGCTTCCCGCGCACCACGCCGGGAGCGTCGGGAACCGGAGTTCCATCTTGGGTGACCAGCATACTGGCGACGCCGTTGTAGGCGATGACGCGGTCTAAGTAGGCCTGCACGATGTCGACACAGGTCGTTTGGCCCGCCTTGATCGCTGCATGCAGTTCTTCAATCGTCGCTTCCATCAGACGGAATGTCCGGCTCTGCGATCCAGCATTCTCTGTCATAACGCTGCCCCTAACCCAATGTATCGACGGTGTGGGATTTTAGCCAATCCCAGTCTAGCTCGTAACCCAACCCCGGACGGGTTGGCGCATCGATCGACCCTTTTTCGTTGAGGTGTACGTCGTCAACCAGCCCGAACTGATGGGCGGCTTGGGGCATCCAGTATTCGAAGTAGTCGCAATTGGCAACTGAGAAGATGACGTGAAGGTTGGCGGCGTTCAGGAGCGAGTTGGCTGCGGTTCCTATCTCGCAGTTCATGCCGAAGCCCTCCGCCAATGAGCAGAGTTTCTTCAATCCGGTGATGCCCAGTTTTTGCGCCGTTCCCCGGACCAAGCGCGTCGATTGGTTCCTTACCATGTTGGCGGCGTTGAAGAACTGGTTAGGGTTCTGGTCGCTCATACACAACGGTACATCCAGTCGTTCGCTCAGCGATTTTATGGCGTCGAGGTCGTAGTGAGGGACCGGATCTTCGAACCAATGGAACCCGTTCTGATCCAAGGCTCTGCCGATATCCAGAGCTTTGCGGTATCCGTAACCGCAGTTCGGGTCCAGCATCAGCCGAACGGCCGGACCCACGGCTTCCCGGACCATGGTTACCATACGAATGACATCGGGAGTGCTTAGCATCCCCGGATGTATCTTGTACGCCCGGAAACCTCTGGCTACCATTTCGCGTGCTTCTTCCACGTACCCTTCGGGCGACTCATGCCTGGGAGGGTAGGTCCCGTAAACCTCGGTGTGGTATCGCTGAGTTCCCAAGAGCTTGTAGATGGGAAGCTCAGCGGCTTTTCCGGTGATATCCCATAGCGCCACGTCCACCGGAGCCCAATTTTGATTGGTGATACCCCTTCTGGAATTCAATATAGGCAGGCGATTCCACAGCCATTCCCGGTCCGAAGCCTCCCGGCCCAGAAGCTCAGGCTTTAGAACATTTAGGATGGGACCGAAATGGGAATGCCCGCCACCGCGAAATGCCCCGATGTAGCAATTTCCTTCTATCCCTTCGTCCGTGTGGATGCGCAGCAATCCCTGTTCTACGGTCCCTGCGAACCGCCCCAAGTCTGAGTCCAGGCCGGTGTCCGGAATCTCCCGCCTTATTACATCTATCTTTATATCGGTGATTTTCATGGTGCGTTGTTGATCCCTTAGTGTTAACAGATACGGCGTAGTTGCTTGGGGTAATGGGTGCGGTCATAACGACCGATGGAGATTGACCCACGTGGTCACGACAATGATGAGGGCGTTTAGGTCTGGGTGGACTCTAGCTGCTCCATCAAGCCGTGCATGTCGTAGTTGTGCCAGCGTTCAACGAACTGACCGTTGGCGACACGGTATATCCAGATTCCCGTCCAGGTGACCTCTTTGCCGGTGGGTTGGATTCCCTGAAACTCGCCTTGGTGGGTCCCACGAAAGGTCAGGCGGGCGACGACTTTGTCTCCCGCCTGGATGATGTCCTCAATAGTAACGTGGATGTCGGGGAACGCTACTTGGCGGGCGAAGACGCCGCGTTTAACCGACTCCGGACCAATCTCGTTGCCATACGGCCCGACGCCAACGTAGTCCAGAGCGCATATCTCATCAATGACTTCCAGCCTGCCGGCGTTCCAGGCTTCTTCGTACATCCGCCGAACTAGGCTAGCGCTATCTTCAGTCAAGGTCAGTTCCTTAGACTGCCCTGACTACCGCAGGCTTTCCAGTTGGGCTGCCTGGCGGGAGATGCGGCTGTCGTGGTCCGAGGCGAAGCGCTTTATCCCTTGGAAGATGGACTCGGGGTCCAGGTGAGCCTCGGTGATGACGTCGGACTCGGTCCCACCGGTCAGCCATTCGTCGTGCCAGTCCGATACCAGGGAGTATTCGCCGGTCAGCGGACCAGCATCCTCTAATGGCCAAACGCGCCGAGTGCCGGTGCTGACTACCATCAGGTCGTAGCGGGATTCGGGCGGAAGCACCGAGTTCCGGTANGCCTCAGGCTGCCGGTGGAATAGTTCTTCGCTGATGGCCGAGATTACTTTTACGTTNAGACCCTCTTCCGCCAGGCGGGGCAGGACCGATACCAGATTCACCGTGGAGGATGACCCTTGGGCGATGACATAACCATGCTTAGGCTTGCCCGGCTCAAAGTCCTTTATGACGTACATGCCTTTGGCCGCTGCTTTGGGGTCTTTATCGGCGAAGGTATTGCGGTCGGCTACCGGGAAGTCGGGCCTGGCCACCTCAAGAACGATGACACCGACCTTNGGGTCCCGTGCCGCAATCTCAACCGCTGCGAAATACCCGGAGGCGACGTCGTTGTAGTCCCAGAAGCTNAANGTAATCACTTGATGTCTTGGGAACAACTTCCATACTTGCGGGGAAAAGATGCCAAAGTGGGTGCGAGCGTCGGCGGCGGTCTCCGGACCGGAGTGGCCCGCCAGAATGTTCAACACTCCTAGCCGGAATGGACTGTCCTGGTTCTGCTGGCTCCAGACCCGGGCCGGCAGGTACATCAGCGGCGTAAATGCCCCGTACGTCCCGCTTAGCGCCCAAACTCCGACGTGTTTATCCGGGTCTAGGGAAGCAGATTGACCGATTAAACCGACGGCAGTAGAAGCGTTACCGGCTTCCTGAATCACCGCTTTAAGCCGGGAGGCGGCCGGGTTATCCACCGGGTCGTAGTGGCCCCAGAAGGACCCGCCTTCAACGTTGATGGAATCGGATAGATCGGCGGCCACGGTGATTAACCGGTTGTCCGTGACGTAGTTCATCCACCGGATAATCTCGGAAATCGCCCGCCGGGCGCCCCGGACCTTGCCGGGCTCTTCGAACAAAGTGATTGTTACATCTTTCTCTGCCCCGGATACTGGGTTCCGGACGGTGACCCCTTGTGGTTCCATGGGCAAGTTTTTGACGCCCAGACGGGGGTCGAGGAAGGGGTCGGTGTTGCGGTCAAAGCGCAACGGCAACTCGTCGTTCACCGAGTCGCCAATCTCCACTAACCGTTCGGCCAGCCAGTCACCCAGGCCATCTTTGTCTAATACCGACATGGCGATGTCGATGTTCTGCTTGAGTTGGATCAGTCGGTCCCTGTTGTCGGATACAGCGCCGTCGTGGATCCCCTGGAACTCGACTCCGAATTTCTGCTCGAAGGTTGCCGCCAAAGCCTGGAAATAATCGCTGTTCATGGGGAAAGCGTAAGGGTGGCTTTGGTAGCTGACGATCTGGTCACCGTATCCGGGGATGGTCCCGTTGTCGGCTGCGGGCCACCATCCCTTGACCGTTCGGCCAACGACTATCATGGGTCTATCGTCTGTGGTGTCCCAATCTTCCATGGTCTTGAGGGCGGCGACTACCTGATCGTAGTCGTTGGCGTCGTCCAGTGCCAAGACGTTCCAGCCATATGAAGCCCATTGGTCCTGTATCCGGTAAGCGTCGTACTCTGGTTTGATGATGCTGCCTATCAGTTCATCATCGATTCCCGCATTGTTGTAAGAGAGTAGAATCCTTAAACGCTTGCCGACCTGCTGCGCCACCGCTGAGGTTTTCATCTCCTGGGCATGGCCCGAGGTCATGGCGAATTCGCCTTCGATGGCCAGAATCTTGAGGCTGTCCGGTGCCCCCATTATGTCCCAGAAGGCGGCTTTGCCGGCGGCGGTGGCGATTCCGATGCCTGAAGGCCCCCCATTGACGTCGTTGGTGACATCCGTTGTTTCCGCATGGCCGGCCAGGTACCTGATGCCCCGAATCTTGGCTTGGGCCATCAAAGGATGGTCTTCCAGGTTGTTCTGCTCCAACAGGTTTTTCAATGCTCCGGATCCTCGGCGGAATCCCAAAGCGTCGATGGACAGCATGGCCATTTCCGGGTCGACGTGATAACGGGCGTCTCCCGATTGCGCATGTTTGCGGGCCATCGCCTCACCCATAATCATCCACAGGGCGTAGGTCACTGGCGCGTTGTGACCGCCCGCCAGCATGAATTTATCGGAGTAAGGATGTTTGGGCCGTCGATAATCGTAGCGAAGGCCGCCCAACTCTGGGCCGATCAAGTGGGAGGCGACGGTATACGCGGTGTAAGCCAGCGGGCCGCCGAAGTGTCCAGTCTGTGCGTAGTTGCACATCAGGACCAGAGTCATATCCGTTACGAACCCGATGTCTTCAACACGCTGCTTGTCATAATCCGGCAGAGTCACAGAGCTGCCTGACGTTTGACTGGAGAGAGACACACTGTTGACTATTGCCGTCGCCCGTGAGTTGGTGCTTGCCATTCTCTGATGCTCCCTTGGGTTAGATGAGTATGGGTCTACCGATGGTGCATGCCTATCGAGTATGCTCCGCGCGAGGGTTGCCTGGGGCTACCATGGATGAACACGTCGGATGCGAATCACCTGGAAAACTTCAACGTGCGGGTATCCACCGTGTGGGATGTTGCTTGGATGGGCGGTGATTCTAAGGTCCATTTGACCGACATTCTACCATCCCTGATGGCACTCTGGGCCTACCAAGGGATATGGATTTTCGAACAGCGATTCCTGCCGGTTGAATAGCACCGATAACTAGGATGGTACGTTGACGAAAGATGGGCGACGGCACCAAACCGCCAGGAGTTAAAAAGTACGAGGAGTAAATCCGAGGTGGTCAGACAGAAGGTTTAACTTGTCCGTCGCGTTTAGGCGGTATCCAAAGCGACGCCTCGGTGGAGTTTTCGAAGTCCCGAACTTGTTCGCATCGCTTGCACACACCGCGGCTGGTGTGGCCGTTGGCGGCATCAATGACCCAGTGGTGGGCACAACGGGAATAGATGAACCCCGTAAGCCGGTCCTGGTTCTCCGCAGACGGCGCGACGCCACGGTATACCCAATCTTGGGCAGTCTTGAGCGGCACGTCGATTTCCTGAGCGAATTCCCTAACGCTTAGACTTTGTTCGCCCAGCCAAACTTTTAGGTCCATCATGCCGTTATTCTACTACTTTTTTTCGATTAGTGAACCGGGTCGTTTTTAGGCACGAATCTGGGTGTATCAGTGGTACGGATCGGACTTATCTGGTCGCTCTACCAGTTCGGCCAAACCTCCGAAGATCCGCCTGATGCCGTTGCGATGTCATGGCGCCTCTAAAGGGGCCGCCAATGAATCTGGTGATGGATCGAAAACCCAAATCTCGGTGGCGTCTGGCAGGTCTTGGGTTGAGAAGGCAGCAGAGTCGCGCCCCAATCGCTTCACTCGAGGCCGTGTCGCAAGCCAGCCGTCTGCNGGCAACAGACCCGCCGAGTCTGGAATCAAGCCAGGGANCTGATAATGCATNGGGATGACGACCTTGGGACGTAACCGGCCTATGATTGAGTCAACTTCTTGGTAGGTCAGCAGGTGATTGGAGTCGTCCACCGTAACCATCAAGACATCAACTTCGCCCACCGAATCGGTAACTTCGTTCGGCCAATCGGCCCGGTTGTCGCCAAGATGTAGAAAGCGCAGGCCGTCAGCCTCCAGCCGGTACATAACGTTGGGGAAATCCGGTGTGTTGCCTCGTGGGTTCGAGTGGAAGTCTCCGATGCCACGAACTGAGACGTCCTGGTACTTCAGTTCGCCTGGCGACCGGAGCAGGGAAGCGGTTTCCGGTAGACGTTCCGCAGCGTCGTGGTCGAAGTGGGCGTGGGTAATCAGGCCCAAATCGCAATGAATCTTGGGNAACTTCCGTGTGAACCAGAAGCGGTCTTCCCGGTTCCGGTAGGGGTCGGCCAACNCCCTGGAGCCCTGGCCGGTCTCCCACAGGAAGGCGCAGTGNCCGTAATAGGTAACCGTTAGCTGTCCCGTGGGTTCGGCCATGGCAGAGGTCTCTCGCCTTCGGAGNGAAAAGCTAGTCCGATACTTCCAGAATCATCTCAATCTCGATGCAGACTCCGTTGGGTAGTGAGCCCATGCCCACGGCGGACCTAGCGTGGGCCCCGGCGTCTCCGAATAGCTCGAACAGCAGATCGGTGGCTCCGTTGGCAACCAGGGGTTGCTGGCCGAAATCCGGAACAGCGTTAATCATGCAGAGCAGCTTGGCTACTTGCTTCACCTTGTCCAGGTCGCCTATCAAGGCTTTCACGTCGGCCAGACAGTTGAGGCACGCCTCTTTGGCGGCTTCGTAGCCTTGCTCCACTGATATCTCCGCTCCCAGCTTGCCCCGGTGCGACGCTCCGGCCGTGTGTCCGCCCACGAATAGGATATTCCCAACTTTGACCGCCCCGGCGCGGCCGGCTGGCGGAGTCCCTGCGGTAGGTAGCTCAAGTCCCATCGCTTTTAATTTGTTCTCTATTTCCATCCTGGTGCTCCTTTATGTATTATCGGGGCATCGTATTACTTCCTTGCCGATGCTTGTGTGGCTTGCCGCTGTAAATTCTACACCCTTAGGTGGCACTGGAAATACGAGTGTTACAATTGGGGGAGTTCGAAAGACTGATGGTTTCATAAGGAGCTAACTACGGAAACTAAATCGACGATNGAATTAAAAGGCGTGGACCTTTCCGTGATNCGGAAAGGGTCCGGGCCGCGGATCCTCGCCCTTCATGGCGGGGATGGACCCATCGACCGGTTCCCCTTCGCCAACCAGCTGGCGGAGCGGTACGAAATCATCCAACCNGTGCACCCCGGATTTTCCGGCACGCCCATCCCTGAACACTTCGATAATCTTCAGGACTTGATCTACCTCTACCTGGACCTTATCGACCATCTGGACCTGAACGATACCATCCTGGTGGGCTTCTCTATGGGCGGCTGGGCGGCGGCGGAGATTGCTGCGATCAACACCCAGCGATTCTCCAAGCTGGTTCTGGTGGATTCGGTGGGAATCAAGGTGGGAGGTCGCTTCGATCGTGACATCGCAGATGTCTTCGCTACTCAGCCAGATGAGCTGATTAAGGCTGGCTGGCACGATGTCTCCAAGGCTCCCGATCCGAAAGCGATGACCGATGAAGAACTGGAAACATTCGCTGCGGACAGAATCGCCCACGGTCTTTATACCTGGGAACCCTACATGCACAATCCCAAGCTTCCCTACCGGTTGCACCGCATAGACATTCCCACGCTGCTGATCTGGGGAGAAAGCGATGAGGTCGTGACTCCAAGTTATGGAGAGGCCTTCCGGAACATGATTCCGGGCGCAAGCATGGTGGTTATCCCCGAGGCTGCCCATTCTCCCCACGTCGAGCAGCCCGAAGCCTTCGTTAAGCACTTCACTGAATTCGCCTCGAGATAGGAAAGAAAAATGAAGACATGGTTTTTTACCGAAAACGCCTATCCGAATCTTCCCGACGATGACGCTTACGAGTCTATCCGAGTCAACTTGCCAAATAGCAACTTCGACCCGGAATTGGGCGCAGACCTTTTCAACATGTATCTGGACATATGGGGCGCGGCCGACGAGATGGGACTGGAGATTATGCTGAACGAGCATCACCAAACTGCCACGTGTGTGCTTTCGGCGGCCCCCATCGCCCTGGGAATCCTGGCCCGGGAGACCAAGAAGGCGCGTCTCTTGATTCTGGGTAATCCCATCGTAAATCGAAAGCAACCCATCCGGGTTGCCGAGGAGATGGCCTACATCGACGTGCTTTCCCGGGGACGTGTGGACTGCGGTTTCGTTCGCGGCGTTCCTTATGAGATTGCTCCGGCCAACGCCTATCCTTATCGAGGATCGGAAAGGCTGTGGGAGGCCCATGACCTGATAATGAAGGCGTGGACTACCCATGACGGCCCCTTCAATTTCGAGGGACGTTGGTTCCATGCCCGGCAGGTCAATATCTGGCCCCGGCCCTATCAGCAACCCCATCCCCCGGTCTGGGTCACCATGGGCAGCGCCGGCTCCGCTGCGCAGGTCGCCCAACGGAAACACATCGGTGCGGTTTTCCTTTCCGGATACGCAAATATCCGCAGGCTGTTCGACGGTTACCGGGAAGGTTATCTCCAAGCCCACGGGGAAGAAGCTCCCTTGGACCGCCTCGCCTATTCAGCCATCGTTCATGTGGCTAAAACCGAGGAAGAGGCGCAGGCAGGGTCGGAGAAACTTCTTTGGTACATCAGGTCAAATAAAGTCGCTCCCCAGTTCAACAATCCCCCGGGATATCATCCACCGGCAGTGGCGGCCAATCTTATCAGAGGACCTCGTCCGGGGGAACCTGACCGACGGGATCCCCGCTTCGAAACTCAACTGTCCCGGGGCAACGTCTTCTCCGGAACCCCCGATCAAGTATTCCAGCAGATCAAGAACTTCTGGGAGTATTCGGGCGGATTCGGGCATCTGCTTATGATGGGCCAAGCCGGTTTCATGACCTACGAAGAAACGTTGAGTTCGATGAAATTGTTCACCGAAGAGGTCGCTCCCAGGTTGGAGGAATTGACCGCATCCTACGATCCGGGTGCAATGAAAGAACTCAGGAAGTCCATGCCCGATGTCGACAACGTTGACGTGGGCCTCCTGGCATCCGAGTTCGTCAGATAGATGTCTGAGAGTCGCTAAGGCCGTTGACCGGCTGGCTCTGGGAGTATAGGGTTACGGACCCCGGCGCCAGCTTTTCCCCAGTCCGGAAACGGGCCCTGTTGACCGTTCAGTTCGCGGCTGTTACACGTTCCGTATCGGAGTTGGGACTTCGTAGTACGGCGCCGATCTGATGGAAGTGGCTCAGGATCTCTTTATATGTCCGGAAGACACCGGCTTCGTAGTGGGGAACGGACTGCTCCTGGCAGAAGGCCTTGATGATTTTACTGGCTTTGCCGTAGTTGTTTCTTGGCATGGATGGGAAAAGGTGATGCTCTATCTGGTAATTCAGGCCGCCGTACCAGACATCGGTCAGCAGGTTGCTCTTAATGTTTCTGGCCGTCAGCACTTGCATGCGCAGGAAGTCCAATCTCTCCTTCATCAACGGCATCGCTTTGTGGTTCGTGGCGAAGCTCGTGCCCATGTATAGACCGGTAAGGACGTTGTTTACTAGAAGGAACGTTAGCGCCTGCGGTAGGCTGAGCGATGTGAAGATGAACCCGAAGTAGAGCGAGCTGCCCGCCAACAGGAAAACAGCCTCAATGGCATGGAACTTCCAATTTTTTCCCGTCAGTTTTTTCACCAACGTATAGGTGTTGCCGAAACGCATGATAAATGCGACCGACGTTAACAACGGGAACCAGATAAATGCTTGGCGCTTGACCAGGAACCTGGCTAGCCCTCTTTTCATCAAGGCTTGCTCTTCAGAGAATGCCAGCACCGGCATATTTACGTCCGGGTCCAGGTCGGAGTGGTTGGGGGCCTTGTGATGCTGAAGGTGCAGGTCGGCCCAGGAAGTGCTGACATTAATGGTCAAGCTGCCGGTCACGATGCCGGCAAATTCGTTCTTCCATTTCCCCTTGAAGATCTGCATGTGGATAGCATCGTGCATGATGTACCCGACTTGTACGATGGAGAAGGCTAAGAAAGCGGCGTTGAACAGTTGAAAAACGAAGCTGTCTATCGTTGCAAGTAGAAAGTAACTTAAGCCTACTAAACCGAAATTAAGAACAAATTTGAAGGCGTAATAGCCGTACTGCCTGTCTAGGAGTCCGGCCTCGGCAACTTCTTTTCTTAGCGTTACATAATCCATGATATTAACGGGCCAGTCCTGATCTGACGGTCATCTCCTATCCATCCTGGAGCGTGACCGTCCGTCAAAATGAATACGATTTCATGCGTGTCACAGATTCTATCACGCTTGATCGAGGAGTTGATGACGGATAGCTGCGCGTTGCAGCGAGAATTCGCCATCGCAGGGTCTGGCAAGAATCATAGGCCCAAAGCCTGCTTAACCGATGCGACGATAGCTTGGGGGTCCGAGCTTACGTTCACGGTGACGCCGCCGTCAGGCTCTTCCAAGTCTTGGAACTGGCTCTCCAGTAAGCCGCTCTTCATGAAGTGGTCCCGCCGGTCTTCCAGCCTGGACATGATGGTTCCGTACCTACCTTTCAGGTAGACCAACTTCACGTCATCTTTGGTCCCAACCAGTTCGTCCCGGTATGCCTGTTTAAGGGCGGAGCAAGCAACTACACCGTTCCGGCCACGTGAGACCAGGTCGTCGATGAGAAGCCGTATCCGGCGCAGCCAGGGCCAACGGTCATCGTCGGTCAGGGAAATACCTTGGGCCATCTTGTCCACGTTGGACCGAGTATGAAGATCGTCGCCTTCGTAGAAACTCCAACCCAGGGCATCGGCAAGGAGTCGGCCTACGATGGACTTCCCAGCCCCGGATACGCCCATCAGAACGATAATCAATAAGCCTCTCTATGCAGCAATCTCCTACCTATCCGACAGCTCCGACAGCAGTTCTATGACACCTGGCTATCGGCTAAGGATTGATCGATGTCTTTTGGCCAAGGGCTGGGTTGATTTCAAAAATTANATCTATGGGCGCTTAATTATGCATCCGGCAAGGCCAGCTGGACTAGGGNGAGTTTTCTGATCCGGCGATTAATGGGTGGTCACCGGANCAAACTGGGGATAGAATTATGCGCCGTAAGACCTGCATTATTCCGCTGTCTGGGGGGAAGTCATTGGAGCCGGTAAGTAGATTCGTCAAGGCGCAAGGTATCAACCACCACTATTTCGACTGGGGTAACTCCACTGCGCCGCCTTTGTTGTTGTTGCATGCCGTTGGCCTTTGCGCTTCCACTTGGAACTCCAATGCGAAGGCTTTGTCCGAAGACTTCCATGTCATGTGTTTCGACCATCGAGGCCACGGAGACACGGAAGCGACTGACCAGGACCTCACGTTTCACCAGGCGGGGGAAGACTTGGCCGAGATTATTCGGCAGATGGACTTGGAGGGCGTTGACACGGTGGGCCACTCTTTAGGCGGGATGGCCACTATGATTGCCGATTCGTTGCAGCCTGGAATCATTGGCCGGTCCGTGATAATAGAGTCCCGGGTGGGGCCTCGTCCGGCGTCGGCGCCGTCCCAGGAGCTTCAAGAGCGGGCGAAGCGGGCGGCGATGAAACGTTCCGTCTGGGAAAGCCGGGAGACGATGTACGAGGCCTACCGCAACCGGTCGGTATTTAAGAACTGGACCGATGAAGTGTTCGGAGATTTCATAGAAGGCGGCACCCGTTTGTTGCCGGACGGCCGGGCGGAATTGAAATGCAAACCCACAGTGGAAGCGTCCTTCTACGGACAGCGGGATGGGGTCAATGATGCCGTATACATAGAACGGCTGCGGGGGCAATACTTGCTGCTGCTGGGAGATTACCCCACCGGTCAGAAACTTGAGGATGTGGGTGTGAAGGATTTTTTGAAGGTGGTGCCCGGGTCTCAGGTAAAAGCGATGGGCTGCGGCAGCCACTTCCTACCGATGGAGTTTCCGGACTTGGTTCTTCGGGAAATCAAAGGCTTTTTAGGGGAATAATCTCCCCAAAATGGGTTATTTCCGGGGTGTTTTTGAACCTTACGGTAATACAATCCCGGGTCTGCACTCAAAGCGGATGGCAGGGTCGTCGGCGGGTAAGGCAGTCTTTCTGATGATTAGAAACGGAATAGTTCCGTGTCCGGATATCTTCCCTAATATCTGATTCTCACGAGTTGGTCCGCTGCGGATTCGGGCAGCCACACCTCGCCGACCCGGCCCAAGATCTGCCTGACATTGCTGAGGTTGCTGGTCAGAGCGAACACCTCGAATTTTTCGTTCTCCGGGTCGAACCGAAGCACCAAGTTGGAGCCGAAGTCACTGAGCCACACCATGTCTCTTTCGTCCACGTAAACGGAATAGGTCCGTGGCGCTGGGCCGGGAAGTTTCCACTCCCGCCACGCGTCGTCTGATGGGTCATATAGCCCGACTTGCCCGGCGTTCCACTTGCTCACCCATATCCTCCCTTGGGAATCCGGCCATACCCGCCTAGCTCCCTGGCCGGGTGCCGGAGGGTCTAGGGCGGTCGCTTGGCCTGACTCAATATCTATGCGCCCTACATAACTGCCAGCCAAAGACGCGTAGTACACGTTCCCATNGGGACTGGCGGCGATGCCGTAGGGACCGCGGCCTCCGGGCGCATCGAGTACCTTCATCTTCCCGGAACTTGGGTTCAACCGGCCGTACACGCTATTTTGCCCGGTGAACCAAAGCACCCCGTTTTTGTCGAAGGTTGCGGTGTTCCAGTTTGCGTGGGGCGGTCCGGCGGCAACGGGAAAACGTCTACTGACAGGTTCTCCGGGTCGACCCGGACGATGGCGTTCAGCCCGCTGTCAGTTATCCAGGGCGCTCCATCAGGCCCAACTATCACGCCGTGGGGACGTGACCCCGATCCCAACGGCGTATGCCGGGTCCGGCCTGTCTCCGGATCCAGCCAGCCCAGTGCGCCGGAGCCTTGCGCGGTGTACCAGACTCCACCGTCGAGAGCGGGGGCGACATCGTGAGGTCGGGACCCGGTTGGAAGCGGGAAGGCCGTTAACTTTGGTTCGGCGGGAATTGCGTCGGTTGGTACGGCGAGAGTTGGGGGAATCTCCTCAGTGGGCATAAGTTGCGTTGTGACAGTCACCGGTGTCTCAGATTTGGTGTCAGGGCGCACTGCAGCCTTAGGTACTAAAGCAGAGAGTGTTGGCGGGATATCTGCCGTGGGTATGGGGGCCTCTCTGAACTTCCCTGGGAAGCGGATGTGGGGTCTGTCGCGGTTGTTGACTCAGGCGCCGAAATAGAAGTAGCCGCTGCAGCCCCAGCTGGAACGGAACTCGGGGTTAGCGNGGNCTGCTGAGCACATCCAACCAACCCGAGCATAGCCAAGGTTCCAATCAGCAGGGAGGCCGAAAGCCGTGAAACATGCGGCCATCCTAGAGGAGTTCCAGTTCTCATTTCCCTACCTNCCGGCCAACGGTAGACAACCGCCGGACTTTGAGAGTAACATCCCCGCGTTGAGAATCACCATCTCAAGTTGATTCATCGGCAAACGTGAAATCAAGGTAGGAAGAGTTATGAAGTATGACGTCGTTATCATCGGAGCGGGGTCCGCTGGATGTGTTCTGGCTACTCGCTTGACGGATGACCCCAACCGCTCGGTGCTGCTGCTAGAATCCGGTCCAGATTATCCCAATTTCGAAGTCTACCCTGACGACCTGAAGTTCGGGTATAACCAAGCTGCTTCGGCGGTGGACGCTCCCCACAACTGGGCGTTCTCAGGTAAAGCGACCGAGGAGCAGGGCAATACCATGCCCGTCCCAAGGGGCAGGGTGGTTGGGGGTTCCAGCGCCATCAACGGCCAAGTATTCCTCCGGGGCGTGCCCGAAGACTACGACAACTGGGCTGCATGGGGCAACGACGAATGGTCCTTCGTTAAAACGCTGCCCTACTTCAGGAAACAGGAAACGGACATGGACATCAAGGACGATTTCCATGGCTTCGACGGCCCCATCCCGGTCCGGCGCCACGCGCGTGAGACCTGGCTACCGGCGCAAACCGCGTTCTACCAGGCTTGCCGCGATGACGGTTATCCCGAAGACCCGGACATGAACCACCCAGAGTCCTGGGGCGTCGGTCCCATCCCCATGAACAATCCGGACGGCGTGCGAATGAGCACCTCCCTGACCTATCTGAACCCGGTGCGGAACCGGCTGAACCTGACCGTCCGCTCAGCGGTTACCGTCCGCCGGATCCTATTCGAAGGCAAGCGGGCCACCGGCGTTGAGGTACAAAGCGGCGACGAGATATTCGTCGTTGAGAGCGAGGAAATCATTCTCAGCGCTGGGGGTATCGGTTCACCCCAGATACTGATGCTGTCCGGCGTGGGACCGGCCGACCACCTGAAGGAGATGGGTATTCCGGTCCAGCTAGACTCTCCCGGTGTCGGCCAGAACTTGAGGGACCACCCGAACGTAAGGGTCCCGGTGCGGGTAAAGGATGATTTTCCTTTGGACCCGGAAGCGCCGCGCAGCCAGCTCGCCCTGCGGTACACGGCAGCTGGCTCCAGCGACCGCAACGACATGCAAATCTTGGCGTCTTCCTTCTCCTCCCCCATGGGTGGCGATCCGGCGGCGGGCGAAGGAATCCGGTTCACATGCGTCCTCGAACTCGCCGTGGGAGCCGGTGAAGTGAAGCTGGCGTCCACCGATCCTCACGTGCAGCCCTTCCTCGATTACCGGTATCTGGATGAGCCATGGGACCGGGAACGGTTGCGTGAGGGCGTGCGCCTATGCCTGAAGTTACTGGAGCACGACGTATACAAAGATATCGTGGAAGGACTCATCAGCCCCACCCCCCAGGATCTAGTTTCCGACGACACCCTGGACCAGTGGCTGTTGCGTAACGTTACCACCACGCAACACATATCCGGCACCTGCAAGATGGGGCCCGACTCCGACCCGATGGCCGTCTTGGACCAGTATTGCCATGTGCGGGGCTTGGAAGGGTTAAGAGTGGTGGATGTCTCGGTATTGCCTGACTGCATCCGGGCCAACACCAATGCAACGACCATCATGATTGCTGAACGGGTGGCCGACTGGATGAGTTAACCGGGTATCAGCTTCACCCCTGATGCCGGTGCATCTCCAAGGCGAACCACAAAGCCATGCCGCCGGTACGGTCGTCAAAGCCGAAGACAGCCGGACGGTCCAGGTATTCGTTCAGCGTTGCCTGGACCCCGGTGCTGGCGCATCCATCGACGACGTTTCCTTCGTCGTCGACCCGCTGGGAGACACCTCGCCACGCCAGGTCCAGCGGCGCTTGATAAGAGGGACCCAGCCAACCCCGGCGCAAACCCCGGGCTATGGAATAGCCCAGCATGCACGTGGCGGTCAGTTCCTGATACGAGCCGGGCATGTCCAACACCTGGGACAGCATTCCGGAAGGGTCTTGAATCTTGACCAACCCATCCATCAATTTCCGGTACATCGCCGCCACGGTGTCGCGGCCCGGATAGTTCTCCGGCAGATAGGTCAACGTCTCGGTTAGCCCCATGGCGGCAAAGCCGTTCCCTCTGCTCCAATAGAAATGCGCTGGCCGGCAGTGCCAGAATAGCCCGCTTTCCTGCTGTATATTCCCCCCGGTGATGAACCCTACCAGCAGGTCCAGATACCTGGTCTCGCCGGTGATTCCGAACGCTCGGCCGAGCATCGCTCCGGCCATGAACATGTCCTCGGTGCGAAAGTCTGGGTCGCAGGGCGGTGGAGCGCCGCCGTCAACCCCGGGCTGGTAGCGGTTGGCTACTGCCACTATTAAATCGGAATAACGCGGGTCGCCGGTCGCCGCTGACAATTCCCGCCCCCAGATCAAGCCCGCAAGATTGGCCCCGCCGACCCTCTCGCCGAACATCGGCGTAGACCCCGATACGTANGGTTCCACCAGATCGACGATTCCGGACGCAGGCGATTCCCCNGTCTTGCTTAACTCGTATANCTGGAGGCGGCCGCTGATGCCCACACCTTGCGTGTAGTTGANNGGGTCCAACTGGTATCCATAAACCGAGGCCAGAATATGAGCAACCTCCAGATGGGAGCGAGCGCTACGCGCCTCCAACACCTGGCGGGCCGGAGAAGNTTCACGTAGGCCGGGTTGTTCCGAAAGTAGTTTCCATAGCTTGCCAAGCTCGTCGTCGAGACTTTCCGGTGGCGAGGTCAACCTCAGGCCGGGAATCGGACCCAGACCGTCGGGGGAACCAGAGCCCAGGGAGTCCAGCAAAGATTCGTTTTCTACACGGCCCCCGGAACGGGCCAGCGCTGATGCCAAGTTGCTTCCGGCTTCGTTACTCTGCCAACTCACCGCCTCCCCGGATCGCAACTCCAATATCAGAGTGGGCGCTAGGAAACATATCCACCGCCACAGATAGCGCTTCTCCGGTTCTTCGGCGTTATAGAAAAATTCGCCGATGGGAGGATAGCCGGTAGACAGGTCTCTTAAGCCATCGGGATTGCAATCGGGGATAGCGGAAAGACTGATGTGATTACCAGGGCCGGCGTCATCGGATGGGGTCGAATCGAGAGCTCTACGAGCCAGAGCAACGTCGTCCGCGCTTCCGGATAATCCGGAGATCAGGAGCACTGACGCAGTGTTGGATCCTGGTGAGTTAGCGTTCTTGTCTAGTAACGCCGGTATGCTCCGCCTGCCAACGGTTACGCCGCATGCGGACAGTGTCCATCGATCCTGATATCTCGCGGCCATGGATTCCAGGTGGGCAAGGAGGTCTGCTTTTGGGTTTGTCATGATTCGTATATCCCGCTGTTTGTTTTATTAGCTTGGGCATCAACTTGTCTGAATCTTGATTCATGTAGAGTCGAGGTCGTCCCTGGGCTACGCTTGATCCACGCCTATGTCACCGATGCCGCTGCCGGATGGGCTTTACCCGGGAGTGTGCAAGATGCTTCAAGCAAGAGCATTGCCGGAGCCGCGTGGACGGCCCAATTCTACACCACACTACCCGGAAGTCCGGCTTCGAGGCTGATTCATAGCGTGATTGATAATGTCTTCGTTATAACTTTGTTATGTGTAAAGGCCATTCTGTTATGCATCCGACATGGAAAGTCGTTGGAACTCTAGTAGATTCAATGGGTCGATTTACCACGTGAAATANCCGAACAAAATTTAGTCCGGACCAATGTCTATGGACAGGATAGGAGAGCGTATATCCTGATGATTGAAGCAGTTGGGCCCGGCAACGATAGGATAAGAAATGGACCGTCCCGGCCAAAGGCGCGATAGCTCACGCAACCGTTCCCTGACGCTAGTCAGGGAACGGCTTAATCGCTGTATCCAGGGGATCCGGAGCAGCCTCCCCGTGGCTGGTCAGCATCTCGTTCCCGGCCCACTCAACTAATGGAAATAAACGCTAGACCAACTCCTCTGCCCATCCGGGAACCCGATGTTCCCGCCCCCGCTCGATGCCTAAGCTAAGTGTTTGGAAGGCAGATCTTGCGTAGANTACTGCCCATGTTCCGGCAAAGCGATACCTCAGGTCCGGTGTTTAGTCATTTAACATTTTCCGGGATGGAAGTACAATTCCTGCTATCGGACGGCCCAGTAGTTGGTTGTCGCGCTTATTCTCGGTAAAAAGGGTTGGTGATGGTGGCCGGATTATTGCCTGGAGTGCGGGTGCTCGATGTCGGACAAGGAATCTCCGCTCCGTATTGCGCGAAGATTCTGGCCCACATGGGCGCGGAAGTTATCAAGGTGGAACCACCGGAAGGCGACGAGGCGCGGCGCATCGGTCCCTTCCCCGGCGATACGCCTCATCCGGAGAAGAGCGGCCTATTCCTAGCGCTAAACATCAACAAATACGGCGTCAGTTTGGACCTTGCTTCGGATGACGGAGCTAAGGCTTTTAAAAGCCTGGTGGCAGGCGCGGATATAGTTATAGAAAACCCTCCGCCGGACACGTTGGAAGCCCATGGTCTGGGCTACGAAACTCTCAGAGGCATCAATCCCGGACTGATATTCACGTCCGTAACGCCCTTCGGCAACCGGGGTCCTTACAAGGACTTCAAGGCTACCGACTTGGTCATCCACCACATGAGCGGCCATGCCCAGGGGTTGCTGGGGGCGGTCGAGGATCCGGACAGCAACCCGCCGATACGGGCGGGAGGCCACCAAGCGGAGTTGGTAGGCGGCATGGCCGCAGCCACCGCGACGCTGATGGCCCTGTACCGGAAGAGGATGACCGGGAAAGGTAGCCGGGTAGACATCTCGTCCTTCGAGGCGATGGTGAACCAACACATCAGCGGTCTGGCCAGTTCTGCCTATGGTAGACCGGCGCCGCCCAGGGATTTGGCCAAGGTGCAAGAAGCCGCAAGTGGCGGCAATGTTAGCGCTATCGGCGGGATACTCCCATGCAAGGACGGCTACGTGGCCGTTTCACCCAGAGAGGATGTCCAATGGGAGCGGTGGCTGGGAATTATGGGCAATCCGGAGTGGGCAACCGACGACCGTTACACCACCCGGGACGCTCGGCAAAGGAACTCTCCATCCCTGTGGAAACTGCTGAGCGAATGGAGCAGCAATTATTCTAAGCATGAGATTGCCCGGTGGGGGCAGGAACAGCGCATCCCCTGCTTCGCCGTCAACACCGTTCTGGACCTGCTGCATGACGAGCATCTGGCCCAGCGTGAATTCTTCGTTGAACTGAATCATCCGGAAGCCGGAACCCTCAAATACCCTGGAGCCGCCTATCGGTTCTCCCACGCCGAATTGTCGCTGGCGGCGCGGCCCGCTCCCTTGTTGGGGGAGCACAACCGATCGATCCTGGAGAACCTGGCATGACCATGAATGACCTCCCCCTCAACGGCATCCGGGTCGTAGACCTCAGTTGGATCATCGCCGGGCCTACCTCAACCCGTTTTTTAGCTGGTATGGGTGCGGAAGTCATCAAGGTGGGCAGCGCGCGGCGTCCCGACCCCTCCACCGGGAGTCCGCCTTTTCAAGCCTACAACCAGTCCAAGTCTTACTGCTCCCTCAACATATCCGACCCAAAGGGGTTGGAGTTGGTCAAGCAGTTGCTGGCTATCTCCGATGTAGTGATTGAGAACTTCGCTGTTGGCGTCATAGAAAGGCTTGGGTTGAGCTACGACGTGGTTCGTGCCCATCGGCCAGACATAATCATGGTGTCCTCGTCGGGGACGGGGCATACAGGACCGGACAAGGACTATGTGGCCTACGGCAGCCTGCTACAGCACTACACCGGTTGGAACTCAATATCCGGTAATCCGCAGGGAGAGCCCGTGGCCGGCGGTCTTTGGGCTGACCCTTGGGTTGGTATGGAGTTGGCGATGGTTACCGCCGCTGCGCTCAACAACCGGGCTATCACCGGTCAAGGCCAGTACGTGGATTTCTCCATGGCCGAAGCACTGAGCGCCGCGCTCCCGGGGGCGATCCTGGACTACCAGATGAATGATAGAGTGCCGGAGCTCATGGGAAACAGGGACGCATTGTATGCNCCCCACGGTGTTTATCACTGCGCCGGGTCCGACCGCTGGGTCGCGATCGCGATTACTAACGATGAAGAGTGGAACTCACTCTGCCATTTGATTCAAAGACCGGACCTTGGAGTAGACCCAAGGTTTGCCAGCCTGGAAGGACGGCGGAAGTATCAAGATGATCTAGACGCCGCCATCTCCCAATGGACGATCCAATACGAGGATTACGAAGCTATGAGACTCTTACAGGACGCGGGAGTGCCCTCCGGTCCGTCATTGGATATCGGCCGGGTGTTCGATGAATCTCAGTTGAGGGATTCAGGGTACCTCAAACCGCTTCAGATGAGGGATGGCGAACTGAGAGACTTGCCGGGTCTCCCTTGGCGGTTCGACGGTGTAGAAGGGCCCAATCTCACCGAAGCTCCGGTCTTGGGCCAGCACAATGAGTACGTCTATCAGGAGTTGTTGGGACTGTCCGTGGATGAGACGAACCTCCTAGTCGAGGAGCGGGCTATCTACTGACACCACCCCCGTCATTCCGGCGCCGGCCAGAATCCTGAGAATGCCCCGATTTCAAATGCCACGCCTTTTCCACCCAGCCTACAGGACTACCGCCTGCGCGGGAGTGACGAGAGAGCCACCGCCAAACTTCGTCTTTCCGGCGCACGCCGGAATCCAGAGGAGCTACACAGGTTCCGCCCTGCGCTGGCACACCAACCTAGCTGAATGCGGAAAGGTTCAATATCTCAGCGCTCTTCTGGCCTGGCTCCAGTTCCAAGATAGCGACCTGTCCCAGGCGGCGCAGTTGCTTCGGCAGGGCTGGGCTACCGGGATTCACCATGAGAATGTTTTGGAACTCCTCAACCACTGCGTAGTGGGTGTGGCCGAAGATTACAACGTCGACGGCGGCATCGAACACAGTCTCAAGCGCACCGGATAAGCTGCTGTCCGGCGGAAAGTGCTTGGACAGCGGGCTATGCTCGGTGATTTCCTGAGCCATCCCAGGTACCATCAGATCGTGGGTCAACCCTATTTTGTGACCTTCTAACTCTATGACTCGTTTCTTATCGACCACTCGCGCATCTTCTTTGAACTGAGCGGCGGCCCCCAATTCAACGGCGTACACCGGCGCGATCTCCTCAAGCCAGTCAAGGCATGCGGGCACGTAAATATCTCCCGCGTGGATGATTACGTCGACGCTCTGGAATGCAGCCTTTACCTCCGGCGGCGGTTCCGCCCCAACACTGGGGTTGTGTGTGTCCGATATGACGCCTATTCTCATCAGGTTTGCTCCGCTTGATCGATCGACATTTTCGCTGAACCATGATACTTGGTTTTCCACACCCTCGTACAGCCGCTGCTTTTCCGTTCGCAGGGATGGGCTATAATCGGACTCTGTCCCCCCGAATCATCTAACCGTCGCGGCGTCCTTCCTCCCAGACCCGCAGGGAACAATCGGTAAGGAGATAGTAGATGGTCACTGGAAAGCCGGGGCTCAAGAAACTGGTGTACGCATTCAGCGAAGGCGACGCTTCCATGACCGATCTACTGGGCGGAAAGGGTAGCAACCTGTGCGAGATGTTCCGGTTGGGGCTTCCTGTCCCTCCCGGCTTTGTCATATCCACCGAAACCTGCCTGGAATACTTCAACCTTGGTAACCGGCTGCCAGATGGGCTTACCGACAGCATTCGCGGCAGTGTTGGGCAGATTGAAGAGGCGATGGGGCGAAAGTTCGGCTCGTTGGAGCGGCCTCTGCTGGTATCCGTGCGCTCCGGCGCCCGGGTCTCCATGCCGGGGATGATGGACACGATTCTCAACCTGGGCATCAACGACGCTATCGCCCAGGGTCTTGCCGAGGAGATGGGCGACCTGCGAACTGCCTTGGACGCTCATCGCCGCTTTCTACAGATATACGCCGATGTGGTCATGGAGGTAGAGCCTGGTGTTTTCGAGGAGATTCTAACCCTCCACAAAGACCGCGACAGAGTAACCGAAGACCACCAACTTGCCCCTGACACCCTCCACAACGTAATCTCCGACTACAAGAGCGCGATCCGGCGCGCTACCGGAGCCGACATCCCCACCGACCCTTGGGACCAACTCATCCATGCCACTGAAGCGGTCTTTCGCAGTTGGAACAATCCAAGTGCCACCTTTTACCGCAACAATAACGGTANTAACCACGCAATGGGTACTGNGGTGACCATCATGTCCATGGTTTACGGCAACCNTGGTCCCACCAGCGGAACCGGCGTGCTCTNNACCCGGAACCCGGCCACTGGGGAGCGCAAAGTCTACGGTGAGTTCCTGTCCAATGCCCAAGGCGAAGACGTCGTTGCCGGGGTGCGGACTCCCCAGCCCATCGCTGCGTTGGCGGACGTTATGCCGGAAGCGTCGAGACAGTTGATGGATTTGGCTGCCCAGTTAGAGACCCACTACCATCACGCTCAGGACATCGAATTCACCATCGAGAACGGCCGGTTGTTTATCCTCCAAACCCGCAATGCCAAGCGCATCCCCCCGGCGGCGGTGAAAATCGCAGTGGACATGGTGGCGGAGGGCGCCATCAGCCGGGAAGAGGCGCTGTTACAGGTTTCAGAGGCGCGGCGGGTCAGGTTCTGCCTAGGTTGGGGCGTTTTCATCGACAGAATACAGGCCACGGCTAGCCTAGACCCAAGGCCGATTCCCGGCCCGATAATAAGGAGGATCTAAGATGGTAGCAAACTCGATCCCAATGGCAAAACAGGTTATTCCGGCCCAGCCGATAGCCGTCGCTCTCGACGAGGATCAGGAAAGGAGATTTCAGCGTCTGGTGGAGGAGACGACGATGATCGACCTCCATCAGCACCCGATGGTGAAGCCGGAGAATCCCAACCAGCTCTTTGAGTACCTGCATGGTGACAGCTATGAGTGGGGCTACGAGGCGGTGCGCCACGGAGGGTTTACCGCCGTTGGGACGGCCTGTGTTTACCGGGGCATGCTGCACACCGACGAAATGTCCTTCATCCGGTTCGAAGACCTCATAGAAGAGATTGGCATGATGTTGTCAGACATCCGCCGTCACGACGAGGTTGTCAAAGTCAGCAACGCCAGCGATATTGAAGCTGCAAAGCAGCATGGCAAGGTGGGGTTCTTGCCGACGGTGGAGCACCTGGCCATCGGTAACGAGTTGCAGCGTGTCGACGTCCTCTACAACGCCGGCATCAGGATCGCGGGGCTGACCTACCGGCGCAGGAGCTCTATCGGGGACGGCCAACATGAGCGGTACGACGGTGGGCTGAGTTTGTTCGGGATAGAGGTCGTCCAGCGGATGAACGAGGTGGGTATGGTGGTTGACCTGTCCCACGCATCTTTTCGCACGGCGATGGACGCTATCGAGTTCTCCCAGGCCCCGGTCGCCTTCACTCACGACGGGTCCTACACCCTGGGTCAGCAACAGGGTGGTGGCGAGTACGCTGCGGGGAGGCTGAAGAAGGACGAGGAGTTGGTAGCCTGCGCTCAAAAAGGCGGCATCGTAGGGGTCACCGTGCAACCATCAGTGATTCGTAGCTGGGGATCTGAACTGAGCATCGAACGCCTGCTGGATCACTACGACTATATGGTGAACTTGTTGGGTATCGACCATGTGGCCATAGGGACAGATTCCGGCATCGGGCCGAGAGGCTTGGGCGCAATCAGTGGCGTGGAATCTCCTGCCGAAGGGAAGAACATCATCCGTGGGCTAATCACCCGAGGCTATTCCGACGCGGACATCATAAAAATCACCGGCGGCAACGCCCTAGCGTTTTTCCGTAGGGTCATGGGCGAGTAGCCCGCCTCTCCCTAAGAGCCTATTTATAGTGTTGCTGACTGCGCGGTTTGCGTCATTCAGGCCATTCGCCGCATGTGTACTTGGTATTGTTGGATCCGTCGTATTCGTAGCAATACCGGGTATACGTGAGGATTGGTGTCCATCCTGTAAGTGTGGACTCAATACTTCTACAACTCTCCAGAGACAACGCTCGCCGGAGGTGGCTGGGAGCGCCCGTAGGAAGTCCTTCTCCTGGAGCGACCGCTAAACACAAGTCGTCTTGGCGGTCGTTGCTGAGGCGTATCGAGTTACCGGCAAAAATAAAGAGTTGACTGCGAGTTTCCGAGCAAGCCTTGAGCAGCAACGCTGACCCTTTGTGCATCCCATCGGCCTCGACACACAGATCGTAAGCCTCCATGTAGATCTGACCATCATTGGGATGATTTATTGTAAATAGTTCATCCGCAGCCGTCTCTATGGGCTTGCAGGTGTGGGCTTGTAAAGCACTCTCAATACGAACGCCTCGACCGGTGCGAGGCAGGTCTACACAATAATATTCGGGTTCGTCTAGAGGGTCGATAAGCCGGATAAATCTGGCATCAGGTTTGACGGTTGGAGAAATAGTTGGCCGGAGCCCTTGGGCCGATACCGTAGGTGCTACAACTGGGGTTGACATGATGATCCGGTCGGCAAACGCGACGCCGTCCACTTCTGGACTGGCAGAGTCAGCCGCCGGCGCCAGTTGTGGAAATTCCAGAGTGGACTGCTCATCCGACGGTCAAGATACAGCGTAGATAATCGCCAGCACAATCACACCCACGGCTCCGATCGCAGTCCACTTGATCAGCGGCTTGTGCCGGTTGTGGGCAGATCGAGCTCCGAACAATAGTGGAGATCCAGATGGTTGCTTCTGCCCACACCTGAAGCAGATAAAATATCCATCCGGCACTTGTAGCACGCAGTTGGAGCAATTACGCTCACTGAACATAACGGGGAATATTACGTCGGCGCTCGAAAGTTGTCCACCTAATGCGGCACCGGCTTAAATATACTGACGGTGGTCGTACCGAGGGCTCCCTTTGTCATTCTAAATCCGTTACTGCGTTGGGAGTAAGCCGGCCATTTCTCTCGCAGATTCGAGCGGACAAACGACGGTTGGAGGAGTACCTGCGAAAG
>PANP01000007.1 GCA_002708395.1 Dehalococcoidia bacterium
GCATAGTTCGGTCGTCAAGATTTCTTGGCCTGGATGGAATCTAATATAGGTCGGGCGGACCGGTTGCTGGCCCCATAGGTGATTGGTAACATTATATCCAATCGATAATTCTTCCGCCCAGGGTGGCCGTACCCGGCAACGCCCAGGCGGGATCTGAGGCCGTTCATGCAGCTTGGTGCCGATCTGGTGGAAGGCCGCTTCCTAACCCGGTTAAACCGGTTCGCAGCGCTGGTGGATATTGAAGGCGAAGAGGTGATGGTTCATGTCGCCAACTCCGGACGGATGCACGAGTTGTTTGTACCCGGCGTCCGAGTGCTTTTGAAACCCCAGCCAGCCGAACACCGCAAGACAAAATTCGACTTAGCCTTGGTAGACCTGGGTTTCTCCATGTGCTCAGCCGATGCCCGGCTTCCCAATGCTCTGGTAGCCGAGGCTCTAGAATTTAAACGCCTCCCGCAATTTGTCGAGTACCCCCATGTCAGACGTGAAGTCACTTTCGGAGAGAGCCGTCTCGACCTGATGCTGGAAGGTCCCGAGGGCAAATACTACGTGGAAACCAAGTCGGTTACGCTGGTGGTGAACGGCACCGGCCTATTTCCCGACTCGCCCACCATCCGGGGAGCCAAGCACATGAGAAGCCTGGAGCAGGCCGTTGCCATGGGTCACCGAGCGGCCGCGATTTTCGTGATACAGCGTGAGGACGTCCACTCGTTCACCCCCCACGAAACCGCCGACCCGGAGTTCGGTCAGGCGTTCCGCCACGCCCTTTCCGTAGGCGTTGAGGCCTTTGCGTACAAGTGCCGGGTGACCGATGACTCCATCGAATTGGCAGACCTTTTGCCAATGGAACTGTGATTCCTTTGGCGGCGCGGAGAAGAGTTGAAAAGGTTCAACCAGTGAACGCGGAGCTAGCGGCTACAAGGGACGTACCCGCCGTATTAACGGAGGTGTATCAGCGGCTGTTCCAGAGCTATGGACCCCAGGGCTGGTGGCCCGGCGACGGGTCCTTGGACGTGATAATCGGGGCCATCTTGACCCAGGCGGCGGCATGGACCAACGTGGAGATGGCCATAGGCAACCTGAAAGAAGCCGATTGCTGGTCGCTGGAGGCCATAGATAGCCTGACGGAAGATGCTCTCGGCGCAATCATCCGCCCGTCGGGATACTTCAACGCCAAGGCCCGGAAACTCAAAGCCTTCGCCAGCCACCTTCGACTCAACCACGCTGGTGATCTGGACAAGATGCTATCCCAAGACACCGGACCCCTGCGCGACGAGTTGCTCTCCATACACGGCATCGGACCGGAGACCGCCGACGACATCGTCCTTTACGCCGCCAGGAAGCCCTCTTTCGTCATCGACACCTACACCCACCGCATCGTTCAACGCTTAGGAATAAGCGGCGATATCCCGTCCAACAACTATCATCGACTTCAGTCCGTGTTTCATGACAACCTGCCCGCCGACGCTCCCATGTTCAACGAATACCATGCCCTGTTGGACCGCCACGCCAAAGAGGCTTGCGCCAAGAAGCCCAGATGCGAAGGCTGCTGCCTACTCGACATGTGCGATACCGGGAAACAGGCACTAAATACGGGTTNACGCCTAGATTGACGGTCTCTTTGGCCGTTGCTATCATGGCCCTGATTTGGGANCCTTTGCGATGGCTGGTCCCATCCGGTTCTTAGANTTCCAAAGCTTAACGGGAGGATAGCAACATGCAGGTNGTTAGAGTTTATACCGGGTCCGATGGTGAATCCCATCTGGAGGAGTTGGACCTGGGTTACGAGGAAATCGCGNAAGCAGAACGTACCGCTATGAAAGGGGCCACGGGTATCCAATTCCGGCGGGATCCGGCGGGCAGATTCCAAGACTTCCACGTCGCTCCCCGCCGCCAATTCGTCATCACCCTGGAAGGGCAAGCGGAGATTGGCTTGGGCGACGGCAGCAAGCGCATCTTCAACCCNGGCGACGTGTTGNTNGCCGACGACCTAACCGGCAAAGGCCACACCACCGCTGTTTACGGCAACNTTTCGCGCGTATCTATCGCCATTCCATTGGTTGATTAGTACTGGCCACTGNCCNATCGGAGCGCTTTACCTTATAATTCCAGCCACACTCATTCAGGAAAAGGAGGAAGGCCCATGTTCAAGACTACCGGAATCGACCACGTAGCCNTAAACACCAACGACATGGAAGCAACACTCCAGTTCTATTGTGGCATTCTCGGGATGAGATTGGCCCGTACCTCACGCACCGGGGACGGACGCAGNCACTACAACGTGGAGATTGGCGGCGGCAACGCCTTCGCCTTCTTCGACGGAGCCGAGCGGCCAGATGAGGCAACGCCCCAATACCTGAACCACTTCGCCCTGCCCGTGGCGACCGAGGCCGAGTTTGACGAAGCCTACCAGCGTCTGAAGAACAACGGGGTAGAGGTGACCGAAATCATCGAGCGGGAGTACGGTAAGACCTACTACTTCCACGATCCCAACGGAATCCGGCTACAGATCGAGTACCAGTCAGCCGGTTGGAACGAAGACTTAACCGGAGACCCGGACCCAGTGCCCATGGTCAAGAAGCTAGCGGGCCAGGGTTAGCCGAAATCCCCCAGCCCTCCTTTCGTAAAGGGGGGCCTTTTTGCGCGAGGTGATTTGGGTTATCCCGGCTTTGAGATTATTAGGAGCAAAAAATGCCGACGGCGAAGCTGGATAAAACTCTGGAGATGTACTACGAAGATGACGATTACACCGATCCNTGGCGTACGCCGGAGGCGGTGGTTTTGCATCACGGTAACGCGAAAAGCTCCCGGTTGTGGTACGCNTGGGTGNCTCTTCTAGCCCGCCAGTACCGGGTGGTGCGGCTGGACGCCCGGGGCTTCGGCCGCTCCAGCGTCCCTCCGGAAGGGTACGATTGGTCGCTGAGCAACTTCAGCACCGACCTGTTGCGCCTACTGGACCGGCTTGGTCTGGAGAAGATTCACTTGGTTGGCGAAACGGTGGGCGGCACTATCTCCCTTCAGTTCGCCCACGAGCACCCGGACCGGCTCCATTCCCTAACCGTCTGCACATCACCCTACAAGTTCGCCGGTGTCGCGACGTACCTGGAATACTACAAACTGGTGCAGGACGAAGGGGTAGCCGCTTGGGCAAAGAAGACCGGAGAGCGGCGCGTAGATCCCAGCGCNGACCCCGCCCATCACCAGTGGTACATCGACCAGATGTCCCAGACTTCCCAGAGGGTGGTGCTAGAAACTCTGGCCTACCTGTCGACTCAAGACTTGTCGGATATTCTGCCCAAGATCGACATCCCNACCCTGATCCTGGTCGCCGANACCAGCACCGGCAACACGCNGGACCGTACACAGGGCATGGCAAACCTTCTGCCCAATAGCACCCTGGTGGAGATTCCTGGCACCAGCGGCTACGTCCAACACTCCGCCCCGGACAAGTGCGTCACGGCCTGGCGGGAGTTTATCGGCAAGCTAAGTCACGTATAGTGCGGTCAGCTATCAGCTATCAGCGGTCAGGAGNCCGAATCTGGAGAACAGACATGNCCGCGTGGGGGCTGACTGCTGATAGCTCTAAAACAACGATTTAGACTGTCCGCCGTCCACGTTGATGCAGGTGCCGGTGACCAGGTCTGCCCGGTCCGAGGACAGGAAGGCGACCATCTCTCCGATGGGTTCCGGCCAGCCAAATTTGCCCGCGGGCAAGTTGCGGGTTATGAACTCGGCAACTACTTCCGGAGTGTTGTTCTGTTGGAACCGGTCCCAAGAGCTTCCGGGGAAGTCGATGGACCCGGGGGCGATGGAGTTTACCCGCACGTTGGTCGGCGCCAGTTGTAATGCCAGGTGCTTCGATAGAGCAATGAGCGCAGCCTTGGACGCCATGTAATCGACGCTGCCGCCGTGCTCCCGGCCATAGATNGACGATATGTTGACGATGCGGCCCCAGTTCTGGTCCTTCATATGAGGAAGCACCAAGGCAATCATCCGGTAAGCACTGTATAGGTTCAGTTCCAGACCCTCTTTGAATAGCTCCAGACTGGTCTCCTCAAATATAGTGCCCTTGCGGCCTCCCACGTTGTTAACCAGGATGTCGGGTTGCCCCAAGTTATCGATAGTTTCCTGGTAAAAGCGGGCGGCATCCTCTTCTGATGTAACGTCGGCTGCGGTACCGTAAACCTGGTATCCCAGATTAGTTAATTCAGCAACCGTAGTGNCCAGTTGTTCCTGGCTCCGGGCGCAGATCGATACCTTGCAGCCTTCCCTCGCCAGCGAAAGAGCCGCTTGTCTGCCCAGCCCCCGGCTGCCCCCGGTTATCATCGCTACCTTGCCCTCTATCCCCAGATCCATGGTTACCTCCTGTAAAACGCCGCCGATTTATTTCCCGATAATAGCCTCAAGATTATANCTTCCTGNGTCTCACGGCGCACCTGGTTATCCGGTCAGCAGTTCCGGNCATAGTCTATAATTGACCGGCGCGCGAGNCTGGCTGGGAGGCGATCTATGTTAGCCCTGGAAGGTATCAAGGTTCTGGATTTCTGCCGCAACACCCCCGGCATGTTTTGCACCATGGTGCTGGGAGATCTGGGGGCCGACGTTCTAATGGTGGAGCGACCCATGACCGGCGACCGGGCGGAATATGAAGAGTCCATCTTCGGCGTTAAAAGCCTGGAGGACGAACAGCGCCGCGCCNCCTACAACGCNTTGCAGCGGAACAAGCAAAGCATCGCCCTGAACCTTAAAGAGCCCGAGGCGAGGGATGTGTTCTACCGGCTGGNCGAATCGGCGGATGTTGTGGTCGAAGGCTTCCGGCCGGGAGTGGTCGACCGGTTAGGCGTTGGTTATCAAAAAATCTCTGAGATTAACCCNNGAATCGTCTACTGCTCCATCTCCGGCTACGGCCAGGACGGCCCCTATGCCAACATGGTGGGGCATGACATAAACTACATCTCCCTGGCAGGGGCGCTGGGGTTGATCGGCCACTCCGAGGACCAAAAACCGGCGATTCCCCTAAACCTGNTGGCCGACTACGCCGGTGGNGGACTCTGCGGCGCAGTTGCTGTTCTGGCGGCCCTGCTGGCCCGGCAAAAAACCGGGCGGGGCCAATACCTGGACATCGCGATGACCGAGGGTGTTCTTTACATGCTGGCCGGCATGATTTCCGACTTGTTGGCCCAAGGCACTGTCCCAGGCCGGGGGACGACCACGCTGAACGGGAGCGCTCCATACTACAACGTGTACGAAACCAAGGACGGCAAGCACTTCACCATCGCCGCCATCGAACCCTGGTTCTGGCGCAACCTCTGCACCGCCTTGGGCCGCGAAGACTTGGCCGATAGCCGCGCTGCCGATGGAGATAAAAAGCAGGAAATCACCGACTTTCTGGAGCAGACTTTCCGAACCAAAACTCGTGACGAATGGTTCGATTTCTTGCAAGACAAAGACATCTCCGTCGGCAAGGTCTACTCCCTGGACGAGGTCCTGTCCGACCCCCAGTTGGCCCATCGGGGCATGTTGATTGAAGTAGAAACTCCCAATATACCGGAAGGAGTGGTGAAGCAGGTGGGCATACCGATCCATATGTCGGAAACGCCGGGACGCGTCCGCCACGCCGGGTCCGTCACCGGCCAGCACACAGCCGAGGTGTTGGCAGGACTAGNCTACNCCACCGCCGATATTGAAGACCTTGTACGCCGCGCCGTGGTGCAGTAGGCGAATGAAGTACCAGCGAACTCTCCTCTATCGTGCTTAGCACCTCATCCCAGAGTGTCCTTGCAAGTAGGACCAGCGACTTCATCCTCCGTCACTCCGGTTGGTTCATCGGAACCGTGCTGGCGCTGACGGTCCTCTTTGCTCTGCCCATCGTCTTCATGGCGCCACCCGGCCCGGCATCGCAAGACCCCGGCGGTCCGGTGTTCGACCTGCTGGAGACCGTCAATCAGCGATTCCCTCCCCGGATCCACGTCACCACCTTCATCGTTGAAGACCCGCAGGGAGACATCCTGCGCCAACAGCCGCTGTGGGAGCTTTACCAGAACGAAAGGAAGCTACGCGCATCGGACCTGGGTAGTTTGTTGTATTCCGGCTACGATGCGGACCGCGAACGCCAGATCCTGGGCATCTACACCATCGCCGACGCAGTGCAGAACCTATTTCTGCTAGACCCGAGCACCGCTACTTCTCTGAAAACAGCCACCGATGACCAGGTGAAGGCAGCTATATCCCGCATCCTGGATAGCCCAACGGGAAGGCCCCTGCGAGGTTCCCTGTCCAAAGACGCCTCGTTCCAGACCAAGATTGTCGACGGCCAAGNGATAAATTCTTGGAGTTCGGCAGCCTTCTCCGCCTTCGTCGCCTCGGACAACGAGATGCTAGGTGGCGGCCCATTGACCATCAGCCTGACCGGCGACGACGTCACTCTCGGCAAGGAGCGGTTCAACCGGAGGGTACGGGAGATTCTTCAGACAGAACAGTCCAGCTACCAGCTATGGGGCGTGGCACTGGACGTAAACCTGGTGTCNCAAGAACAGGGTAAGACAGCCATTCCGTTCATCGCCGCGACGGTGGTCCTGGTCTTGGTGGTGGTGGGTGTCACCCTGCGGTCTTTGGGTATCGCAGGTCTTGCGTTCCTGGGCTTATTGATGCTGTTCGTATGGCTGAAAGGACTGACTATCTTGGTAGGTTTGGGTTCATCCTTGATTCTCGACCTGATTGTCCCCATAGCCATGATTTCACTGGGAGTCGACTTCCTGATTCATGCGGTAGCCCGGTATAGAGAAGAAACGCGCCGCGTCGCTGAGCCGTCTCTGGCCTTGCGGGCTGGCTTCACCGGGGTGATCGGGGCGTTGACCCTAGCTATGCTTTCCGATGGCATCGCCTTCCTGGCCAACCTGACATCTGGGATCGAAACCGTCATCGGCTTCGGCATCGGGGCGGGAATAGCGGTTCTATCCAGCTACGTCATAATGGGGATGTTCCTGCCTCTCGTCATTATGCGGCTGGATCAGCGAAGATTAGAGTCGAGCCCGCAACACGGCCGGGCTTTCGGCGATGCTCAAGAGCCGGTATCAGCGGGCAGCACGTCCGCCCCACCGACAGGGTTGGCTTCGGCTGCCATCGCCGGGGCGGTTCTGGAGATGGCCCGCCACCGCTGGGCCGTGCTGCCCATCGCTGCAGTCCTGACCGCGGCTGCTACGCTGCTGGCCTTCCAATTGGAGCCCAACCTAGACGTTAAGGACTTCTTCGATTCCGAATCGGACCTGGTAATCGGCCTCGACAAACTGGACCAGCACACCGCTGCGGCGTTATCGGGAGAACCGGCGGTCATTTACATCCGTGGCGACCTGACAACCCCGGAATCTCTAGCAGCTATAAGAGACCTGCTGGACCGGTTGAGCGAAAATAGCAGATTGGGGCAAGCCGAGGACGGGCAGGTTTCCCTCTACGCCAGAACCCTGTTTCAACTTCTGTCTCGAGTAACCGAGAATCCTTACGCCCGCTCCCAGGTGTTAGCCAAGTCCCGGGTAGACATAACCGACGAAAACGGGGATCAGATCCCTGACAGCCCAGGACAGGTACAGGCCGCTTTTGATTACATGGTCCGACATGGGGTTCCCCTCAACGAAAGTACCATGGTCTACGACTCGATCCAGGTACGGGAAACCTTGCACTACGACCCTTCCCAATCCGGAGAGCAGGAAATCATATTGGTGGTAGGAGTTTTAGGGTCCCGGCAACAAGCCAACATCGGGTCCGCCCGGCAGGCCTTGGAGCAAGATCTGGATCCGATGCGCCAAGTTCCCAGCATCAGCTTTGTCGGACTGACCGGCTCGCCCTTCACCCGAGAAGCCACGCTGCAAGCGACCACCAGGGCCTTGAACGTTTCTCTCCCGGTGGCAGTGGCCGCATGCTTGATACTGCTGGCCTTTTGGATGCGTTCGGTTACCTTGGCGGTGGTCACCATCATCCCCATTGGCCTAGTGGTTTCCTGGCTGTACGCCTTCATGTACGTCGCCGGTTACAGCCTTAACTTCGTCACCGCCACCATCGCCGCCGTGTCCATCGGGGTGGGTATCGACTACTCGATCCACATGACCCAACGCTTCCGGGANGAGCTTGGCCGCGGACANGGTGCGGAGGAGGCGCTGCGGGCTGCGGCGTCGGGAACCGGGGTTGCCTTGGCCGGGTCGGCGGGGTCCAGTGTCATCGGATTCGCCGTCATGGCCTTCGCTCCCATGCCCCTGTTTTCCGCCTATGGCGTGATAACTGCCGCCATGATATTCATGGCCGCCGCCGCTGCTCTATTCGTATTGCCTTCTCTACTCTTACTGACCCACCGGGAACCTAAGCGGTCATCCTGAATTCCCTCTACGACGGCTTCCGCCTCCGCCGAACGGATGTCCCATGCTATAATATTTCCGCCCACTGGAACCTCCATGGGGAAGTTTGACGCTTAAATTCCGCCGCATGNCATCCGGCTTGCNGCGAGACTACCAACGCGAAGGGAGCANCAACGATGATTAAGCGATTCTCGGTCTTGTACGTAGGCCAGATCGACCTGGAAAACCCCGGTGTAGACGGCACCCCCGCCGACGAACGGCGATACCCGAACGAGAAGCTTATCGAGGCCTACGGCAATGCGGAGAACCTGGCAAAGCATATGGACGAGCTTGGCTATTACTGCATGTGGACCGCCGAGCACCACTTCCAGCGGGAGGGTTACGAGGTTTTCCCCAATCTGATATTACAGGGCGTTCATCTGGCAGGCATTACCAAACAGCTCAAGTTTGGCAGCGGCTTCAACGTCGTGCCCAACTGGCACCCCATCCGTCTGGCCGAGGACTACGCCATGGCCGACATCATGACCAAAGGCAGGTTGATTTTCGGAGTTGGAAGAGGGTATCAGTCCCGAGAGGTTGAAACCTTCGGATCCCCAGTCATCGATAACGATGCCAACAAGGAGCTTTTCGAAGAGCAGATGGAGATTATCTTCAAATGCTTCAACGAAGATTCCTTCACCCACGAAGGGAAGCACTATTCCCTCCCGGCTCACGTGCCTTTCCGGGGTTACGAAGTGCAGGACATCACCATGGTGCCCAAGCCAATCAACACGCCGGTGGAGATTTGGCAGCCCGTCGCCAGCGGCCGAACCCTTGAGTACATCGCCAGAAAGGGAATCAAGGGTGTGGTCGCTCTAACCGGCGACGTGCTGGTCAATCAACTCTTCAACACCTACAAGGACTTTGCGGCGGAAGAAGGCCGAAATCTCTCGTTGGGAAAGGACATGGCTCTAGGCATCGGATTTTGTCTGGGGGACAGCGAGCGGGAAGCGATGGACAAAGTCCGGCCCTACCACGATGAACGATACAAGTGGTTCGCGCCCTTCGGCTTCGTCCGCTACACCGACTCAGAAGGCCGCGCCTGGGGCACCCCGGGCGCGCCATCCCGAGCGCCGACCATCGAAGAGGGAATCGAGCAGAAGGTCTGGTACTGCGGAGAGCCGGAAGGATGTATCAAGTTCCTCCATGAGATGGAAGAGCGGTATCCGGGGCTGGAGGACGTCATCCTCCAATGGCCCGAGGCCATGCCCTGGGAGATGTACAAAGACCAACTGAGCCGCTTCGCCAAGGATGTCATGCCGGAGTTCACGAAGCAGGCATAGTCGAGAATCGTCTTTAATGGGGTCTTGGGCGAACTGCTCGAGACCCCAGGCCTATTCCTCCACCGGAGCNTCCATGCCCAACATAAGGCAGGGCTCCCCCCATTGCTCAACGTTGGCCGGGTCCCATTCCCCTTGGGAATCTACTGGCCGCAACCTGATACCGTCGTCACCACCATAGATGAGCAGAACCGTGCCATCCCCGGAGTCTTCCGACAACGCCGCATAAGCCNGGCACTGACCGGCTTCACTCCAACCCGTCACTTCACACCAGATGTCCACGTCCATACGATCGGCGGTGAAAACCCGGCGGATCGGGCGTGGCTCGGACAGCAGGTCGAACACCCGGTTCAAGTCCATCGGGCTGTTCTCTCCAGCAACCACCTCAACCTCAAACAGCATGTTTCGCTCCTGTCCTCCAAGTCTATATATCGCCGGATCCCCGATGGACCGTGTGCATCTGAGACTTCGGAATTTTAGCACAGTCGTGGAAATATGCCCGAACTAAGCCCCCATATGTAAGCGCACCTTCGTCCGCTTTTCCGGTAAACTTAACACCCTATCGGGTGGACAGGCATCTTATCTATATCGGTCGAGCATTCGTATGCTGTCGCAGGTTTTGCCCGTTCCAAGAGGATTGAAATATAACCGTAGACCGGATGACACACACCTTTTCGGCCGATGCCGAAAATAGGAGGCGTGGACCATGGCTACCGCTAAGAAATTGACTCCCTTTGAGGAAGTGAACCTCTTTTTCGACCAAGCCGCCGAACGGCTGGGGCTGGCCGAAGGGCGCCGGGAGATGCTGCGAAGACCTTGGCGCGAGCTTCAGGTCCAGGTGCCGGTGCGAATGGACGACGGCCACATCAACGTTTACAACGGTTTCCGCATCCAGCACAACGGNGCTCGTGGACCGTACAAAGGCGGCGTACGGTACCATCCTGAAGCGGACCAAGATGAGGTCAGAGCATTAGCCGCCCTCATGACTTGGAAGACCGCCCTGATGAACCTGCCTTTCGGCGGCGCAAAGGGGGGCGTTCAGGTTGACCCTACTGAACTNAGCAACGAAGAATTGAACCGCCTCACCCGCCGCTACACGATAAATATCGTGCACCTGTTGGCCCCTAACCGGGACATACCGGCCCCCGACATGGGCACCAACTCTCAGACCATGGCCTGGATGATGGACGCTTACGGCCAAATCCACGGACATTCGCCCGCTTGCGTAACCGGAAAACCCGTGGAGATTGGCGGCTCACTGGGAAGAGAGGCCGCTACCGGNCGAGGTGTCTCCTACCTGATTAGCCAGGCGGCAAACGACATGGGTATGAACCCTGACGGAGCTCGCATCGTGATTCAGGGTTTCGGAAACGTGGGTACGTGGACCGCCAAGTTGCTACAGGAGTATGGGTGCAAGGTGGTTGGAGTGAGCGGGGTTCAGGGCGGAGTATACAACTCCAACGGACTCGACATAGCGGCATTACTAGAACATCAAAATCAGTCTGGGGTGGTTCCCGGGTTCGCCGGGGGAGATAACGTAACCAATGCCGAGCTATTGGAATTGGAATGTGATGTTCTGGTACCCGCCGCCATCGGCAACGTGGTAACAGCGGAGAACGCACCTAAGCTGAAAACCAAGCTGATCGTAGAAGCAGCCAACCATCCTCTAACCCCGGAAGCCGACGACATATTGGCTGAACGCGGGATCCGGGTCATGCCGGACATTCTGGTCAACGCCGGCGGGGTCATCGTCTCCTACTTCGAGTGGACCCAAAACCTGCAGGAGTTCCGTTGGGAGGAAAGCCATGTCAACGAAGAGCTGATAAAGATTATGGCGCGGGCCTACGGCGAAGTACGGGAGAAGGCCCAGACCGAAGGCATCACCCACCGCCAAGCGGCATTTCATATCGGCGTGGAGCGGGTCGCCCGGGCCGTTGAACTGCGAGGCTTCGTATAGGCTTGCATAACCGCCGATTGACACCGGTATCAGCCCGCCGCTAACATACCTCCNACCCAGTTCGCCGGGATACAAGCCGCACAGACAGGCAGTCCAGAACGAAACTGATCTTTAGCGTCGGCAATGGGAAACAGGAGGTAGAACGTGGCAACAGGAATAAGAACTTATAGGCCTTTAATCACCGGAACCACTCACATGGTGTCGACCGGTCACTACCTGGCCACGGCGGCGGGATACCGCATCCTGGAACAGGGTGGCAACGCCACCGACGCCGGAGTGGCTGCGGGTATCGTCATCAACGTCGTTCTGCCCCAGTACACCAGCTTTGGCGGCGTCGCTCCGATAATCATCCACGACGCCCAGAAGCAAGACACCGTGGAGATTAGCGGCTTGGGCCGGTGGCCCGCCGCCGCAAGCATCGACTACTTCAACCAGAACTGCGGCGGAGAGATACCGGTGGGCGTTCTCCGCACCGTGACACCCGCAGCGGCGGACGGCTGGCTAACGGCCTTGAAGCTATACGGCACCATGACCTTCGAGCAGGTTGTAACTCCAGCTCTGGAGTTGGCCGAGGGCGGATTCCCGATACCCGACACATTGCACCGTGCTTTGATTGGCGCCGGTGGCGGCCTGGAGCACTACGACGGGGACAACCAGAAATGGCAGTCCACCCGGGACGTGTTTTTCCCCGGCGGAAAGGTGTTGGAGACGGGAGCACTTCTGGTCCAGAAGGAACTGGCCGGGACTTTCCGCCGTCTGATCCAAGTCGAGCGGGACAACCTTTCCGGGGGCCGGGACAAAGCTCTCCGGGCAGCACGGGACTTCTTCTACCACGGCGAGATTGCCGAGGAGATGGTCCGGTTCGTTCAGGACCAAGGCGGTCTTCTCACCATGGAGGACCTGGCTGCCTTCCACGTGGGTGTGGATAAACCCGCGGCCGGCAGCTACAAAGGCATCGACGTATACACCTGCGGCCCCTGGTGCCAGGGTCCGGTTTCCATAGAAGCCCTTCAGATTCTGGAAGGCTGCGACTTGCAGGCCATGGGCCACAACAGCGTTGACTACATCCACACCGTCCTAGAAGCCCTGAAGCTGTCCTTCGCCGACCGGCATCATTTCTACGGCGATCCGGATTTCGTTGACGTTCCGATGGAGGGCCTGACATCCAAGGCCTTTGCCGATGAGCGGCGCCGGGCCATCGACCCTAACCGGGCAACACCCGAGATGCCTGAACCGGGCGACCCTTGGCGTCACCAGAGCGGTAGACCGGCGGGACGAGGCGCGGCCAAGCCGGAGCCGGTGGGCGGCAGACTGGAAGCCGACACAAGCTACATCTCCGTGGTCGACCGCCAAGGCAACGCTTTCTCCGCCACTCCCAGCGACGGTATCGGCGGCGCTCCGGTAGCCACCGGGCTGGGATTTGTTATCTCGCCCCGAGGCTCCCAAAGCTGGCTGGACGCGGATCACCCCTGCTCCGTGGCTCCTGGCAAGCGGCCCAGGCTAACCCCCAATCCTGCTTTGGCGATGCGAGACGGTCAGGTATTGATGCCATTTGGAACGCCGGGCGGCGACGTACAGTGCCAGTCTATGGTGCAATTGTTCCTGAACGTAGCCGAGTTTGGCATGGATCCCCAGCAAGCCATCGAAGCGCCTCGCGTCTCCGCTTGGAGCTTCCCCAACTCCTTCTGGCCCCATGCCTACCACCCAGGATTGGTGGGAGTCGAGGGCCGAATCGACCCATCAACGGTCGCGGAGTTGAACCGGCGCGGCCACAAGGTAGAAGTATGGGACGATTGGACTGCACGGATGGGAAGTCTAAGCGCCATCAAAGTGGACCGGGAGCGGGGCACCCTATCCGCCGGCGCTGATCTCCGGCGGGACGGATACGCGATGGGGCGGTAGCAACTTCGATCCGGTAGGGGCACGGCTAGCCGTGCCCCCACGCTACTGCGCTGTCCTCCCACCGTCTATCACCAACTCGCTGCCGTTGACGAAGGAAGACTCGTCCGAGGCCAGGTAGAGAACTCCGTAGGCCACGTCTTGGGCGGTCCCCAAGCGTTGTAAGGGAGTTCTTTCCATCCGGTCCTGGCGGTATTGTGGGTCCACCAGCATGTCGGCCGTCATCGGGGTTTCGATGGTGCCGGGATGGACCGAGTTGCAGCGTATCCCTTCCTTGGCATACTGGATAGCCGTCGACTTGGTTAGTAGCCGCACCGCACCCTTCGACGATGCGTAGGCCGCAGAAATGTGGTCGCCAACCAACCCCGCCACCGATGAGATGTTAACTATGGAGCCGCCCCCAGCGTTTCGCATCTCGGGGATGGCGTGCTTTGTTCCCAGAAAAACGCCCTTGGCGTTGATTCCCATCACGAGATCCCATAGCTCCTCGCTCACTTCCTCCACCCGCTCGGTCCGGTAGATGCCGGCGTTATTCACCAGGATATCCAACTTGCCGAACCGTCTCACGGCGGCCTGGACCGCGTCTTGCCAAGCAGCTTCATTGGTAACGTCCAGCGGGACGAAGAGGCACTCCCCTCCCGATTCGTTTATCTCGGCTTCGGTGCGTCGGCCATCCTCCTCCAACACGTCCCCAATAACGACTTTCGCCCCTTCGGTAGTGAAAAGTTTAGCCTCAACGGCGCCCATTCCCCTGGCGCCGCCGCTGATCAAAGCAACCTTGTTTTCCAGCCGCATTTTCGTTTCTCCTTGGAACAGTTTGTCTTGGGTTGGTAGGGGCGCACGGCCGTGCGCCCCTACGGGCGTGGCATTGCATTTACTCTTCGGTCAGTTTATTCGCGGCTGCAACGTTAATCAAACAACACATCCCGACCTACTAGATTGACCCACCCATGCCACCTCTATAGAATAACTAGAAGCATGGTGGCTAACTCTTCCCCACAGGTTTCCCCGGCCCATTCCCCGCGTCTCCGCCCGGGCACCAAGCTTGTTATTTTGACGCCATTCTGTCTGATGATACTTGTGCTGGCGTCATGCATCGGCGGGGATGCGACGCCAGAACCAGCGTCGGATTTCCAGGTGAACCTGTTCGACGGCACAAGTTTCCGTCTTTCCGATCAGATCGGCCAGAGGGCGGTGGTGCTCAATTTTTGGTTCCCGTCCTGTCCACCTTGCCGGGCAGAGATGCCAGACTTCGAGAAATCCTGGCAGCAGGTTAAGGATGAAGACGTGCTGTTCTTGGGGCTGTTCGTTCCCCAAGGCTTCGATACCGAGCAGGACGCCAAAGATTTCGTCGAAGAGCTGGGGCTGACCTACAGGTTCGCCACCGACACTGGGGCCCAAATCACTTTGGATTACAAGTTGGCTTACTTCCCAACGACGATTTTCATAGACAAGTCTGGAAGGTTGGTCAGGACAGAAATAAGCACACTGGACGCAGAAAAGTTGACCGAGCTGGTCCTTGATCTGTTTTAAGTTTTGGCAATCGTCGCGGTGGGTCCTTCGACAAGTTCGGGACGAACGGAGACCGTGGAAAGCATCGTTCGTGGCGAGCCCGTCGACTGTGCTCAGGACAGGCTTGTCGAACCATCATTCGTAGGAGCTTACTCACGCATAACCATGGGCGTCCTAGATTGGATAATCACGACCATCCGCTGGTTCCACCTCTTAGCCGCCGTCGCCTGGGTCGGCGGAGGGATGTTCTGGCTTATGGTTTTGCGGCCCGCGCTGGGACGAACCGGCGCCAACGGTGGCACAACTCGCCGGTCAATAGGGGAGGAATTTCGCAGCCTGGTGAACACGGCCATCGGGGTGCTGTTGATCACGGGCATCGTGCTTTCAGCAACCCGGCTCACCGACACCGCCGTAACGGCTTTCTATGTGGCGGTACTGGTTGTTAAGATTGTCCTGGCCTTGTACATGTTCTACGTCGTGCGTTTCCTGCGACCCCNGGTTTACCCTGATGACGAGGGGATCGCAGACGGTCGTTTGAGCAGAATCAAGGACCGGCTCACCGGCACTGGAGCATTGTTGATTTACGGTGTGATAGTCTTGGGATTGTCGGACATTCTCAACGCCATATTTGAGAATGCCTTGCGTAGCTAGAGACAGAAAAAGCCGACAGTTAAAGGCTGTACGCTGAATACTTATTGGAGGACATTTGAAAAAGGAACTGATGGACATCCTGGCCTGTCCGGTTTGCAAGAGCGAACTGGAACTGAAGGTGGAAACGGAAGAAGGAGACGAGGTGATACAGGGCTCTCTAGTCTGCCATAAGTGCGACGAGATATACCCCATCGAAGACACCATCCCCAACCTGCTACCGCCGACGATGAGGGAGTAGGCGGCTGCCCCAGAAACACAGAGGCCACGGAGATTTTCTAGATTACTTACTCCGTGTTCTCTGTGTCTCCGTGGCTTTTCTAATGGGCTACTGCCCGCCGACCAAGACGCCAACCACTTGAGGGGCCAGTTCTTCGGCCCGCTGGCGTAGCTGCTCCCTGGTCATATTCTCGATGGGATGCTGGGTGAATATGGTGGGGTAGTCTTCCGAGCCCCACATCTTGGCCATTCCCCGGGCGGTGGGGATGAACCGGTCGGTACAGATGGTAGCCGATGGTATACCCGCGTTCTCCACGTGGATCCCGTCGTGCACACTGCACGCACTGCAGGACCCTCAATCCCCGATGGCAATGACCACTGCATCGCAAGATGCAGCTAACTCCTTTATTGCCGCTGGATCGGCAGCCCTGGATGCGCTGGGCTTGCGATGCCATTGCACGTCAGCAATCTCATAGCGGGTTCGCAGAACCTCGGCCAATTCCTGCAACAGAACGTCGGCGTTCCGCTTACTGTCGTCGATGATGCCCAACCGGATTCCCGCAACGGTGGGCAACCGGGGAGCCCCATCGAAAGGCGCGACGATGGCCTGTGTGGTGGGATTAACCAAAACATACTCGTTCTTCTGAGTCATCAAAACCTCCATACTCTCTCAGCATTAAGCCGTCAGCTATCAGCATCGAAGCCCCCTTTCGTAAAGGGGGGGTGGGGGGGATTTCGGGGATTTCCCCCTGCTACTTA
>PANP01000008.1 GCA_002708395.1 Dehalococcoidia bacterium
TGGTGGAATCACGACGTGGATGAAGATTGCGGCGCTGGCCGAAGCGCGGGGTATTCCAGTGGCTGGCCATGTCATACCGGAAGCCCACGTGCATCTACTGGCGGCGGCGCCCACCGGTTACCTGGTCGAATATATGCCTCGTTCCGTTCCAATCTTGAACTCGGAGCTACGCCTGGAAGACGGGTATCTGGTCGCTCCCGATGCTCCTGGGCTGGGAGTGGAGCTGAACGAAGCGGCGTGTGAGAAATACCGGGTCCAGTAGCGACGAAAAAACCGGCGTCCCGATTTACTCGGGACGCCGGTCATTGCGCGAAAGATAACCTGAGTGGAATCAGCTACAGATTAAACTGTGGGTCCTGGTAGCTGCTGTCCTTGTTGTAGATCTGTATCCGGCTGCGCAGAGTGTCGCACACCATCAACCGGTTGTTCGTCCGGTCGAAGATGCAGGACACTGGCATTCGGAAGTAGTTCTGAACCTCCGGGTTTCTGACCCTATCCCGAGCCTTTTCCATGTCCGGATTGGCTGCGATGGACAGTTCCGCCCATTTGTTTAGACCGGAGGCATCGCCGCGAAGCGTTGCCATGGTTTTCGCTTCGTTGTCGAAAATCACTACCCGCTCATTCATCCAATCCACTACGTAGACATCTCCGTCGGCGTCCACAGCTACCCCGGTGGGGTGGTTGAGGTCCTTGGGGTTGACGGCGATGTGGGCATCAAATTGATGGCTGTAAGGGGTACCGCCGTCAGGAGTGATCCCTGCCGGTTTGCCGGACCCGAAAGTGAGCAGATGCTTCCCGTCTACAGTGAACTTTTGTATGCGGTTGTTGTTCCAGTCGGCTATGTAGACATTGCCTTGGTCGTCGAGGGTGATGCCCCAAGGCATATCCAGTTCACCTTCGCCACTACCTTGTTTGCCGAAGCCGCCCAGGTACTGGCCGTCCTTGGTAAACTTCTGAATGCGGCTGTTAACGCTATTGACGATCCAAAGGTTGTCATCGGCGTCGAAGACCATGCCGGAGGGACGGTTAAGTTTGCCTTCTCCTTCCCCCTGCTCTCCCCAATTCTTCAGGATATCGCCATCGCTGTTATAGACCACGATGGAATTGTGCCATTCGTCCGCAACGTAGACGTTCTCGTCTTTGTCCAGGACGACTGAGGTGAGCCACATATGGCGAGATGGAAACGGGGCGCCGACTTGCTCCGGAAGGCCCCGGCCAAACTCCTTGATGAACTCTTGGTCCACCGTGGCCTTGGTGACGCGAGGGTTGTTTCGGTTGGCCACGTACAAAGTGTCATCTTTGCCCAAGGCTACGCCGATGGGGGCCGAAAAGCCCTGACCCGCGGTGCCCTGACGGCCTACATAATGGCTGTAGTGCCAGCAACGCCCTGGGGCGGTTGTAATCCTTGCCATGCTCTATTCTCCTATCGGGATACCGGTCCGAGTCCGGAGAGGTCCGGCTTACAGGAAGCCGAACTTCTCGAACTGGCCGTTGACTATCGGCTGGGCGTCCAGACCGAAGTGGTCCTCCACCANGGTGGTGTACAGGCCGCGGAAGTCGTAGTTGGGAACCAGGTCGCCCTGTTCCANATCCTCAGCCTTCCGGGACGGGTACTCGCCGTACATGCCNCCCTTAACGTTGTCGCCGATGGCGAAAGCCACTCCGGCGGCGCCGTGGTCGGTTCCGGAGCCATTGTCGTGGACCCGGCGTCCGAACTCGGAGAACAGGTACATGACTACGTTGTCACCCTCGCCGTGGGCATGCAGGTCTTCAAAGAAGGCGGCGATGCCCTCGGAAACGTCTTGCCACAGCTTGGGATGGGCTGCCGCCTCGCCTGCGTGGGTGTCGAAGCTGGCGTGCTGGGTGTAGAAGATACGGGTTCCCAGACCGGCCAAATGCACCTGAGCNATGTCCTTCANATGGGCGGCGATGGGGGAGTTGGGGTACTCAACGCTGGAGGAGTACATCTCNGGCGCTACCTTAACGATGTCGGCGCCGACCATGGCTTCCATTCCGGTGGAGCGCAGGTAGTCGGTGACCATTCCGGAGCCTATGGCCGGGGAATACATCCGTTGGAACAGGTCCAGAGCCTTGCTGCGCTGGGACACGTCGGAGATGCCGGTAAGCACACCATAGTTACTCAGGTCGGAGATGGCGGCTACGGGCACGCCGGGAACAACCAAGGCCCGGGGAAGTCCGTGGCCGAAGTTGATGGCGGTCAGTACGTTCTCTTTGTTGGGGTCGAGTTCCCGGGCCAAACGTCCGGCCCAGCCTTCGGTTCCAACCTTGTCCGGCTCACAGGTGTGCCAGATGTCCATGGAGCGGAAGTGGGACCTGGGGGAGTCGGGATACCCGACGCCGTGGAATACTGCGACCTTGCCTTGGTCGTACAGATCCTTGACGGGACCCATGGTGGGCATGAAGCCCAGTTGATCGTCAATCTTGATGATTTGGTCCTGCTCGTAGTGGACCGCCGGGCGGTTGTCGACATAGAGAGGGTCGTTGTAGGGAATCACGGTATTGAAATAGTCGTTGCCGCCGGTTAGCTGCAGTACGACTATGACCGGGTCTTTCTTCGTCGAGGTCATTTTTACGCTCCTTTGTGTGGGTTGTGTCTTTGGAGTTAGTAATCAGCTTTTAGCGTTCAGCTATCAGCTTTTGACTCCCCGTGGGGCTCCTGAAAGCTGATAGCTGACGGCTATTTTTAGCCGAACTGGTATTCCGTGGTTGCGCCTACCAGGGCCAGCATCTCGCCGACTCGGGTGCCTGCGGCGGCTTCGTCGTTCCAGTTCATGTTTCCCTCGGCTTTGGCGTGGTCCAGAAGCTGAGACATCGTCTCGTCGCCCACTTCCAAGAAGCCCATGTGCTCCAAGGATGCTTCCACCAGTTCTTCGGGGCTGTTTACGCCATCGCTCTTGATATGGCCAATAATGGCTGATATCCCGGGAAGGCTTGTGTTGGCTACCCGGTCGGCAACGAAGTTGATGCGGGCCAATAGGGAACCGCTGTTTATCCACTCTTGTCCGGTGTACCAACCTTCAACGCTGGGCGGATCAAGAAGGGACTGTCCCATGTAGGTCGATTCGGGACCGATGTCGGGAATCGTGGGCTCCGGGGTCTGATAGGAGCCAACCATCTTCAGTGTGCTTGCCACGACTTCGGCTGGGCTCTTGATCTTGGAATACCGGGCATTCTTGAAGAAGTCGGAGTTGAACATGGTGCGCAACACCGCTTTAATCTCGTAGCCCGACTCCTCAAAGGCGTTAATCATCATCTCAAGGGCGTCCTCATCGCGGGCGTCCTGGATGGTCCATGCCGGGACCTGAACTTCGTCGGCGACGAAGAAGTTGTATAGGTGGCGGCAGATGAACCGGGCGGTGGCGGGCTCCTTGGCGATGATGTCTATGATGTCCTCACCATTCAGGTCGCCAGTGTGGCCCAGGAAGGTCTTTTCGCCATCGTCGTGGTCCTCGGCTAAGTACTCAAAAGCCCAGGGGAAGCGTCCAAAGGGCTGGCGGGGCAGCTTGGCGGCAATGGTCCAACCGGTGAAGGCCCGGGAAGCTTCCCGAACGTCAACCTCGGTGTAGTTGCTTACGCCCATGGAGAACAGTTCCAGCAATTCCCGGCCCCAGTTCTCGTTCACGGCGTCCCGGTGGTTCTCATTGTTGTCCAGCCAATACAGCATGGCAGGGTTCTTGGACAGCTCTACCAGCATTTCCCGGTAGTTGCCCATGCCGAACTTGCGGAACATGACCAACTGCTCCAGCATCTGGTCGCAGTTGTCAATCTTTGAGTTACCGGTAGCAAATACTTGATGCCAGAATAGGGCTACTTTCTCTTCCAGCGGCCGCTTGGTGGTAATCATGTTGAACATCCAGTTGTACTGGCCCGGTTGGGGAACCCCGCCCGGCAACAAGCAGCCCGGCATGTACCGCAGCAGAAGGGCCATGTTGCCCGCAGGCATGTCCTGGGGCGGATCAATCAATTCTTCAACAGTGGCCTCATATCCCATGGCCACGTAGCGATCCAACTCCTCACGTGTCGCTCCGAATCCGGCTCGACGCATCAGATGAGCCATTTGGGCAAGGCCTTCTTTGTTAGCCATTCCACGCCTCCTTATCCTAGATATTACGCATGAGGCACCCGTGCCTCAACTCAGGCTGAATTAACAGGCTAAATCATATGTTATGCTGTTGAGCCTGTCAACAGTTTTTGGCAAGTTTATTAAAATTCGCTCGTATTTAATAACCATTAAAATCTAGTAACTAGTTTTATCTCTAATCGATAGTAATCAGGCCGGATCAATAGCGATTCCTTATAAGGGTCTTCACTCCTCTCCAACTGTTTCGTCGAGTCCCTAGTACTGACTTAACCCAATTAAAAGTCCGTCTGAAGCTACCGACAAATCGTCCCCCCGTGGGTTATAATCACGGGAAGCTGGAAGGGGCGCATTCGAATTCAGCCCCAAGCTATGAAATCGAACGGCGGTTCAAATTTTATCGCGAGGTAATAACCGGTGGATGAGTCCGGGTCAAGCCCGGAACCAACCTCGGTAACTAACGGATGAGCAAACTTTTAGATTCTCTCGAACAAATCGCAACCAACGCCCCTGCGCCTTTGGGCTTTGGCGTACGCCGGGAGCAACGTCCCCCTGGCATGGCTTTGATAGTCCAGATATCCTCGGACCATGCCGCGGGTTGCGATGGCGTATCCGGTCTTGCGCCGCAAGCAGTGCTGCTTTCGGGAGTTAGAGGCCTACCGGCACTCAAAAAGCTGGAATCGGGACTTTCATCCGTACCTTGGGGAATCATTGGTGGCTCCCTTACCGAGGACGGCGTCAGTGGTTATAAGGAAGCGGGATGCGATGTCCTGGCCTTTGGACTGGCGGATACTCCGGTCTCCGTTATAAATTCCGACGAGTTGGCCCGGGTACTTTGCCTGGACCCCAGCGCCGACGAGCGTCAACTGCGCGCCATCAACCCTCTTCCAGTGGACGCCGTTCTGATCAATGTCGCTGGTCAGAAAGGGTCTTGGACTCTGGAAGACCTCACCAATATCACGGTAATCAGCAGCCGGGTTAACAAGTACATCCTGGTTGGGATCAGCGAAGCACCGGCGGCAAAGGACTTGGAAGTGCTTCGGGACGCGGGTGTCCATGGCCTGGTGTTGGACGTTGGCACGGTTTCCATGGATAGCCTATCCAAGCTGAAAACCGACCTTCAAGAGATGCCTCGCCCTCAACCCGGCCGCAAGAACCGGAATGCTGCGGTGTTGCCAAGTTCGGTGTTTTCCGTAGACCGTACCCCGGCCCACGTAGAGCCGGACGAAGACGACGACGAGTAATCGAAGGATGGCGGATGGCTGCATCTGCCGAAGTGGCCTGACTCCCAACCCGGACGCGCTATTTCGCCATCCGCAGACTCGGTGAACGACCATGCTTCTGCGTAATTTTCACCTTCTCCCGGGCGAGCCACTGACGTTTTTAGCGTTGGTGGGGTTCGGGATGATAGCTCTAGTCGTTGCTATAACCATTCACGAGTTTAGCCACACCCTGGTGGCCAACGGCCTGGGGGACTCGACCGCTAAAAACCAGGGTCGGCTGTCCCTTAATCCCATAAGGCATCTAGACCCTGTCGGCACGGTCATGATTCTGATGGCCGGTTTCGGTTGGGGCAAGCCGGTTCCCGTCAATCCGCACCGCCTGTCTCATGGATCGATGGGCACCACTCTGGTCGCCGCTGCGGGGCCTCTGTCCAATCTAATGGTCGCCTTCTTGTTGGCTCTTCCCATCAAGCTGGGGATACTGGATTTCACCGGTCTGCAGTTCTACAGCATGAGGGACCTGATTAGTGGTGGCCCCTTGGACCTCGTTTCAGCCCTGGTTACGCTGATTATTATCCTTAATCTTTTCCTTGCCGTGTTCAACTTGATTCCGCTTGCCCCCCTAGATGGCTCTCGAATCTTAGAGGGGTTCATCCCCCGCGAAAAATCCGCCTCGTACGCCAAGATCCAGCAATACGGCCCGGTGATTCTCATCGGGGTGATAATGATTGACTACATGTCCAGCTTCTCGATCCTGGGAATCGTGATGAGTCCGGTGTTCGAATTGCTGCTCACCATTGCCGTCGGCTGATTAGGCCGCCCTCCATCTATCTGATCTGCGGGCGTTTTAGTTCTTCTATCCTTAGTTGTTACCTCACCGTACCTTTCAGTACCGGCTCTGAATTGAGCCATGCTAGAATGGAGACCGTCTCATTCCTTCCCATTCGTTTTCGTTGGGTAAGCACCCCATCAGGCAAGGAGATTAGATACCCCATGGCTCAAGACCCAAATGAAGCTTCCGGTATGGACTTGGAAGGCCTGCTGCTGCCTGATAAAGGTATCGAAGAGCTTACCGACAAGCTAACCGGATACATGACGGAGATTGAGTTGGGCGGGCTGTCCGACATCATCGGACAGGTGCTGGACGACTTTCTGGACCAGTGCGGCGGCATGCCTGAAGACCTGAACGATTCATCGGCCTTCGACCAAATCACCAGGAACCAGTTGGCGGTGACATTGGCTTACCAATTGGGCCGCTTGGAGGGACGTTCTCCCCAGGTCGTCAACCTGATGGTCCAACAGGCCATCGATACCTTCGGTGTTCTGAACCTCGATGAGTCTCCGGATATCACGGCCGAAGATTTCAAGAACCCCAAAGAATCGGTATATCCCAGGTTGCGAAGGCTCGAATATGAGGAAGTTCCGGAAGAGGACCTCTAGAGTCGATTCATGAGTCGGACGCTTTTTATTAACTACACAGCCCGTAGCCTACATATATAGAAGGTAGAACAAGTGACAACCACATCAACTGACTACGACCTAGTACTGACGGGAGGCACGCTGCTGGATCCCGGGCAGGGCATCCACGGCCGGCGGGATGTGGCCTTCAAAGATGGTTTGGTCGCCGCTGTAGCCGAGCGTATCGAGGCCGGACCGGACGTTGCGACGGTCGATGTAACCGGGAAGCTGATAACGCCGGGTCTCATCGATATTCATGGCCATTTCTACCATGGCGGCAACGGATCGGCGGTTCACCCCGACCAGAACTGCTTGTCCGCAGGCACGACCACCGGTGTCGATGCCGGCAGCGCCGGATTTCTGAACTACCAGGCTATGAGGGATTATGTGTTCCCGGCTCACCGCACCAGGCTGTTGGCCTTCTTGCATATCAGCGCCGTGGGACTGGCCAACAACCGCGTTCTNGGTGGCGGATTGCACGATATGCGAATCATCGACGCGGACCAGACCGCCGACGCCATCAAAGACAACCCGAATTTCTGCTTCGGTGTCAAAGTGCGGATGCATTACAACGCAGTAGCGCCTTGGAACGCTCGGGAAGCGATGAAACTGGCCCGCAAGGCTGCCGATCAATCGGGGACCAGGCTGATGGTTCACGTCAGCGGTACCCCTATCCCCCTTCCCGAGGTGTTGGAGTTTCTGGGACCCGGTGACATTTCTACCCACGCGTTCAACGGGGATCACGAATCCATATTGGACGTGAACGGCAAGATTCGCCCGGAAGCCAGAGCCGCCGCCGATAGAGGCGTCATCATGGACGTGGCTCACGCNGGTGTACATTGTGACACCGAGGTGGTGAAAGCCGCCCTGCAGCAGGACTTCTTCCCGGATACCATCAGCACCGACATCCACATCGCGCCGGAGGGCCGCACCGTCTACCTGATGAATGACCTGATGAGCAAGTTCCACGCCATGGGCCTTTCCCTGGAGGCTGCGGTAACCGCTTCCACCAGTAGGCCCGCCCAAGTCCTAGGCTTGGAAGACCACCTGGGGTCGCTCAAGCCCGGCATGTCCGGCGACGCCGCAGTCTTCGATCTAAGGGAAGGCCGGTTCGTCTGGCACGACATGGCCGGGCATAACATTGAGGGCAAGGTCCGCTTCGACACCTTCCTGACCGTCCGCGGCGGCAGTGTCGCGTGGAGAGAGGGCCGGTTGATCCAGATGGGTGAGTGCTAACGGGCCTCCGGCAATCGGTCATAGCTGGGCTGAGACTGGGGTTGCTCGCAACTGCTCTTTAACCGCATTCTGAGTACTTGTAAATAGATTTACCCGCTGTCAAACTATATTTATGCGTATCGGCGACTTTGAAATACCCGGCGACGTGCCTGAGTTCAANGACCCTCACGTGCTTGCGGTTCTGNGGCCTTGGATCGACGTGGGCAACGTGGGTACGCTGAGCCTGGAGAGGTTGGAGAGGCACCTACAAGCCAAGGAGTTGGGCCGTTTGGCCCGCCCTGGCCGCTTCTACGACTTCACCCGCTACCGGCCCCGCTCTTACATAGAACATGGCAAGCGCGGCTACTCGATACCCAGCACCGTAGTCCGCTATGCGATACGCGACGAGGCACCGGACCTGATTTTTCTCCACCTCCTTGAGCCCCATTGCTATGGAGAGGACTANACGGACTCGGTGATAGAACTGCTCAAGTTTGTGGGCGCTAGTCGCTACTCCCTCATCGGTGCCATGTACGACATGGTGCCCCACACCAGGCGGCTTTTGGTGACTGGGGGAAGTAGTCAGGGCCAGGCGGAAGAAGAATACCGGCTGGTCGGCGCCCGCCCCAGTAATTACGAAGGGCCGACGACGATAACCTACCTAATCTCGCAGCAGGCGGAAGCCCTGGGGATCGACACTCGGACCTTCGTGGTCCACCTGCCCCAGTACTTCCAAGTTGACGAAGATTTCACCGGAACCGCTCGTTTGATGGAGGTTCTGTGCAGCCTGTACGATCTCCCGGAGCGTCTCGAGGAGCCCGAGCGCGGCCAGCAACAATACGAAACTCTGCAGAACATAGTTACCGGCACATCAGAGGTTTCGTCACTGTTGCAGCGCTTAGAGGAACGCTACGATCGGGAAAACAACGAAGGGACTTCTTCCACGACAGTCGAGTTGCCGCCCAACATCGAGGAATTCCTCCAAGGCTTGAACCAGGATTCTGACTCCCTTGATCAGAACTGATTCTGCTTAACTCACCACCGCGTTCTCCCTCAACAGACTTGCTCCAACCGATGCTAATCAATACCGGAATCTCCCCTTACGATTCTATCGATGGATTGCCGGTTCACCGGTAGGCGGCGATGATGTCCACTTCATCCACTCAGGAAAGCTATAGCGTCTGCCCCGACCCGGTGGAGATGCTTCAGAGGCTTATTCGCTTCGACACCACCAATCCTCCCGGCAACGAAAGAGAGTGCGTCGCCTATATCTCCAACCTTCTGACTGAAGCCGGATGCGATTTCACCGTCGTTGGAAGTTCGCCGGACCGTCCCAACCTGATAGCACGCCTTAAGGGACAAGGGACCGCTCCTCCGCTTCTACTCTACGGCCACGTAGACGTCGTGACTACTGCCGATCAAACGTGGCAGCATCCACCTTTTGAAGGGCGGCTGGTCGACGGTTACGTGTGGGGCCGAGGGGCGCTGGATATGAAGAGCGGCATCGTCATGATGCTGTCGGCGTTCTTAAAAGCGAAAACCGAAGGTGTGCATCTGCCGGGAGACGTGATACTGGCGTTGGTCAGCGATGAGGAAGGTGGCGGCGACGCAGGCGCGAAATACTTGGTGGAGAACCAGGCTGAGCTTTTCCAAGGAGTTCGCTACGCCATCGGTGAATTCGGAGGATTCAGCTACGAGATTGGCCGCCAAAGGTTCTATCCCATCATGGTGGCTGAGAAGCAGATATGCCATCTAAGGGCCACGCTCAGAGGGCCTGGCGGGCACGGTTCCATGCCCCANCGGGACGGGGCCGTCGGCCGCATGGCTTCTTTCTTGCGCAGATTGGAGCAGCGGCGGTTGCCGGTCCACGTTACTCCGGTGACGCGGAGCATGGTCGAAACCATTTCCTCCAAACTGGCGTGGCCTCAAGGCATGGTGTTCCGGCAACTACTGAAGCCCCAGATGACGAACACGGTCTTGGGANTGATGGGCGACAAAGGCGCATCCTTTGAGCCCCTGCTGCGCAATACGGCGAACCCGACCGTCATTCGGGCTGGGGAGCAAATCAACGTCGCGCCTAGCAAGGTAGAGGTTGACTTGGACGGCCGGTTGCTTCCCGGCTACTCTCCCGAGGATCTAATCTCGGAATTGGTTGCCATATCCGGTGGCGAGTTGGAGCTTGAGGTGATTAGGCACGACCCGGGTCCATCGGAGCCGGATATGGCGCTGTTCGAGACCCTGAAGGACATCCTGCGCTCAGTCGACTCGGATGGCGAGCCGGTACCGATCCTACTGCCAGGGGCTACCGATGCCCGGTTTTTCTCCAGGCTGGGTATACAGACGTATGGCTACCTGCCGATGAGGCTGCCGCCGGATCTTGAGTTTTCACGCTTGATCCATGGGCCGGACGAGCGTATCCCGGTGGATGCAATTACGTTTGGAACAGAGGCAATCTTTCAGCTTATGCACAGGTTTGGGCAATAAATAACCGGGTTGTTACGGATTCAATAGCACAACATGGGGTATAATAGTTAATGGCCGGAGCAATGCAGGGACATCATTGTGCGGATTGACGTGCCCATGGCCGTGTGGTAGAGTGAATCGACTCTACCCCTTCGAATAGAAGGGGGGTGAATCTTCTGGAGGTAGGCGAGCATAGCTAGGCAGTATCGGGTAAACGAGAGGATCACCTCCCCCCAAGTACGGGTTATTGGCGACGACGGCAGTCAACTTGGGGTGATGACGGTTGCCCAAGCAATCTCGATGGCCCATGACCAAGACGTTGACCTTGTCGAGGTAGCCCCTAACTCCGACCCTCCGGTTTGCCGCTTGCTTGACTACGGGAAGCTCCGCTATCTGACCGCTAAGAAAGACCGGGAATCCAAGAAAGGTCAGAAGAGTACAGAGTTACGGGAAGTACGTTTCAGGCCTAACATCGGCAGTCACGACCTGGAATCTAAGACCCGAAAGGTGAGGGAACTCATCAAGGACGGTTCCAAGGTCAAGCTAACCGTTCGCTTCCGGGGCAGAGAAGCCGCCCATCAACAACTGGGTTTGGCAGTCCTGAAGCGGGTAGCCGACGATTTGAGAGATGAAGTCCGGTTGGAGAAGCCCCCGTCATTAGAAGGCAGGGCACTATACATGATTCTCCTGCCAACACCTCAGAAGCCTGATAAGCCTGGCGAGAAGGCGGAACCGGCGAACGAAAAACCGGAAGCCGCGGCGCCAACACAAGAATCGGTACCAGAACCTACGGAACAGAAGGTAGAAGAACCAGCAGATGCCAAAGCTTAAGACACACAAGGGCGCGAAAGCCCGCATCCACATCACCGGTACGGGAAAATTGATGCGCCGCAAGCGCATGAGCAGCCATCTAAGGCGCAAGAAACCCACCAAGGTCACCCGCAAGTACTCCGACAAACTGCTTGTCGATAGCAGCGATGTTCGCCGCTTGAGCCGCTTGCTCCCCTACGGTTAAGGGCACTACACCACACCAGGAGACTAGTCTTGTCCAGAGTTAAACGCGGCGTTACTAAACATCGACGTCATAAGAAAGTTTTAATGGCGGCCAGAGGCTTCCATGGTAGTTCACACCGTAACTACAAGTGGGCTAAAGAAGCCCTTATTCATGCTTGGTCTCACGCCTATCGTCATCGCCGGGAAAAGAAAGGGGATTTTCGGCGGCTGTGGATCATACGGATAGGAGCGGCCTGCCGCGCCTCCGGAACCACGTACAGTCAGTTCATGCATGGAATGAAACTGGCGGGTATCGAGTTAGACCGGAAGATTCTGGCCGACATGGCCGTTGGGGACGAGGCAGCCTTTCAGAAGTTGATTGAGCTGGCGGGGCAACAAACGGCTGCTGCCGCTGCCTAGTACCTGAACCCTAGCTAAGGAAACCAAAAAGGTGCGGTTNAACCGCACCTTTTTCTTTTGGGTAAGACCCTTTTCAGTGAGGCGGTCCGAACCGTGGGACCGCCCTCATGTAGGATGGACTACTTCGCGACCGTGGCAAACCCGTAGTAATTGTCCGATTCCATGATGCCTCGAAGCCCTTCTTCCGTGATATTTATGGGTCGAACGGGCGTCGACCAGCGTTCCGTGAGCTCATAGTGCAGGTCTCTCAGTAAAGTGGGCGCATTACGGCGAGTCAGCAATGTCCGGAAAACAATCTCCTGAATCGTCATCTCGCTGGTGATGAACCCTTCGTCGTCGTCGAAATGGTCGGCTATCTCGCTGACCAACTTCTGCGGGTCGGTCAGTTCAGTATCGGGCAGGTCCAACGATGGGCAGGTGGGCACCCGCCGCGCCGCCAGCAACATGATTGCCGATCTCTTCAACTCCGCCAACCGGGCAAAGTTGATGGTAAATAATAGAGGCTNCGGGGCCTCAACGATTTCTTCTTCCGGATTGTCCGCCTGGGTTTCGCTGGTGGTCATAAGTCAACCTCTTCGTTCCAGTCCAACATGATTATCTGGACCTGTTCGCCAGCGCCTTTGCTGGGAAGGTCCTCGGGACAGATGGCGAGCCCATTTGCCCTGGACATGGAGGTGAGAATATTTGATCCTTGGGGTCCGACGGGATTGGCGAAATAGGATCCGTCCTTCCTGGTTACTTCTACCCGGGCGTAAACCCGGCGTCCATCGGCATTATATATCGGTGCGGTAAGCACCCCTTCGACCATGGGCCTGGCCAGACGCCGCTTACCCAGCATGATTTGAATGGCCGGCCGGGCGAACATCTCAAATGCTACCATGGTGCTCACCGGATTTCCCGGCAGGCCCAGCAATGGCACTGATCGGCCCCCGTCTTCCCGGAGATGTCCGAATGCCAGGGGCTTGGCCGGACGCATCCGAACGGACCAGAAGTTCATGTCCCCCCGCTCGGTCAACACGTCCTTAACTATATCGTAGTCACCCTTGGATACGCCCGCCGACGTAACGATAAGGTCGCTGCCCGCCGCTTCGCTCAATTTGTTATTGAGGTCTTCCAGGTTGTCACGGGCGATACCCAGAACCCGGGGAACGCCGCCGCAGGCGATGACCGACCCGGCCACGCTGAAGCTGTTGCTGTCGAATATCTTACCCTCATCCAGGGTCTGTCCGCTAGCGACTAACTCGTCTCCCGTGGCCAGGATGGCTACCACGGGTCTTCGAATCACCCTGGCTGCGCTCAGCCCNAGCGAGGCCATCACGCCTATCTCCGAGGGCCGCANCGGTGTGCCAGCGTCCAGAACTTGCTGGCCTCGCTGGACATCTTCACCCGCTGGCCGTACGTTTACGCCGACGGACAAGCCGGTAAATATCGCCACGTGGTCCAGTGGCCTGCCGGCCTGCCGCCGCTCCACTTCGTCCGTCTCTTCGAAGGGTACGACGGTATCGGCTCCGGCGGGAATCGGCGCTCCGGTCATGATGCGGACAGCGGCGCCGGCAACAACCGTCTGAGTCGATACCTGACCAGCTGCCACCAAGCCGATAACTTCCAGGTTTCGAGGCGATTCCGGTGAAGCTCCTTGGATATCGGCGCCACGTACTGCGTAACCGTCCATGGCCGAGTTGGATAGGGGAGGCAGGTCCAACGGCGATCGGATGTCTTCGGCCAGNACCTGGCCCAAGCAGTCCAATAAAGGGACCTCTATGGCATTCAGGGGGCTGAAGGAGGCCATGATGCGCTGGAAGGCTTCCTCAACGCTCAGCATGTCCTCTTCGGCATGGCTATGGCCATGTTCGTGGTCGTCGAGACTGGTGGTGCCTTTCCCCGTGGCTGTGGCTTGCCATATATTCCTCTTCGCTTCCTTACCAAGGATCGGCGTCGATTACTCCGTTCGAGGTGCGCCTGCCCCCGTTCGTGGTGAGCCTGTCGAACCATCCTTTCGCTGAAGGGCCCTTCGACAAGCTCAGGGCGAACGGGAGGTTCTAGCGGCTATTCCTAACTTTGGGGTACTAACCCCTCAATGTTGCCCCAGTCTGGTGTTCCAATGATCGGAGCAATCCCTGTATCGCCCGGCTGACTTCCTCGGCGGTTAGAGTGCGTTCGTGGGACTGGAAATAGACATGAAAGGCCAGAGACTTGGTGCCGGTGGCGACGTTTTCTCCCGAGTACACGTCGAACAACTCTACTTTCTCCACCATTCGATGACTGGCTAGGATCCCTTGAACCTTGGCGGCCGGCACATCGATGGGTACTACCAGGGCCAGGTCCCGAGTGGCTGCCGGATAGCGGGATAGGGATCTGACCTGGCGGCTACTTCCGTGCCGGGATGCCAATAACTCGGGCAGATCCAACTCCAAGAGAGCAACCGGTTGGGCCTTCAGGTCGAACCCCTCCAACACGGATGGGTGTATCTCGCCCACGATGCCTAAGGATGCCTTGCCCACCATGATGCGGGCGCATCGCCCTGGATGAAAAAACGGGTCATCCGCTGGCTCGAAGGTGCAGGTGATTCCCAGGTTGTCCATCACCAACGTAATTGGTCCCTTGGCATCGTAGAAGTCCAGAGTGCTATCGTCAACCAGCCAGGATGGATCCCATCTGCGGCCCGCTAGCACACCAGCGGCCATATCCCGTTCCTCTGGGAGTTCTCCCCCCTTGTGATTGAACACTCGTCCCACTTCGAACAAGCGGAAAGGGCCTTCGCTGTGCCCCTCATTGGCGGCTAACGTGGCCAACAGGCTGGCGCGCAACGTCGGCCGAAGATATTCTTGCTCGGCGCTCATCGGGTTGGCTATACGTAGCGGAGGATCTGACTCGTCCATCTGGTGCACACGCTGGAGGTCCGCGCCGCTAACCAGGGGATAGCTAATCACTTCCTGCATGCCTGCGCCGGCCAGAGTGTCTTTCACCGTCCCGATGATTGAAGTCATCGGGGTGGTCTGCTGGGAAGGTATGGGCGTGGAGAGCATGGTGGTAGGCACGGAGTCGTAGCCGATGATGCGCACCACTTCTTCCACCAAGTCTTCTTCGATGTTGATGTCGTTGCGCCAGTAGGGGACGGCGGCTTCGACCCGGCCCGGCTCGCTTCTCTCGCACTGGAATCCCAGTGACTCCAAGACGCGCTCCACCGTTTCGATGTCGATGTCCATGCCCAACAGTCTTTTCAGCCGATCCGTGCTCAAGCCCACCGTTTGCCCAGCAGACTGAGCATCGGGAAAGACATCGATGATTCCTTTGGCGACCTGACCTCCGGCCACCTGCTGAATCAACTGAGTGGCCCGGCGTAGAGCGATGGGCGCAAGTTCGGGACGGAGTCCCTTCTCGAACCGCAGCGTCGCTTCAGTGCGCAGGTTCATGCTCTGAGCCGTTTCCCGGTTGTTGTGTTCGTTGAAGGTCGCCGACTCCAGCAGGACGGCCACGGTCTCCGGACCAATCTCGCTGTTGGCGCCGCCGATGACGCCGCCGAGGCCGATGGGATCGTGAGCGTCGGCGATGACCAGATGCTCGGGTGTGAGCTTACGCTCGACGTCATCCAGAGTAACCAATGTCTCGCCGGCTTTGGCCCGGCGTACGATGATGGTGTGATCTTTGAGACGGTCATAGTCGAAGGAGTGCAACGGTTGGTCGTATTCCAGCATGACGTAGTTAGTAACGTCGACCACGTTGCTGATGGAGCGGAACCCCGCCTTGGTGAGCCGGTCTTGCAGCCATTGGGGGGAAGGACCAATCTTGACGCCGGTGATGAGGCTGGCGGTATATCTCTGGCATAGGTCCGGGTCGGCGACGGATATAGACACCTGTTCGGTGATTGGCGGTCCATCTTCCTGATAGCTAATCTCCGGCTCCTGCACTGGCTGACCGGTCAGTGCGCCGACCTCGTGGGCGACTCCCAGCACGGACAGGCAGTCCAGGCGGTTGGGAGTCAGCTCCAGGTCTAGCACTGTGTCTCCCAGGTAGCTGTCCAAGGACATTCCGATGGGAGCGTCGTCAGGGAGGACAACTATGCCTTCATGGTCCTCGCTTAAGCCCAACTCCAAGGCCGAGCAAATCATCCCCTGGGACTCGACTCCCCTAATCTTGGCAGGCTTGAGGGCTTCTTGCTTGCCGGAGTGGCTGTTGTACAGGACGGCGCCGACCTTGGCGAAACAGATATTCTGGCCTGCCGCCACGTTGGGCGCNCCGCAGACCACTTCCATCTCTTCCGTGCCGGTGCTGACCCGGCAAAGGGACAGGCGGTCTGCCTGGGGGTGAGGCTCCTTGGTGAGCACATGACCCACGAAACACTCTTTCCAACCGCCCATCTCTACAACCTCGCCGACTTCCACACCGGCCATGGTTAACCGGTGGGCCAGCTCGGTAGCGGGCAGGTCCACTTTGACGTATTCACTCAGCCAACTCAACGGGACTTTCATTGGCCGCTATAGCTCCCTAATCATGTCGGTTAGCTGCTCTCTAGGCGTGTCATTGTTCATAATAATTCGGTCAGNCCTTTCCTGTTCGGCCATCTTAGAACTGGCTTAGGAACCGCAGGTCGTTGGAATAGAACAAGCGGATATCGTCGATACCGTATTTCAGCATGGCGATGCGCTCCGGGCCCATACCGAAGGCGAACCCGGTGTACTTCTCAGGATCGTAACCCACGCCGGCCAGCACTTTAGGGTGGACCATGCCGGCGCCCATAATCTCTATCCAACCGCTGTCCCGGCAGATGCGGCAACCGCTACCCTCTCCGTTGCAGGCGAAGCAGTCGATGGACATGTCCACGCCCGGCTCCACGAAGGGAAAGTAGTCGCAACGGAATCGCACCTTGCGATCATTGCCGAACATGCGGCGGGCAAATTCAAATAAGGTGCCTTTCAGGTCGGCGAAGGTGATACCCTCATCCACCGCCAGTCCTTCGACCTGGTAGAAGTGCCACTCGTGGGTGGCGTCGGTGGCTTCGTACCGGTAGCATTTCCCCGGCACCACCACCCGGATCGGCGGCTCATTGCCTTCCATGACCCGGGCCTGCATCGGCGACGTGTGNGTGCGCAGGAGCATCGGTTGATGACCGGATTCGTCTTGATGATCGACCCACAAAGTGTTCCACATGTCCCGGGCCGGATGCCCCAAGGGAATGTTGAGCATCTCGAANTTGTAGTGGTCAGTCTCAACCTCGGGTCCTTCCACCACACTGAATCCCATGGAGCTGAAGGCGCCGCAAATCTCCCTGACGATCTGGGTGGTGGGGTGCAGGCGTCCTGTTACTAGGGGACGTCCTGGCAGGGTGACGTCGAATTGGTCCTCGGAGGCCGACTTAGCCAGTTGCGCTTCGCTGATGAACCGGGTCCGTTCTTCCAGAAGCTCTTCTAGGCGTCCCTTGGCTTGGTTTCCCAGGGCTCCCGCCACCCGGCGCTCTTCCAGGTCCATTCCGGNCAGGCCGCGCANATAGAGGGTTAGATGGCCACGCCGGCCTAGATAGGCCACCCGCCAGGCTTCAAGGGATTCGGTGTCGTCGATGCTAGCCAGTTCGCCGGTTGCCGCTTCAACTAACTCATGAACGGACTGGGCGGAGGATTGGCTGGTAGGCTCGGTCAAGTGGGGCTACCTTCACCACTACGAAGTGGTCCTATTTCGTCAAATTGGGCTTGCTCATTATAGGATTCGTCGGCAGGCGGGTCAAGGAGATTAGCTCTCACGGAGCGGCGTCTCCGAGAGTTAATAATCNTGCCACGGTCTCGATAACAGGCATTGGGGCTGACAGGGAATCATGGTAATAGTACATATGTNCTGATAAAGTTAATCCAGTTCCACACTCACAAAGTCCGGTATGACGACTGTCCGGCAATATCGATACGGAAGAGGGTGAGACGGTGAACTGGTTTCGATTCAAGGCCTGTGTAAAGTGTAGGGGCGATCTGGTGCTGGACGAACAAGATTGGCTATGCCTGCAGTGCGGCACGTACTACTACACCGGATTGTATCAAGGCACCACTCCGGCCAATAATCAGCCCATGGAAAGAATATCTCCGCCGGAGGAAAAGACCGGGACTGACCAGGGAATCCTGGGAAGTTTGTCCACCCAGGGCCGCCCGAACCACATGACGGCTATTCTGCCTCAGGGTTCGCTGATTGCCGCCATGATGTCCCAGATATGACTAATAGCCGAGTCCTTTTGGCTTTGGATGCTGGTGTGAGGGAGAGTGGCTGGGCCGTCTTCGAAGATGGAGCGACGGTGACCACGGGGGTTATCGGCGTTGGAACCAAGCGGCGCACCGAGGCTCAAGCACGTATCGCGCAACTAGTGGAGAGTCTGGACCTGCTGGTTGAGCGGTGGAGTCCCGGCGAGGTGGCGCACAGCCTGCCCTCGGGTATCCGCTGGCCGGTGCCTGCATTGGACTTGTTGAGCGACAAGCTGGTCCAATGGGCGATGAGACACGGTTTGCCGGTTCATGCTTACACCTCCCAAGAGGTGAGAGAGGCCATGACCGGCCATCCCAACGCCTCCCGGGACCAACTGGCTTACGCGGTTATGGTCTCTCTAGGTCTCATCGGGCAAGGGAAGACCACCCACGAGNGGGAAGCATTAGCGGTTGGCCGCTACGACCTCACCCGGCGGGCAGCAGCCTCAACGCCGAAGGCCACTAGACCTTCGGCGTCGGGGAAGNTCTTTTCACCAGCGGCGATCGTCACCGTCAGTCTGTTTTCCACCGGTGGAATCGGATAACTCCAATTGGGATTGTAGGCGCAGTAGGGATTGTAGGCGTAATTGAAATCCACTAGAAACCGGCCATGGTTACCTGGCACCAGGTCCACATAACGCCCTTCGCTGTATGATGTCTCTCCGCTACTCATGTCGCCGAACGGCAGAAAGAACTCCTCACCGTCCTCACCCCGGTAGACCGTCAGCGTGGNGGTTTGTCCGCTTACGAGGAATGATATCGTTCCCCAACGGATGTAGGGTTGGGAATCTCCGGTGCTGGTGGCCATCTCGATGCTCTCTTTTTCCTNGTCCGGAAGCTCATCGATGGCCAAGGCAAACTGTAGCTCCGAGTTTTCCGGATAGTAGGCCAGGCCGCTGAACCGCCCATGCTGCTCAGGCGTCAGGGGGGAGTGGTGGTCCTGGCCGAAGTAGTGGTCTTTTGATTTTCGGAAATCTGCTAGTTCGGACATGGATACCCTCTGAAAACGATGTGATGGCTGGTTAGGGGTCTTACGCNGTCCAAAGCCGCTATTGTGGCCATGGAGGCGAAGGGAGTGTCTGCGCCAACCTCAATGAATTGGATGCCTTCCACCGAAAGAAGATGCGGCAGATTGCGGCGGTCTCGAAAGAGGCGAAGGCAACCAAGCGACGGTGTATAATATGGCCTCGACAACGAGTCTATAAAACGGGGATCCCCGGAACCGATGGCCGCGCTGAGGAACTAATCCTGGCTCAGGGGATGCTCCGTGGAATTGGAGTGGCTATGCCGATCATACAACGCCCCTATGTCCCCCCGGAAGACCAAGTGCCCCAGGAAGAAAGCTATACGAATCCCGGCGATACACAGTCGGAAGAGGCTCCCTCCGGAGAGCCAATCACTTTCTACAGCGACTCCATGCACATATTCAGCAGCCTCTACTCAGCGGTCATTTTCTTCGGTGAGCAGATGGAGGAGCGGGAGCCGATCTTGAGGGCACGTATCAAGGTCAGCCCCCAAATGCTGAAAGCCATCGCTCTGCTGGCCACCAAACACGTTCGCGAGTACGAAGAGGCCGTTGGTCCCATATCCCTTCCCGAGCAGGTCTACGCAGCTTGGGAATTGGGTCCGGAGGAATAACGTGGCGGACGAGGACCGTGTCATCGGGGATGACCTTGCTTGCCCGGTGGAGATTCAACCGGGTGTCGATCACGCGACGCCGGAAGATTGGACCTGGCGGACGATAGGAACCAGCCAGCCCAACCGGGCGACCTTTCACTTGACCCACAGCGACGTTAGCCGGGTTATCGTGGATGTGCTGCGACCGGCCGACTCCCCGACAGACGGCCAATTTGTCTTATCCGAGGAAGTTCCGGTCATCATCATGGACAGTCTGGACAAGTATTGGGCGGCGGAGTCCCGCACCAAACTACCGCTTAACGGCATTCGGGTGCCGGTGGAAGGCGACACCATAGGGGAGGCCAAGAGGGCTCTGGCTGCGGACCTGGCGGCTCAACTTCGCCTGCTTCTACTGTTGAACGCGTCCCATAAGGGACTGGCTCCTCAGTTGCAGGAAAATCTGGCCTTTCTGAATTCAATCATGAACCCTGCGCCAGGGTCTGGGACCTAGCATTGGGCCAAACGCTCCGGGTGGAGCGTTCCTGGCTGGTCCGTGCTTTAGGTAACGTCCGGTAATGCCCGGAGAGTGGCTACGACATCGTTGGTAGGCACCATACTGGAACTCTCGTCCAGACGCTGTTTTAGCTCCACCACTCCGGCTTTCAGGTTGCGAGGGCTGACAACCAAGCGAACTGGCAAGCCTAGCAGGTCGACGTCGTTGAACTTGACCCCGGCAGATCCGTCGGTGCGGTCGTCGTAGAGCACCTCGAACCCTTGGTCCTGTAGCTCCTGATATAGCCGCTCCGCCTCTTCGGCCACCTGCTCGTCCGCCAGGTTCAGGCCTACCAAGTGAACCTGATATGGGGCGATGGGCGCCGGGAACACTATCCCTTTGTCGTCGTGGTTCTGTTCTATNGCCGCAGCCAATAATCGACCTACGCCGATACCGTAACACCCCATGATGATCGGTTGCTGGTGTCCATCTTGGTCTAAGAAATTCGCGCCCAGGGCTTCGCTGAAGAAGGTGCCCAACTTAAAGATGTGGCCAACCTCTACGCCTCTGAGAAACTCAAGGGCATGACCGCAGCTGGCACAACTTTGGCCAGGTCCCGCAAGGGCGATGTCTGTTAGTATGTCCACCTGGAAATCCCTGGGATAGTTCGCGCCGCGCAGGTGGGTGTCGAGTTTGTTAGCGCCCACCACGAAGTTGTTGCCCTTGGTGATGGACAAGTCGCCGACCCGTTTGACGCCTTGGATGCCGATGGCCGAAGCGGAGCCAGCNACCAGCCCAGCCTTGGCGACCTCTTGATCGTCGGCCAGGCGCAATTCGCTGGCGTGCAGGGCATTCTTCAGCTTTACTTCGTTCACTTCCAGGTCGCCGCGGATGGTGACGAACACCAGTTCCCCGTCAGCCATGTANAAAACGGCTTTGAAGGTCTTGTCGTCGGATATATTCAGGAACTTGGCCAGTCCGTCGATGGTCTTGATGCCGGGGGTGCTGACTTCTTGCAGTGACTCTTCGGCCTCAGCATCCAGTTGCCGGTAGACTCCCGAAGCCTTCTCTGCGTTGGCCGTGTAGCCACAGGAAGGGCAGGTAATGANGGTATCTTCCCCGGTGGGAGTGGCCAGGATAAACTCATGAGAGTCTTTGCCGCCGATGGCCCCGCTGTCGGCCTCGGCCATCAGCACCGGTAGCCCGCAACGCCGGTAGATGTTCTTGTAGGCTTGGGCCATCGCCTGGTAGCTATCGTCCAGGCTATCTTCGTCGGCGTTGAAGCTGTAAGCGTCCTTCATCGCGAACTCGCGAACTCGCACAAGTCCGGCCCTGGGACGGGGCTCGTCCCTGAACTTGGTTTGGATCTGATAAAGAATCACCGGCAAATCACGGTAGCTTTGGACGTTGGCTTTGACGATGCCAGTAACGACTTCTTCATGGGTGGGCGCCAAGACCATCGGCCGGCCCCGGCGGTCTTCTAGGGAAAAGAGGTTATCTCCGAAAGCGGCCCCTCGGCCGGTTTGTTCCCACAGCTCCCTCGGCTGAAGAGCGGGCATCAGCAGTTCTTGGCCGCCTGCCTTGTCCATCTCCTCACGGATGATATTTTCAATCTTGCGGATAGACTTCCAAGCCAACGGTAGGCTGGCATATATCCCCGCCGCCACCTGATGAATCAGTCCGGCTCGCAGCATCAGCCGATGGCTGGCTGTTTCCGCCTCGGGAGGGTCGTCTCGTAGGCTCTTGGTGACTAGCTGGGTTACCCTCATTATTCGGTAGAACCAACAGCCGACGGAGTGTTTTCCACTTCTTCCATCAGCGCGGTCAGCATGTCTTCTTCGGCTACCACCTTAACCTTCACTCCCTTGCGGAAAATTATGGCCCGCCCCGCTCCGGCGGCGATGCCCACGTCGGCGTCCTTGGCCTCGCCAGGCCCGTTGACCTCGCAACCCATGACTGCCACCGTAACGCTTTTGTCGCTGGCTCTTAAGAGATTGTCGACCTGGTTGGCAAGCTTCACCACGTCAACGTCAGCCCTTCCGCAGCTAGGGCAGGCAACTAGAATCGCTCCCTTGCTGCGCATGTTCAGGGATTTGAGTATCTCGAACCCGGCGAAGACTTCATCTTTGGAGTCTCCCGCCAAAGACACTCGTATGGTGTCGCCGATTCCCTGGTACAACAACATGCCCAGACCCACCGAGGACCGGATCGACCCGGCTTGAACGGTGCCAGCTTCGGTGATGCCCAGATGTAACGGGTAAGGCACCATCTCCGCCAGCTTGGTGTAGGCCTCGACGGTTGTTGGAACGTCGAAAGCTTTCATAGAAATCTTAATCTGTTCGAAATCCTGATCTTCCAGCAGGCTAATCTCCCACAATGCCGTGGCTACCATGTGGTCGACGACGCTGTACTCGCCTTCTTGAGCATTCCCGGCCTTGGGTAGTTGATTAACCAAGTCCATGTGGCGGGAGAATCCCCTGGTGCGTCCGATGCCGCCCACGGGGGGCAAGCTGCCGAAGTTCACTCCGATACGGATCGGAATGTTTCGCTCTTTGGCGGCTTGGACAACCTGCTTCACTTGGGCTTCGTCCCGAAGGTTGCCAGGATTCAGGCGGAGACAGTCAACGCCGCCTTCAACGCATTCCAAGGCCAGTTGGTAATGAAAGTGGATGTCAGCGACCAGAGGTATATGGATCTGCTTCTTGATTTCCTTCATGGCTTTGGCGGCTTCCATGTCCGGTACCGCGCTTCGGATAATCTCGCAGCCCACTTCTTCCAGCTCATGGATCTGGCGAACGGTGGCAGCCACGTCCCGGGTATCCGTTTTGGTCATGGATTGGACGGTTACGTCAGCGCTACCGCCAACTTGAACGCCACCGATCGTGACTGGTTTAGTAACTCGACGTTTATTCATAGGGGAATCCTATCAGCACCCTACGTAAGGGGGTCTTAGCGTATTCAGNAGATTAGTTACATCAACGCCGCATCGGTGTCGGNATTGCACGCCACNACANGCNGTTGAAGACCGAATCTACGGCACGTGACAATGTTACACGAAAGGAGAATACCCTGCCAGGGGATAGGGCTGCAGGGTTATCAGCCCAAGAAACGCTGGCCCTGAATGAGGCGATTGATATCGTTCGCGCTGACCAGAATTATGAAGCCGATGAGCACCACGAAACCNATGAGGTGGACCATCCCCTCTTTGTCCGGAGGCACCCGTTTGCCCCGCCGAACCCATTCCAGCACCACGAAGACCAAACGCCCACCGTCCAAAGCGGGGATGGGCAGAATGTTGAGAATGGCTAGGTTGATGCTAAGTAAAATGGTTATCCCCATCACGCCTACTAAACCACCCTCTTTGGCGAATTCGCCGGTTATCTGGGCGATGCCAATAGGCCCGGAAAATTGAGGGGAGGAACCGCTGGAGAACGCTCCGAAGATGCCCTGTTTCATCAGAACCAGCATCTCCCAGGTGTTAACGAAGCTGTTCCGGAAGGCGGTCCAAGGAGCCTGCGAACGTTTTTCGATGCGGGAATTGTCCAGCCGGGTGCCTATCCCTACCAGCCACCGGCCTTCCTCAGTAANGAATGCGGGCGTCACCCGTATAATCTCTTGATGGCTTCNCCGGGCAACCAGCCACTCCATGGAGCTTCCGCCCTTCAGGTTGATGTAGCGGATAAGGTCTCCGGNGTTTTCTATCTTGGCTCCATCGGAACTCAAGATGATATCGTCTTGCTGGATTCCAGCCGCCTGGGCGGGGGAACCCTCAGTAANCGCATCCACCGCCACCTGGCCAACTAAGACGTCCTGGGGCATCATCAGCAGGACAGTAAATATCGCGATGGGCANCAGGGCGTTCATCAGCGGGCCAGCCACCAGTACTAGGAAACGGGTGCCTACNCCTTTGCTTGCCAGGCTNCGGGGTATCGCTGGATTGCTTTCCCCGGCCAACCGTACGAACCCTCCCAGAGGGGCCCAGTTCACCGAGTAAAGCATGTCCGCCAGCACCATGGACCCGTTCTCAACGGAGCGGACCTTTCCTTCGTGCTTCAGTAATTGGTCCGAATCAACCACAACTTCGGGCTCACCGGCATCGGGTTGTTCGTTGGCTCCCCCTTTGAGCCCGATGCGGGCTGCCCAACCCACACCCTTTTGGGGCAGTTCGATGATCCGAGCCACCAGATTCCCTTCAGCATCCTCATCCGATGTGACTTTCACCAAACTGCCAGGTTGCAGATCAGTCTCGCCGCTCAGGTTGATGAAGCGAGTATTAGGAGCGATCAATACGCGGGTATTGCCGGTGTAGAAGCCGAATGCACGCGGAGGAAAGCCGACGCCGAATTCCAGTACCTTTACGCCCAGACTGCGGGCGGTGGCGAAGTGACCCAGTTCATGGATAACAACCAGAAACAGTAGGATGGGAACCAAAGTACCGACAGATAAAAGAAAAAATTCCATTCAGCTCCTACCCCGTAACCATTATCCGGTGGTTATCTCGCTGGCCAGCGCCGAGGCCCAGCGATCGGCATCCAGAATCTCTTCGGCGTCAATGCCCTGGCCCGGCTCATGTTTGGAAAGCACCTGCTCCACAACTTTATAGATGCCGGTAAATGGGATTCTTCCTTCAAGGAAAGCGTTGACGGCTATCTCGTCCGCTGCGCTGAGCACTGCCGGGAAGGTGCCGCCACGGNGTGCGGCGTCCAAGGCCAAACCGAAACATGGGTATCGCTCAGGCTCAAGGGGATCGAATGTCAGCGAATGGGAGATGCTTGTATCCAACTTGGGAATCATTTCATTGGGAAAACGCTGGGGATAGAAGAGGGCGTATTGGATGGGCAGTCTCATATCGGGCGGTCCCATCTGGGCTTTGACCGCACCGTCTGTGAACTCCACCATCGAGTGAATCGTACTCTGAGGATGTACCACTACTTCTATCCTATCCCAGGGTACGCCAAATAACCAGTGGGTTTCGATGACCTCGAACGCCTTGTTCATCAGGGTGGCCGAGTCGATGGTAATCTTGCGGCCCATCTGCCAGGTAGGATGCTTCAGAGCCTTTTCCGGTGTGACATCGGCCAGTTCTTCCAGGGGTGTTGTTCGAAAGGGGCCGCCCGATGCTGTAATCATCAGTCGCCGGATCGGGTTGTCCTCACCCCGCAGGCATTGCCAGATGGCGCTGGGCTCGCTGTCCACGGGAAGAATNACGCCGCCGTATTTCTTCTCGTAGTCTTTGAGGATAGACCCGGCCATAACGATGGGTTCTTTGTTGGAAAGGGCGACCGCTTTACCGTGTTTGAGGGCGCTGAGGGTTGGCACCAACCCCACGCTGCCCATGGTGGCCACCATCACTTGGTCTATATGGTCAAGAGCGACCATTTCCGCCATGGGAGTGAAGGTGACGCCATCAGGCAATGAGTCCAGCGGCTTGATGCAGNAAACGTGTTTGGGGTTGAACTCCGCCATCTGTTCTTTNAACAGGTCTATGTTGTTGCCGGCGGCCAAGCCAACGACTTCAAATTCGCCGGGGAACGCCCGCACGATATCTAGGGTTTGCCTGCCTATGGACCCGGTTGAACCGAGTATTACTATCTTCTTCATGGAGTAAACACTGTGGACACCAAATAGTATACCGCAGGTACCGATATAATAATGCTATCCAATCGATCGAGGATCCCACCATGCCCCGGAAAAAGGCTACCGGCATCTTTTGCGCCAGCGATCCGTTTCAATTTAGACTCCAGCAGGTCGCCCCATTGAGCAGCCACTCCGACGATGGCGCCAATCACACCCACCTGCCACAACGGTATCCCCAGGTCGAAAGCCAATCCCAAGACCAAGGCCGCAGCCACGGCGAAAACGAATCCCCCGGCGCTGCCCTCCCAGGTCTTGCCCGGACTGATCTGTGGAGCTAACTTGCGCCGGCCGATCAGCCGACCGATCATATAAGCGCCGGTGTCGGTGGCGAAGGTAACAAGTATGGCGAAGAGGAGCCAATCNCGACCCGCGGCCAGATCCCGCAATGCCAGGCTATGCCCCAAAAGAAACCCAACGTAGATCGGACCGCCTAGTAGATAAACACCGGCCGCCAGGTGTCTCCGGCCCGAATGAAAGGCGATGATCCATAACAGCCCAACGAAGGCACCGGAAACCCAGATTCCGCCGGAGATTATTAGAAGGCTTAGCGTCCCTGACGCAGCCTTGGCGCCCAACACCAGAGCGGCGGTCCATATAATCCCGAGGATGATGGGCAGAGGACCGGTTTCAGGGGGTAGGAGGCGGTAGAATTCGCGTATGCTGAGCACTGCCGCCAAGACCACCAGCGCTATAAGGGCGGCGCCGCCCCACCATATGGCTGCCAGCAGGATAGGAGTCCCTACTAGGGCTGTCAGAACCCGCGGGAGCAATCGTCAGTCCTCTGGTTCTACTCTGCCGAAACGCCGTTGGCGGGTGCTATAGTCCTCCAGNACCCGTTCAATTTCATCAGACTCTAGATCAGGCCAGAGGGTAGGGGTGTGGTAGTACTCGCTGTATGCGGACTGCCACAGCAGAAAGTTGCTGATTCGCATCTCGCCGCCGGTGCGGATAATCAGGTCAGGGTCGGGAGAGTGGCCGGTGAACAAGTAGCTTTGGAATAAAGCTTCGTCCACTTGGTCCTCGGGTATGCCGTCGCGTATGATTTTCTTTACAGCCGCCAGAATCTCATCGCGGCCGCCGTAATCAAAAGCCACGTTCAGAGTGATGCCGCTGTTTCCCCGAGTTAACTGCTCTGCGTGGGCCACTTCTTCTCGCAGTTGGGGGCTAAGACGGTCCTGCTTGCCGATGTGGACGATGCGTACGTTGTTTTCGTGGAGGGCTTCGGTTTGAACCCGCAAGGCGTATTGAAGAATCTCTAAGATACCCGTGACTTCTTCTTCAGGGCGGTTCCAATTCTCTGTGGAGAATGCGTAGAGGGTAACGTATTGCACGCCTTTCTGGGACAGGGTTTTCAGAATCTTTTGGATGGAGTCCACGCCGACACGGTGGCCGTCCAAACGGGGCAGGCCCCTTTTCTGGGCCCATCTTCCGTTGCCGTCCATGATGATAGCAACATGGACCGGCACCTTCGGTTGTCCTTTCGAGCTTTGTTGGGATGCCGATGCCTGAGTTTGCATCGACTAGACCTGCATTATCTCCGCCTCTTTGGCGGCAGCTACTTGGTCCANGGTCTTGGTGTGGCCGTCGGTGGCNTTCTGTAGCTGATCTTGGGCACGGCGGCTCTCGTCTTGAGAGATATCCTTGTCCTTTTCCATCTTCCTCAAGCGGTCCTGGCCGTCCCGGCGCACGTTTCTGATGGACACTTTGCCATCTTCAATNTTGCGCTTTAACAGTTTAACCATATCTTGACGCCGCTCGGTGTTAAGCGGGGGCACCGGCACGGTGATATTGTTGCCGTCATTGGAGGGGTTGAACCCCATGTCGGACTTCAACAAACTCTTCTCGATCTCTTTCATCGCCGATTTGTCCCATGGCTGGACCATGATAGCCCTAGCGTCGGGCGCGGAGATGGACGCGATCTGGTTGAGCGGCGTAGGTACTCCGTAGTAATCCACGCTGATGTTCTCAACCAAAGAAGGAGTTGCCCGTCCTGTTCTGAGAGCATTGAGTTCTCTCTTCAGAGCGTCTATGGCCCGGTCCATCTTCAGGTCCACGTCGGACAGAACGCTTTCGGGTGTCTGGTCGGTACCGCTGTCTTTCTTTGTCGTCATTGTTAATCCCTCCCGGTGATGATGGTTCCTACAGAATCACCAGCCAGAATTCGCCCAATGCTTCCTTGGTCTCTGATGTCGAAGACGATGATTGGCAACTTGTTGTCCATGCACAGAGATACCGCAGTGGCGTCCATGACATCCAAGCGCCTGTTCAATGCGTCCATATAGTCTAGCTCACTAAACCTGGTGGCTCCTGGGTTCTCATTGGGGTCTGAGTCGTAAACGCCGTCTACGTTGTTCTTAGCCATCAGGAGTACTTCTGCGCTAATCTCCAGGGCTCTGAGCGCTGACGCGGTATCGGTAGTCATGAATGGGTTCCCGGTGCCGGCGGCGAACACTACCACCCGCCCTTTCTCCAAGTGCCGTATCGCCCTGCGACGGATATACGGTTCGGCAACTGCTTGAACTTGCAGCGCGCTTTGGGTGCGTGTCGTGATGCCACACTTTTCCAACGCGTCCTGAAGGGCCAAAGCATTAATCATCGTAGCAAGCATTCCGGCATAGTCGGCGGTCGCCCGGTCCATTCCCTGTTCTTCGGCTGCCGCTCCACGCCAAATGTTTCCACCGCCGATGACTACGGCGACCTCAACGCCCATGCTATGGGCGTCACTTATCTGTTGAGCCAGATAAGTGACGGAGTCGGGATCAATACCATAATGGCCGGAGCCTTTTAACGACTCACCGCTTACTTTAAGCAGAACCCGATTGTAGCTAGCCTGACGCATGGGGCCCGGCTGAGGTTACTCACCCAGGGCTAGGCGGCTGAATCGAACTACCCGTACGTTCTCGCCGACCTTGGCCGCCATTTCTTGAACCACTTCCGCGACTGAGGAACCGCCTTTGATGAAGGGTTGATTCAGCAGGCATACTTGGGCCGCAGGCCGGTCGTCGTCCGCTTTTTTCTCGCTTTCATCTAGGTAGGCCGGTGCCATCGCCGCTACTTGCATCGCGATGTCATGGGCAAGGGCTTGAAACTCTTCAGTGCGGGCAACGAAATCAGTCTCGCAGCCCAACTCAACAATCGCTCCCACCCGGGAACCGGTGTGGATGTATGCTTGGACTGCTCCCTCATTGGTTTCACGACCGGACCTTTTGGCCGCCTGAGAGAAGCCTTTTTCCCTCAAGACTAGGACCGCTTTGTCCATATCTCCCTGGGTCGCCTCCAAGGCCACTTTGCACTCCATGACTCCAGCCCCGGTTTGGCTACGTAAGGCTCGGATTTGATCGACGCTGGCCACTAATCAGTCCTCCTGTTATTCCAAAGGGAAACTAGGCCGTGGGGTTGGAACTGTTACGGCTATATGTGCCGAACATCACCGCCGGTTGCCTGTGCCAGCGGTGACCTGAGACCGGCTCCTGATTCAGGAGCCAGTCTTTTAGCTATCAGATTAAGCTTCTGTCGACTCGGAAGGCTCCGGCTCATCTACGACGGCGCGCTCTAGGGAAGGAACTTCCTGCCCTTCTGAGTCCACCGCCGGTACCTCGGCTGTCTCCCCGAATAGTTCAGAGATTGCAGGTTCCGGCGCACCGGTTCCGTCTTCTTCGTCATCTTCGGTCAGGTCCAAGGCTTCTCGCCGGGCTTGCTCCAGTAGTGCCAGCTCTTCTTGTTCTGCCAACATCATGGCTTCTCGCTGGGCTACCCCTTCCAGAGCGGCGGTGGCCATTCTGCCTGCGATCAAACGAATGGACCGAACGGCGTCGTCGTTGCCCGGGATAGAGTGGGTTACTTTGTCCGGGTCGCAGTCCGTGTCTACGATGGCGAATATCTGGATGCCCATGCGGCGGGCTTCGGCGATACAGATGTCTTCTTTGCCGATGTCAATGACGAACAGTGCCTTGGGCAGTTCGTTCATCTCGCGCATGCCCAGGAAATATTTTTCCAGCCTGGCCAGAGTGTCGCGTAGTTTTACGCCTTCTTTCTTGGGGAGGACCCTGAAGTAACCGGCGTCACGCTTCTGTTGCAGGTCAATCATGTGATTGATGCGGCCACGGATGGTCTGGAAGTTGGTCAGAGTTCCACCCAGCCAGCGCTGGTTCACGTACCACATTCCACAACGTTCGGCTTCGCTCTGGACAACTTCTTGAGCCTGCCGCTTGGTGCCAACGAACAGGATCTTGCCGCCGTCGGCTGCCACTTGGACCATTGCCCGGTAAGCCTCGTTGATCAGGCCTAACGTCTGCTGTAGGTCGATGATGTGAATCCCGTTTCTCTGGGTGAAGATGTACCGCTTCATCTGCGGGTTCCATCTTCGGGTCTGGTGCCCAAANTGGACGCCAGCCTCAAGGAGGGACTTCATCGTGATTGGTGCATTTACTGGAGGAGCGGGGCGGTCCTCAACGACTGAAGCGACTGGGGTGACTGGAGCATCTGGAGCTTGTACCATAAAACCTGCCTTTGCTAAGCCTATAACCTTAATGGTTACTGACTTGATTCGCCATTATCGGGAGTCTCCACGGGGCGTACCGTGATTTGGGTGAGTATATCACAGGCCCATTTCACGGGCAATGATGAAACATGCCATCGGTATAGGTATTTTGGCTTCAAACCCGGAGAATTCTCAAGCGGCCGGCCTAGCCGTAGCCCAACCGGTGCAGGTCTTCTTCGTTCATTCCGATGCAGTGCCCCATCTCGTGCCACAAAGTTATTCGGATCTCCCGCTCCGCCTGTTCCCGGGAAGAACAGCTACGCAGTATGGGCTGCCGGTAGATGGTGATGCGATCAGGTAGCGCCGGGCCGTATCCCTCCCTTTCCGACAGTGGCACCCCGGTGTACAGTCCAAAGAGGGTTCCCGGTTCTTCCAGCAACTCAAGGTCTTCCTTTCCCGGCCACTCTTCCACGACGATATCCAGATTGTGCGCGGCCTTGCGCATCTCAGCCGGGATCTGGCGGTATGCCTGCCGCACCAACCGGTTGAACTCGCGTGGCGAAATTTGAATCAACTTCCGATACCCGAGTCTATGCCAGCCTGCTGACGAAGGGTTTTCAAGATGTCTATGTTCTTTTGATCCGGTCCCTTCTCATCGAATCCGGGGACCTCCAACAGGAAAGGAACGTCCCGGAAGGCTGGGTGTCCCATGATGGTGGCGAAGCCGGACTCACCGATAAAGCCGTCTCCGATGTTGTCGTGCCGGTCCACGCCGGAACCGCATGGCCGCTTCGAGTCGTTGGCATGGACCACCAGTAGATTAGACACCCCGATGGTATCTTCGAACTCGCTAATCATGGATTCGATACCCTCGGTAGACGCCAGGTCGTATCCCGCCGCAAAGCTGTGTTGAGTGTCGAGGCAAACCTTTAGGCGCGGACTGTTGACTCCTTCGATGATGCGCCCTAATTCGTCGAATTTCGCACCGATGTGCTGCCCCATGCCTGCCATGTTCTCCACGGCCAAGTAAGGCCCATCCGGCGAGTTTTCAAGCACCCTCTGAATCGCTGCGACGCTTTGGGCCAAAATAGCCTCGTAGCCCGCGCCTTTGTGGCTGCCGGGATGAAAGACAACACCCGTCGCCCCGATCTCGGCGGCGAGGTTCATGTAATTGATTAGAGACTGGACTCCCCGGTCCAAGTGAGCCTCGTCGGCAGTTCCCAAGTTGATTAAGTAGATCGCGTGTAGGAACACCGAGTCTATCCCGGCTTCGGTGGCCTGGCTTCGGAAAGACTCGATCTCCGGCTCTGGAATAGGCTTGAAAGCCCAACCTTGAGGCGAAGAGCCGAATATCTGGATGGCTTCACAGCCAATCTCCGTGGCTCTGGCGATCGACTTGCTGATTCCCCCGGCGGTGGACACATGGGCGCCAATCTTCATCTGTCGCTCCCTTGTAGCTGTTAGCAGTCAGCGATCAGCCATCAGCGATTAATCTCGAATGCTTTGGTTTCAGGCCAATCTAGCGGCCGAAACCGAGTAGATAACAGTGTAACCCTATCCAGTTAACAATATGGAGAGCTCTATCAACCGAAATCATGAAGAGCTGCCCGCTGAAAGCTCACCGCCCGCATCATACATCTGCGCCATCAGCGCTATCTGCGCTGGATTGGCGGCTCAACCTCTCGAAGATATAATCCTACCCAATGATGCGTGCGTTAGTTCTGGAAAAACCCGGTAGACCGCCGGTCTTGGCGGTGAAAGAAACTCCCATCCCGTCTCCGGGACCGGGAGAGGTGCTGGTGGAGGTCGAAGCCTGCGGCTTTTGCCATCATGACCTCTTGGTGATGGCTGGCGTACTGCGGCGGGGGGTGAAGCCGGGAGTCATTCTAGGCCACGAGATATCGGGGACCGTGGTTCAGCCTGGGGAAGGGGTCACTACGATTGCAACGGGCGACCGGGTCGTTAGCCTGTTGACCAACGCCTGCGGCCGGTGCGAGAGATGCCGAAGTGGCCGGGAGCACCGGTGTATCTACGGCGAAGGCATCGGCCATGGCCGGGACGGCGGGTTCGCCGAGTACGTAGCGCTGAGCGAGTTCAGCCTGGTGAAATTACCCGAGGATGTGGACCTAACCGGGGCGGCCCTTCTAGCTTGCCCCATGGGCGTGGCGCTGCAAGCGGTGCAGAACGTTGCGGAAGTCAGGCCCGGCGAAACCACTGTCGTCACCGGCGCTGGGGGCGGACTTGGCGTCCATGGGCTACAGATGGCCGCGGCGCTGGGGAGCCGGGTCTTGGCGGTAACGACCTCAGAGGACAAACTGGGTAGATTCGCGTCGCTGGGCGCGGAGGAAATTCTCCACACGGACGAGTTGGATTTCAGCGAGATGGTCTTGGCCCTGACAGAAGATGAGGGGGCCGAGGTAGTCTTCGATACGGTAGGCTCCGTCCTATTCTCGTCTAGTTGGCGCAGCCTGGCCCAGTTCGGGCGTCTGGTTCTATTGGGAGAAGTCGCTGGCAAGGCCGTGGAGTTGAACCTGGCAGAGATCATCTTCCGTGACGCCCGAATCTTGGGATCCTCGGGAGTTTCACGCGCGGTCATCGAGCAGGTCGTCGATATGGTTTCCCAAGGACAGGTGGTGCCGGTGGTCGGTGGCGCGATGCCTCTGGAAGAGGCCGCTACCGCCTTCGATCTGCTAACCGGCAGGAGTATTTTCGGGAGGCTGGTCCTTACCGGCCGATAATGCTCATCAGCATGGTTGCGGTGGCCGTGGTTGCCCGCTTGCCTCGTCCTATCAGCTTGCCTAACTCGCCACGATCCCAAATCACNATGAACTGGCTGGCGATAAATATCGAGCTGTAGGTTCCAGCCACGGCTCCGATAGCCACCACCAGTAGNAGCCCTCGGATGCTGGGACCGCCCATCAGCAGCAACGCCAGCAACACGAACAGGGTGGTGAAGCTGGTGTTCAACGAACGTCCCACGGTGTCCATGATGCTCGTGTTGACCAGGGCCGCCAGGGGCCTGTCTGGGAATCGGATAGTGTTTTCCCGGATCCGGTCAAATACTACGATGGTGTCGTTCACGCTGTAACCGGCCACAATCAGCACGCCCACGATGAACATGGAGTTTACCTCTATGTCCAAAACTTTCCCCAATATGGAGAAAATTCCTATCACTATGACTACGTCGTGGACCAGGGCCAATATGGCGGCCACTCCGTACCGGTAGGATTTGGGGACTCTCCGGAAGGCGTACCAGATGTACAGCAGGATGAATACCGACGCCGCCAGTATCGCGTAGAACGCGTTTATTACCGTCTCACCGGCGATGATGGGCGACACCGAATCGAATTTAACTTTGTCCCGTTCTAGCGCGAGGAATTCTTCCAAATCTCGCTCAACGACTTCCCTTTCCGACAGAAGGTCGCCCACCGGTTCCTTCAGCAACTTGGTGCGAATGAAAAACGTATTGCTGCCGGTCTTTTGAATCAACGCCTCGCTGTGCCCAAGTTGCACCATGCGCTCATGGACATGCTGCTCGGTGACGTCCGCAGCGAAGCTGACCTGCAGTACGGACCCGCTGGTAAAGTCGATCCCAGGGTTTAATCCCGATTCCCAAGAAGCCCATCCCGGAGGTACGATCAGGGAAATCAAACCGGGCAGGATAATCAATGCCGAAATCAGAAAGTACCAGCCTCGTTTGCCAACTATGTCGATCAAATCTAACTCCCACCAGCCGCGGCGTCTCCGGCGCGGCGTAAACGTTCTGGAGTAAACAGACTTATCTTGCGGCCCAGGCCTATCCAGGCCAGGAGTTGAAGCAGGTTCCGGCTGACTACCACTGCCGTAAACATGCTAGCAAAGACACCTATCATGAGACTGATCGCGAACCCCGTAATCAGTCCGCCACCCAACCGGTCGCCGAACCAGATGAGCACGATACAAGTAATCAGTGTGGAGAAGTTGCCGTCTCTTATCGCCGGCCAAGCCCGGTTGAACCCCACTTCCATGGATGAGGCCAAGGTGCGGCCGATGCGCACTTCCTCCTTCATCCGCTCGAATATCAGCACGTTGGCGTCCACCGCCATGCCTATGGACAGGATGAACCCACCGATGTGGGAGAGAGTCAGGGTTATGGGAATCATCTTGAATATGGCCAGGACTATGAGCGAGTAGACGACCAGAGAAACAGCGGCGACCAGCCCGGCCATCCGGTAGTAGGCCACCATGAATAGCATCACGAGACCCAGGCCTACGATCCCGGCCATCAAGCTTCTCTTCAAGGATTCAGAACCGAGCAAAGCGTCTACGTCGCTTTCCTGAATAATCTTTAGTGGCACCGGCAGACGGCCCGAGTCAAGTTGGATAGACCGGGTCCGGACTTCTTCCCGGGTGAAGTTGCCGGTAATCTCGCTACGGCCGTCCCTTATCCAGGCTCTGGCAACCGGAGCTAGAAGCTGCTCATCGTCCAATATGATGGCGATTCGTTTGGTGTCCACTCCCGTGATGCGCCTGGTCAGGTCGGAGAATATGTCGGTGCCTCTATCGTTGAACTGGATCGAGATCGACCAGCCTATGCCGGTCGAATCCACGACTGGATCAGCTCTTTCCAAATCGTCTCCGGTAAGTCCTATATCCGAGTCGGTGAAATCGATGCAGAAGCGGTCTGAGCACGTGCGCTCTTTGAATTCTAATAGGGCGGTCTGCCCTATCAGGGATTTGGCTTCGTCGATGCCGCTGTTCACCTGGAACGATTCTACGGGCACCCCCAGCTGTTCCGCTAACGTATTGCGAATCTCGTCTTTGCGGCTCGCCCCCAAAGTATTTGTCTTGATCCGGAAAGTGCGGGGACCATCTTGGTCCAAGGAAGTGAATGGCTGTTCCAATCGAACCAGAACGGTCAGGACATCTTCCCGCTCAACGGGTTCGCTGAAGGTCACACGGGTGATTGAGCCGGTCGCTCCTGGCAACTGGACTACTATGCGGTCATCGCCGATGGTTTGGATAATCGGCTCTTCCGTGCCGAAGGCGTTAACCCGGCGGTTGATGATATCCAGCACGCCTTCCATCTGATCCGGAGTGGGGGGCGGCGTCTCGATCGCCTGGAAGATCTCCAAGCTCTCGAACTTTGCGTTCAGGCCTGTCTCCAGGCGGTCCCTAGTCTCGACGTCGAAAATGTCCGACGTGATGGTAAAAGTATTGTTTCCCTTGGCTTTGACCGAGATAGGAATCGATATCTCGTTCGCGGCGTCGACGATCTGCGTCGCAGTGATTTCTTCTCCGAAAACAACGTCGACTCGAGTCTCAGTATCCGCCTGGTACACCAGGTGACCACCGCCGCGTAGGTCAAGGCCGAGTTTCAAGCCTAATGGTCCGGAACTCCCCCTAGTGAATACATTTGATCCGGGTAGGTTGATGCGGACCTCAGGGAAAGCCAACGAGGCAGCCGAGACCGCTAGAATCAGCACAACCAGGACCGATAGGCGGATACTCCTTTCTCTCGAAGAGGAAGGAAACAACATCCACAGGATCGACCCGAAAAATCCCCCTATCCAGTTTCCCAGCAAGGGCTAACCTCCAGCCGGCTGATCGCCGGTCTCGTTTTTATCATTTGAAAATCGCTTGTTTCCCAGGGTATTGGAAGCCAAGGCGAAGGCGTCATCCCTGTTGGTAAGATCGCCGATGGCTTGGGATTCCTCTATCTGCGCCAGCAGTTGGCCAATCAATGGTCCAGGCTTCAGTTGGAAACGGTCCATCAAATCGAGGCCAGTAACCAGGCGTTCATCTTTGGCTGGGTCCTTGGGTTGAGTACCCGATTCCAAGATGTGCGCAACTATTCTAGCATGAGCGGACCAGGCATCCGTATCAAGTTCTGGACCTTTTGCGGCCAAATGGTCCGCCATCCACAAGAACAGCGTATCTATGGCAACGTCCCCCAGGTCGCGNAAGTACCGGTATATCGCCCTGTTAGTGGGCAATTCCACGCCTTGCTGCATGGTGGCCGGGCGCAGGTGTTCCTCCACCATCTTGCATACGGCGGCGATGCCTCGGGAGCTTAGGCGCATTTCGGTCAGGCGGGTCTGGGCTATCGCTGATCCCATCTCCGGGTGGCCGGGGAATCTGGTGCGGCCGGTTTCGTCCGTATGCTTCGTTTGAGGTTTTGCCACATCGTGCAGCAGCGCGGCCAATTTCAGAACCGTTCGCCGGTTATGACCGTTGCTTATCACTTGACTGAAATAGCCTTCCCTTTCCTCGGGCCAGGGCACTAGGGTGTAGATTGGCGAGTTCTGATGTCCTTTGGTTACCAACTCGGCGAACTCCACCGCATGCAGGGAATGGTCCCAGACGTCCCAATAATGCTCCTTAGGCTGCTCCACGCCTTTGGCCGGCGCCAGTTCCGGAATGATGCGGCAGAGCAGGTCCAAGTGGTCCAGCACCTGTAGGTATCCTCGGGCTCCGTCCATCGANAGTATCCCCAGAAATTCGTTGCGGATACGGTCTCCGGACACCTGGCTGATCAGCGGGGCGGATTGGAAAGCTAGGCGCGTCGTTTCCGGGTCCATCCGGAAGTGGAGCCGGGCTGCCAGATGCACCACCCTAAGCAGCCGGGCCGGATCATCCTGGAATACGTGGGGATTGACCACTCGGATGCACTTCTGCGCCACGTCTCGTAGCCCATTGAACGGGTCTAGGACTTTTTCAAATAACTCAGGCGAGTCTAGCGCCTCCCATTCGCTTAGTGGGAGGGCCATGGCGTCGATGGTAAAGTCCCGGCGTGCTAAGTCTTCCTCAATCGTGCCCGAATACCCCCAGAGATCGATGGTCCAGTCTTGCGTCTTTTCCTCAGGGAATTCGGCGTCTTGAGCTGGGACTACTACCCGGGAGGCACCGAAGGCCGCGCCCAAAGGCACGAATGTTCCGCCTAGGAATCGCGCCAACTCCCGCCCGATCTTTTCGGTTTCACCTGGCAGCGCTATATCCACGTCCTGTTGGGGTGTTGCCGACCGCAACGTGTCTCTAAGGTAGCCGCCCACCAATACGACACCGCGCTCTTGGGCGGCAAAAAAACCGCCCAGTCTTGCGAGCATGGCCGCATGAGATTCTTTTATTTGGTCGATGTCAGTCATAGTTAGTGGGTGGTTTCAACGTTGAGAAAGGGAGTCTCTGGCGCAGTGGAATCGGATCTAACTATTGGAACTGATCGGACAGCCGGCGAATCGNGTGAATGCTGCGAGGCCNACCGTGATTTCAGTCAGGGAAAGCTAAGGTTTGTGCTGGGCCCGGAAGCAGAGANTTCGATTTACTCTGACTACTCTCCAGGCTCGTGGGTGTGTTCGGCGGACTCCGTTCCGGTCCCGTTATCTTCGCCTGGCTCCTCCACTTCTTCCTCTTCACCGCCTTGAGGTATCTTCCATAGGTCGTCGGGAGTAACCAGGTGGTCGATATACAGGCTGCCTTGCAGATGTCCTGTCTCGTGCTCCAGCGCCTGAGCCAGCAGTCCGTCGGCCTTTATTCGAATGACCTTCCCGTCCAGTCCGATAGCCCGAGCCCGAACGCTCACCGAACGTTTGACCAAACCTCGATAACCGGGGATGCTCAGGCAGCCTTCTACGACCTCCCTTTCTCCTTCCCGGCTGACGATTTCAGGGTTGATTAGCACTATCGCTTCTTCCCAGTCGGGAAGCTGAATGACCGCGACTTTCTGTAGAGACCCGATCTGGTTTGCCGCCAGACCGACCCCCAATTCGTCGTGCATAGTCTCAATCATGTCATCGGTAAACTTTTTCATGTTCGCCGGGACCTTCCCGATCTTCCTCGCCTGACGGCGCAATATCGGGTCGGGTAAAAACCGCATGCTCAGGAGCGACACTGTGGTCTCCTTTCACTTTTCTGCTCGGATCAAGCTGGGATTCGACCCAACTTAGTCACCAGTATCAGATTATATCCAAGGGCCTCTGGGGGTGTAAAGATTAGCTAGAGTACGTGAACCGGATCTACGTCCACCGTGGTCCCCGGCGGGAAGCTGGTCCCTTCCAGGAACCGGTGCAGATCCGGTCCACGGAGCACCAGGTGCCAGCGGAATCGGCCTCGAAGGCGGGAAGGCATCCCCGGGGCGGGACCGACGACTTCGATGCTGGTAAGACCTTGAGCATCGGCTCTCTGCCGCAACATTCGGGCGGCATTGGTGGCGTTACTCTGGCAGGCGGCCTCAGTGGGGTTCTGGAAAACCAGGTGAACCAATGTGTTGAAAGGCGGATTGCCTAGTTGCCGACGGAAGCCAATCTCCCGCTGGTAAAGGTCCACATAGTCCTGCTTCGCCGCTGCGGCGATGGCGTAGTGCTCCGGGTTGTACGTCTGGATGAACACTCGGCCGGGCGCTTGGCCCCGTCCCGCTCGGCCTGCCACCTGGCATAGGAGGCCAAACGACCGTTCGGCGGATCGAAAATCGGGTAGATGGAGTCCAACATCGGCCAGAATCACGCCGACCAAGGTCACGTTGGCTACGTCCAGACCCTTGGCTACGACCTGAGTACCCACCAGGACTTGAATCTCACCGGACTGGAATCTGCGCATCGTTTCGCCGGGATCGAGCCCGCTGCGGGCCGTGTCCGAGTCCCATCTTTGAACGCGGACCCCCGGCAACAACCCAGTAACCTCGTCCACCACCCGCTGAGTACCGGTTCCTAGTTGGCGGATGTGAGAACTGCCGCACTCCCGGCATGTACGAGGAACCCTGGTGCGGCGGTTGCACCGGTGGCACATCAACCGGGGTTCGCTAGACTCACCCGGCGATGAGTCCTCCGGCTCGCTCCCTGAGTGATAGGCGAGGGGGACCGAGCAGCGGGTGCAGTTGACCACGTTGCCGCAGTCTCGGCATTGGACGATGGGGGCGCTTCCCCGCCGGTTCAGGAACAGAATCGCCTGCTGTCCCCGGCGGACGCATTCTTGGAGGTTTTGAGCCAGACCCCGGCTGAATATGCTGCGATTGCCGTCCCGCAATTCCTCCCGCATGTCTATAATCTCAACCTGAGCCAGCTTGGAGGTCCGGTCCGGAGACTCCTCGCCGATCCGGTGGGGAAGTTCCAAAAGTTGGTGCCGCGGGGAGCGGGCGTCTCGAGCGTAGTAGTAGGTCTCTACATCCGGAGTAGCGCTGCCCAACACCACCACCGCCCCGGTCAGATGGGACAGTTCCGATGCGACGGTCCGGGAATGGTAAAGAGGCTGGGCCTCTTCCTGCTTGTAGGTCCATTCATGCTCTTCATCCAGCACGACCAGCCCAAGCCGAGGCACGGGCGCGAAGAGGGCACTGCGGGGGCCCACTACCACGTCGTACTCGCCCGACTGAATCTTCCACCATTGGTCGAATTTCTGCCTCGGCGTCAGCCGGCTGTGGAGCAGGGCAACCCGTCCCGGAAACCGAGATCCGACCCGGTCCAGTGTCTGAGGCGTCAGCGATATTTCCGGGACCAGGAATATGGCTTGCTCACCCCGGTCCACAACGTTCTGGATGGCTTGCAGGTACACCTCGGTCTTGCCGCTGCCGGTGACGCCATGTAGTAGAAAACTGCGAGGCGATCGCGCCGGGTCGTCCAACGCTTGAGTGATGCTGGCCAGCGCGTTTTCCTGGGACTGGGTCAACACCAATCTCGGACCGGAGTGTTTCTGCTCGGTCTGGGCAACGGGAGCGGACTCGGTCCTGATCCATTCCAGGCCCGCCAGACCCTTCTCCACTAGGGCGTTACCCACGCCCCAGCCAAACTCCTTGTTGGCCAGCGTGATTGGATATCCACCAGGCGCCGACCTGACCGCCTGTAGTAGGTTCGACTGGCGTTGGGGGAGCCGATTCGCGACTTCCTGCGGTTCTTGCTCAGCATCCGGTTCTTCGATAGCGAACAGGTTGCAGGAGTGCCGGGGCGAAAGCCCCGGAGCAGGAATGTCTACTCGCCGGGACAACAGGCCTTTGTCGATGAGCCGGGCAAGTTCCCTCTCGCCGCCCCGGCCCAGCAACTTAACGAAGTCCGCCTCTTTGACACGGGAATCCCCGGTCAAAGTTTCCAGAGCGTGCAGGGTCTGGGGCGGCATGGACCCGAGGGTATCTGCGTCCCTAGGAGTGTCTCCGGAGAATATCTGGGACCGGACCTGGCCCTCGAAGCCGGGTGGCAGCATAAGGGACACGGCGTTGAACAGAGAGCAGAGGTAGTATTCGCTCAACCAGTGGGCCAGCTTCATGTGGACTTCGTCCACAAGAGGACTGGGTTCGATGGGCGCAATGATGTCCCGGGTAACTTCTACCTGGGGGGNGNCCGCCAATCCGACGACGATACCCTGGGTGACGCGGCTGCCGAAGGGGATCCACACCATCTGGCCGGGCTCAAGCGAGTATTGGGGAGGGATGCTGTAGGAGAAAGTCCGTGCGTGGCCGACCGGGGCATCGACCGCCACTTCCGCGTATCTCATGCCAAAATACTATCCGGGGANACTAAGAAACCTGNATGAAGGATTCACCCGAGAATAGGACGATCCCTGCGGGAAAGAACAGGGTCCAGCGCTGGAGGCAGCTACTCTGAGGTAGTTGCCTGACCCCGCGCCCGGCGCGGCAAAGTCTTTTCTTTGATCCGAGCGGCTCGCCCTTGTAGACCNCGCAGGTAGTAGAGCTTGGCCCGCCTAACGCTGCCCCGACGGGTTACTTCCAAGGACTCGATCAAGGGAGAGTGGATCGGGAATATACGCTCGATNCCGATTCCAGCAGTTATTCTTCTAACTGTGAAGTTGGCGGCGGGGCCTTTCCCGTTCGCCAGGCGGATAACCACACCTTGGAAGGCCTGGATACGTTCCCTTTCCCCTTCCCGAATGCGGAAGTTGACCCTTACTGTGTCGCCTGGGCCGAAGGGCGGGATGTTGGGATTGGGTTCGGTTTTTAGTATCTGCGCAGGTTCCATGATGATTTATCGCCTATATTTAATTTCGAATGTAAGAACCCGAGCTGGGGGTTCGACTAACTAGAATATCATAATCCTTGGTTCAATGGTATGGCAGGTGACGCCGGATTTGAAGGTCTGGATGGTTTAATGTTGTCTTTTGCGCTTTGACTCTCTGCATAAAGAGCCCAATAAAGTTTGTGAGAGTACCACGCCGATGGAATAAATCCTGCGCAACGATGCTGCATCTAACAAACGAAATGCGGAAATAAGAACGCTAATTTATTGACTGGAGTGCCTTGATGAAGCTGAAGCGAAAATGGACGATGGGAATCATAGCCACCGTCTCGGTCTTGATACTAGCCGCCTGCGGTGGTGAGAGTACACCCACCTCGCCTATTGCTCCCCGGGCAGACCTGGTTTCCCCGACGGTGGCCGCCCAAACGCCGACCGCAATTCCTACGGTCGTAGCGGATATTCCCGTAGGGTCAACCGTCACCAGTTTGCCGCNTGCCCAAGAGACCGTCCCCGTCTCTTCCGACGACTCGTCCAGNTTCATCTGGGAAATCTCGACGGTGGACGATAACGGGGCCAAGCCATCGTTGGCCGTTAACAGGGACGGCGTTCCTCACATCGCATTCATGCTTGAGGCCATGCTCGGCTTCGTTAAGCACGCTTTGTTGGGCGACGCCGGATGGGATATCACNACTATCGCGGAAGGCTACTTCTACGGCCCGTTGGATATCGAGCTCGACCGGGCCGGTGATCCCGGTATCTCGTGGCACAACCACGACGAAGAGAACGAGGCCTAGGCATAATTGGTTGACGGAGAGTGGGTGGTCCAAGACGTGGATCACCCCGGCCACGACGGATGGGACAACAACGTGGTACTGGACTTGAAAGGCCGTCCTCACACAGTATCGATAGACCCGAAACAGTTCGGCAGCAGCTCCGGCATCGAATACGCGTTTTACGACGGGGATTCCTGGACGGTTAAGGAAGTAGGCAGCGGGCCGATCGCCTACGAATTCGGCACGGCGATTGCCCTGGATATGTCCTATAACCCTCAACTAGCCTGGTACGACGACACGGCGAAGGAACTGAAGTATGCCGTAAAATCAGGCGATTCCTGGGAGATATCCACAGTGGATAGCGAAGGCGATGTAGGACGCTATCCGGCCTTGGTCATCGACAACAATAACAACGCCTATATCAGCTATTACGAGATGATGTCCAACACGTCCGGGTACATCAAAGTCGCCAAGTGGGGCGGCGAGGCCTGGACCACCGAACGTGTCGACAAGCTGGATAACTTGGTGGTGGGCTTCACCGGCGCCCGGAAGACCAGCTCGATAGTCCTGGATTTTGAACAGAATCCCATCGTCGCGTACTCCGACGAAAGCGTCATCAATCTGGCGTCATCGGATGGCTCCGAATGGACCTTAGAGACAGTAGTCGAGGCGGTCGGCTTGCCCTTCGGACAGCAAAGTGTCCATGGCCTTTGACATCAATGGGACGCTCCATCTGACCTACGCAGAGGTCGCCAGCAAAGACGCCNCAGGCGTGAAGGGTTTAATCAAGTACGCCAANGNCGNCATGCGTCCGNTACCTGTGGCCCAGGGTAACGATGGGAGCGGTCCTCTGGTAGCGGCGGACCCCNGATATCGGGCAAAGCTGAACTCTTCAGGCATAAGGACCGGTGGTTGGGAGACGGACTTCAGCNNCNACANGGTGCCCTTCNACTCGATNCTGTCCGGTGGGCCTCCTCGGGACAGCATCCCTNCCATCGACAATCCCACCTTCGTCGCTGTAGACGACGCTGACGAATGNCTGGAAGGCCTGGANCCNGTCGTATCCTTTGAAGTGTACTGCTGAAGTGTACTGCGATGTCAGAGCCTATCCTCTCCAGATTATGATGTGGCATGAGATTGTGAACGACACGGTGGACGGCATCCCGGTGGCCGTCACTTTCTGTCCGCTGTGTAACTCCGCCATCGTCTTCGACAAAACATTGAACGATCAGCTACACACCTTGGGAACGTCGGGTATGCTGCGAAACAGCAACCTTATCATGTGGGGAGGCCAGACCGAGACTTGGTGGCAGCAGCTAACGGGAGAAGGCATCATCGGCCAACTGGCCGGGCATCAATTGGCCTTCATACCGGCGCAGATAATCTCCTGGGACGATTTCAAGGCAAACAATCCGGAAGGCAGCGTGCTGGCCAGGGAAACTGGGACGGGCAGGCGCTACGGTGTAAATCCCT
>PANP01000009.1 GCA_002708395.1 Dehalococcoidia bacterium
CCAGCGCGGAAATGCCCCGACTGCAACACGCCGGTCATCTATCAGGAAGGGTGCTTGATGTGCGTTTCCTGCGGTTGGAACAAGTGTGAATAAGAAAGCCAAGTGAGGACACCGATAAAGTGAAACTCGGACTAAGGAAATATCGGAATCTGGAGAACCTAGCCGACCGGCCCGGAGGCCGGGCGCCTGATTCAGTATGTTTGGAGGCAACAGGCAGGTGCGGGTGGTGAAGTGTTGGGGTCGCCCAACGGTACAGGTGGCTAAGCCTCGTAGGTGACAATNTGATGCACCTGNCTGCCCTCCTCCCTGAAGCCCCCGGTTGGCCCCGGGGGCTTCTTTTTNCCNGTCGAAAATCGCCGCTTCCGGACCGGCTGTATTCAAATTATAGACGTCTGGGCTTCGGAGCTTCGCTCCTTGGACCCCGGTTCGGGTGGTCTGAGGNNCTCATCGCTGGTGCTATAATCTCGACAGGCCATCGGTTCTCCATTTCCGATAATCCATTCAAACAGATTACCGTCGTAAATGTCCAGTGNTCAGGAGACGTAATTATGCCNGTCAGTGAAAAACCCGCAATTGCCATCACCATGGGAGACCCTTGCGGTATNGGCCCTGAGGTNGTGGTCAAAGCNTTNGCCGACCCATCGGTATACGCTACCTGTCGGCCNCTGGTCGTGGGTAATATATATGCNATGCAGCGGGCGGTGGANCTGACCGGAATACCCCTCCGTNTCAATGCACCCGATGACCCGNCGGCTGCGGGNCAGGATCCCGGGATGGTCGACGTTCTGGACATCAACAACCTCAACCCCGAAGACATCACGGTGGGTGAGATTAGCCCCACTTGCGGTAAAGCAGCCATGGAGTGGGTGACCAAGGCNGGGGAGTTGGCGTTGGCGGGTGTCGTGGACNGTATGGCAACGGCGCCGTTGAATAAAGAAGCTGCCAGCTTGGCCGGATACGAGTCCATNGGACACTCAGAGCTTCTGCAGGANCTGGCCGGCGTTAAAACAGTGGCAACCATGCTTCTAGCNAAGAACCTTCGCGTTGTCCACCTCACAACCCACCGGTCTTTGCGGCTNGCATGCGACTACGTTAAGAAAGACCGTATCCTGGAATTTCTGNAACTGACCCACGACAACTTCGTCACATGGGGGTTCAAGAACCCTAGGATCGGTGCGGCGGCCCTTAATCCCCACAACAGTGACGGCGGTTTGTTGGGCAGCGAGGAAGCCGAGGAGATTGCTCCGGCGGTGGAAGNCGCCCGCCAACGAGGTATCGACGTTACCGGCCCGGTGCCTGCCGATATTATCTTCCATCAAGCTATCCAGGGTAGGTATGACGCGGTGTTGTGCATGTTCCACGACCAGGGGCACATACCGGTTAAGGTTTACGGATTCGAGGAAAGCATCACCGCCAATCTGGGTTTGCCCTTCGTNCGTACTTCAGTGGACCACGGTACCGCTTTCGATATCGCCGGCAAGGGCATCGCCGATGCATTCAGCATGCTGGAGTCCATCCGGCTGGCGGTCGGCTTGGCCAANGGCAACGGTCTGGCTGATTTCTGAGNCGCTTTTCCAGAATCTTGCGGCGGTTGAGGATGCCGTTCNTAGCCACGGTGCTATAATNGCCCAAGTCCCAGGCTCTGATTATCNTTTGATAGAGATGTGCAAGCGATGAAGCTAGCGTTTATCGGCGGAGGCACCATGGCGGAGGCCATCCTTCGCGGTGTGTTGGACGCCAATGTTGCCGCTCCAGCCGATGTAGCCATCGGCGAACCCCGGCCGGAACGGCGGGAGTTCCTCTCCAGCGAATTTGGCATACAGACTCACCAGGGTAACCTGGAGGCGGCGAAAGACNCCGACCTGATGATNCTGGCCATCAAACCCCAGGACTTGCCGGTGCTCTTCCAAGAACTGGGTGAGCGTCTCAAGCCGGATCAGGCAGTCCTATCGATTATCGCTGGAGCNAAGATGGAGACCCTCGCCAAGGGATTCAGCCATGAGTCCATCATTCGGGTGATGCCCAACACCCCGGCCCAGATCGGCCAGGGCATGAGCATGTGGACCTGCTCTCGCCAAGTGAGCGACCAGCAGCGGGAATTTACCCGGTCAATCATGNCAACCGTAGGCAAAGAAATATATGTTGACGACGAGAAATACATGGACATGGCCACGGCCTTAAGCGGCAGCGGTCCCGCCTATGTGTTCCTGATTATCGAAGCGCTGATAGATGCTGGNGTTTACGTTGGGCTGCCCCGGGACATGGCCCGNACCATGGCGCTACAGACCGTGTACGGCAGCACCCAATTGGTGATGGACACGGGACGCCATCCGTCCGATCTGAAGGATATGGTAGTTTCTCCTGGCGGCACGACCGCCGANGGTCTGCAAGTTCTGGAACGGGCGGGCCTTCCGGCGGCTATCGTCGATGCNGTGAACGCTGCGTTCCAGAAATCGATAAAGCTAGGCCAGGGGTAGATAGGACGAATAATGCTTGAACTACTACACTGGATCTTCAATCTGATATATATGGTAGTGATTGCCAAGGTGGTTCTCTCATTTATAGTGCCGCTAGCGGGCCGAAATCCCCATCCGCTGTTGCTCCAATTTAACCTAATAATCAACCAAATNACCGAGCCGGTTTTCGCCCCCATCCGTCGTTACACAACCTTCAATAGACTGGACTTTAGTCCTTTCGTGGTCATCTTGGTGCTGGCTGTGATTCGAGGCAAACTGGGAGTCTAGCCAATACGGCTCAGGTTGATTCGCGACACTCTATAAGCGGCCGCGCTCCCCTTTGGCTTCCTGTTTAAGGAGCCTGATTTTACCCTGGGAATCATCCGTCAGTGATAGAGATTCTTTGTCCACCGAACGTGTACCTCAACCTCAACAAGGTGACTCATTGGCCGGTTATCCAGACGTAGCGATCGTTGTGGACAGTGCCTGTTGTTTGTCTACTGACTTGTTACGGCGTTGGCACATCACCCAAGTTCCTCACGAACTCGTTATCGGTGACAGGTCGTATCGTGACGGGGTCGATATAACTACTAGTGACTTCTACAAGATTCTGCGTGAAGACAGGGTCGTGCCCACAACCACCGCCCCCCAACCTCAGGAGTTTCTCGACGGACTGCAGGCCGCCAGCGAGTTTGCCGGGAACATCTTATGCATCACGGTGGCGTCGAACTTCAGCGTGGCGAATCGCTCAGCCCAGGCTGCGATGGAGACGGCTGGCGACGATCTGGCTCATTGCCGGGTCAAGGTTGTGGATAGTCAGGCTGCGGCGGGGGCGTTGGGACTCATTGCGCTGGCGGCGGCCCGTTGGGCGGCTGAAGGCTGTGATTTGGACCAAGTGTCCGGTCGGGTCGACCGGTTGATTCCCAGAGTGAATATGCTGGCCTTCCTGGAAAGTTTTGACTATCTGAACCGCAGTGGCCGAGTGAGCAAGATCAAGGCTTGGACCGGATCTCTCCTGGGCGTAAGGCCCTTGACCGAGTTGCAAGGCGGCCAAGCTCGGTTGCTGGAGCGGCCAAGGAGCCGCCGCCGGGCGATCGACCGGTTGGTTGCTAACACGCAGGAGCGGACCAGTGGGATGCCGGTGGTGGTTAACATAATGGAAGCTGGCGCAGCAGAGGATGCTCTGGTGCTGGAGCGCCTGATTCGAGATGCGATGGACTGCCGGGAGTTGTTCATCAGCCAGTTCACCCCAGTCATGGGCGCCCACACCGGCCCCGGCCTGTTGGGAGCCGCCTTCTATACGTGCGATGATCAGCTTTCAACTATGGAAGCGGATCAGGTATCTGAGCTTTGAGCAGTGATAGTTCTAGCCGGTCCCAACCATTCGGGGGCATCCCCAGCACACTTGCTCTGGAAACTGCCGTACCTTTAAGGAACGCCCTGTCGCGAGACTTCGACCAAACTCAGCCCGGGCCGTCGGACCAACCATGTCTCATCGTATTGTCCGGCCTGCCGGGAACTGGGAAGTCTCACTTCGCCAACGAGCTAAGGAAGCGGTTGCCGTTGCTGGTTCTGGAGAGCGACCGTCTGCGGAAGGTGCTTGCGCCCAATCCCAGATACACCCGGGGAGAAAGCCATCGTCTCTTCGCCGCCTGCCATCTACTGATCGAAGAGTACTTGATTCAAGACCGGCTGGTGCTGCTAGACGCCACTAATCTCACCGAGGATTTTAGACAACCTCTCTACGATATTGCCCAGCGGGTATCGGTCCCATTGGTCCTAGTGCGTCTCACTGCGCCACAAGAGGTCGTCCGGCAACGTTTATCGGACCGGGGGGCCGGGATGCATCCCAGCGACTATTCCGACGCCGGTTGGCTGATCTACAGCAGGATGCACCCCCACGAAGAGGTCTTCGCCCGCAGTCATCTGAATGTGGATTCGTCAAGCGATATATCCCAGTCCCTGGACGAAGTGGTCCGGTTGGTCAAGGGTGATAATCGTGCTACCCTGGCGTGAATTGGTGGAAACATCTCCTTGTTCCATCTGATTGTAGGCATCCATAGCAGTTGTACTCCCCAGGATGTGTGAACGACCCACGATGATTTGGCACGACACTACTTGTGAGATAGCGCGGGGCTGGGACGGATGAGTGACGTGCGGGCGTTGCCCTATTCAGAGCTTCCTCCCAGGTACCATCGTTGGAAATGGCGGGTCCTGCTCTCCTTCTGTGGTTTCTACCTGTTTCTTTATCTAGGGCGATTCAATTTCTGGCCGATAGCGCCTCTGGTTCAGGAAGATTTAGTGCTGACCCACTTGGAGATTGGCCTGATCAACGCCCTTCTCCTGTGGGGCTTTGGCTTGGGTGACTTGGTGCACGGACGGCTGGCGGAAGCCTATGGCTTGCGGTTGTGGGTCTTGGGCGGTGCGGTCCTGACCACCGTGTTCAACTGGGTGACCAGCTACGGCGGCTCAGCGATGAGCATCGCTATACCTTGGGGGATAGCCGGCTTCGTCAACGCCGCTTGCTGGAGTCCCGGCATCAGCATGCTATCCCAGTGGTGGCCACGGCGCGATCGCGGGGTCGCGATGGGGATTCTCGGCACGTTCACCGGTGGCGCGATGTTGCTGATGTGGTGGGTTTCCGGGTTTGTCGGCGCGGAGTTCGGTTGGCGAGCCGCCTTTCGCTACCCGCCTTTGATAATCACCCTGATGGGTGTTGCCTTTTTCCTGCTGGCCAGGGACCGGCCCACCGATGTCGGCCTTCCCGAATACGTGGAAGATGACGAGGTATCGGCCGCGCCGGAAGCGATCGCGCCGGAGCGCCTCAAAGGGCTAGGTCCCTACAAAGAACTCCTGGGTAATCCTAGGTTCCAACTGGCCAGCCACGTGAAAGGCTTGGAGAACGTGGTGCGGTACGGTCTCACCACCTGGGTGCCCATCTATTACTTCACTAAGGGCGGACTTTCCATCGAGTCCACCATCCTTGTCACTGTCTTGCTGCCGGTCGGCTACTTGGTCGCTCCGCCTTTGTCTGGATTCATCTCCGATCGACTGCTTCATAGCTCACGAAGGCCGATGGTGCTGATATCGTGCGGAATCAGTGCCGTGGTTCTCGTCGCCATCGCCTTGGTCCCGCCGACCAACATCGCTTTGGGAGCGGTGCTGTTATTGATCGGCGGTATCGCCATGGGAATCTCTCCCATGTCCACGATAGCGATCGATATCGCTGGAAGGCGTATGTCGGGTACCTCTTCCGGCCTTCTGGACGCCCACGGCTACGCCTACGCTGGGCTTCAAGCCATCGTTTTCAGCGTGGTGTTGGACATGACCGGCAGCCCATGGCCCATCGTCTTCCTGACCATGGCGGGAGCCCGTGTTCTGGCCGCCGCCATGATTTCCGCCGTTAAAGTCTAACTCCCTCCATCTAAACCCCGGAACTACCCTCTCCCAGTCGTGANATTGGTCAATATTTGTGTTGACAACCNGTCGCAGTTTGATAGAATACGTAAACGCAAACGTTTGCAATAACCTTTATTGGCTGAAGTGATATGGTGCAGCGTCAACAAGCGATTGATGCTCTTCGGGAGAAGGGCCACCGCCTCACTCCACAGCGGATATTGGTCCTCTCCATCGTAGCTGATGGGGGCGGCCACATGGGCGTGGACGAGGTCTTTCGTCGAGCCAAAGAAGCCTATCCATATATGGACATCGCCACGGTCTACCGCACGCTTCACTTGTTCAAAGACTTGGGAGTGGTAACCGAGGTGGCCATCGGCGACCGGTTGCACTACGAGTTGGTCGACCCCAGCGGACCCCATCATCATATGGTTTGCCGCGTCTGCAACGGTGCCTACAATCTCAGCCCAACCTACCTGGATGAATTCAGGGATACTCTGTTGGAAGAGTTCGATTTTGAGCCTGATCTGGAGCATTTTGCCATAACGGGCACTTGCTCCGAGTGCCGGTCCGAGAATCCCGGAGTCCACCAGCACTGATGTCGATCAGCCCCCAATAACGAGGAGAAATCATGGAGGAACAACTAGCAGAACTGGGTTTGCTAGCTGCTTTGGTGCTGGGAATNCTCTTAGGGTCCAAGCACTCACTGGACCCAGACCACGTGGTTGCGGTGTCGACCATCGTCAGCGAATATAAGAACCCGCTACGGTCATTCTGGGTGGGTATCTCCTGGGGTTTGGGACACACCACCACGCTATTGATTATCGGTATAGTCATAATCGCCCTGCGGTTGACGATACCGGAGCGGATGGCGCTGTTGTTTGAGTTCGCCGTTGGGGTCATGCTGGTAGGCCTGGGGATCCAGGTGATATACAGCTTCCGGAAGAAGAAAGTGCACCAGCACGCTCATGGGCATGAAGAAGAAGCCCATCACCACTTCCATTCCCATTCGAAGAGCCCCGAACATGTGCCGGAGCACCACAACACCCACGGGATAGGAAAGCCCTTCCTGAGGAGAAAATCCTACGTGATTGGCTTGGTTCATGGGCTGGCTGGGAGCGCAGCTTTAACGTTGCTGGTGTTAGCTTCCATCGAGTCGCCGATCGCGGGTCTGGCATACATCCTGCTGTTCGGCTTGGGTTCCGTGCTCAGCATGGGAATCATGACTGTGATTATCGGCCTTCCCTTCGTGATGTCCGCAGGCCGCTTGCCCAACCTTAACCGCACGATTCAGTTCGCCGTGGGGTCGTTAAGNATCCTGTTTGGCGGGTTCTTGATGTATCAGATCGGTTTCGTGGATGGACTGTTCTAGGAGCGGATTCCACTAAGACTGATTGGACGGCCTATACAAAATCCTAGGAGTTATACATAATCTAAGAATGTGGTTAAGATGCTGTTAAGGTTGAATTGCAAAGAATGAATCCCCTCTTCCCTTTTTCAAAAGGGTGGCGAGGGGATTTTCTTCGACGGACAGGCCACCCAAGGCCAGGATAGATTCAGAAAACCATAATTAGAGGTGTCACCTAAATGGCGATAGAGACAGTAGCGATTCTAAGCCCCGGAGATATGGGCCACGCTGTGGGCCAGTTGCTGCGGGAACATGAGTTAAAAGTGGTTACCTGTTTGACTGGCAGGAGCCAGAGGACCAAAGANCTTGCGGAGTTGGCAGGTATCGCCGATGTTCCGGACCTGAACGACATGGTGGCTCAGTCCCAGATTATCCTCTCCATCTCCGTGTCCGAGATGGTGCCCAGCATCTGCCAGCNAGTAGCCGATGCCATCAANGCCACNAATGCGAACGTACTGTTCGCCGAATGTAACGCCATCTCTCCCCAACTATCCCGGCAGATGGNGCCAATCATCACNGAGGCAGGAGGCCGGTACATCGACGCCTCCATCGTGGGCGGTCCGCCTNTGAATGGATCAAGCCCCCGGTTCTATGCTTCGGGAGATAACACCGCCGAGTTTGAAGGATTGGCNAACTTTGGGTTGGACGTGAGGACCGCCGGCACAGAAGTGGGTCAGGCCTCGGGTATCAAGATGTGCTACGCCGCCATGACCAAGGGTTCGTCGGCTTTATATTCCGAGCTTCTGATGGCTGCGGAAATGATGGGTCTTTCGGATTTCGTGANAGCGGAGTTCCAGAGCAGCCAACCGGCAGTGTTGCAGCGNATGGAGCGAGGCTTGCCCGGCGTTCCGGCCAAAGCCCGCCGGTGGGTCAGCGAGATGGAAGAGATCAAGGATACCTTCGAACACCTGGGACTAACTCCACACCTCTTCCAGGGCGTAGCCGACATGTACCGGATGATTGGCAGCACTTCAATGGGTGACGAAACCCCGCAGACCCGGGACGGTGACCGCAGCCTNGAGGAAACCATCCGCTTGATGGCAGAGTGGGTTCAGGCTCATCCGAAATAGCGNAAACTGCGACTCATCACCGTTGATAATATGGGCTGAGAAATTCTCCCATATCCTTTTTGGACCGAACCCAGGTGATATGAATCACCTCATCTGGAAATATGACTAAGCCCAGATCGGCTGGGTTTANCAGCCGATCTCGACTTGNTTCGGTTCGTTGATCGCGATTGCCGGACTTCCCTCAAAATCAATAATCATCCCCGTGGCGCAAACCATGTTTCCGGTATACTCGGCGGCAAATTGGGCCGGAAATTTCTCGCGGGCATCTTCCCAGATAACCAACTTGAAGGCTTCGGAAGCCTTTAGTTCAGACGTTGGCGGTTCGCTTTCCGCAACGTCAGGTTTATTGAATAGTAATGTATATGGCTTGCCAGTCATATCGCTGTCGTACTGGTAGTCCGTTATGGTGCCCCTGACCGTTCCCTCATCCCCTAGGTGCTTGGAAGCTCTGGAAGATGCGATGTATCCCTTGGCTTCCGAGATAGCCGCCGNGTCCGCCCAAGCGGCTTCAGCGACCCTCTGGCTCTCAGTTAGTTCTGGTGCATCTTCGCCACACGCCGTGAAGGCCATCGCGCTGATANTGCCAAAAACCAAAAGANNNAATAAACGNTTCGCTCCCATCCCTTNCCGCCTTTGCCGTCTGGTTAGCTGGTCCTATTTATCATCGTACCNAGAACGACTCATAGAGTACCGCCCAAGATTCCTCACGCAAGAATCCCCGGGGTCTTTTGCGATGATGATTCCAGACAAGTGCTAAGTCAATGTCGTGTGCATCCTGGATGGATGGACGCCGTCTCCGGGGAGCGGATGATACCAGGCGGCGAATGTCTGGCCCGGCATTCCTTCAGCAACGGAGGGTGCGCAAAAAAATCCCGGCCACGATCGCGCGTGACTGGGACTTTTTCTTGCCGGGNGGGGGGCCGATTACAGGCTAGGCTTCGGTCTGCTCGGTCTGGCTGCCCTTTGCCGTAACGGTGATGTGGGTCATCGCAGTCGAGTCGGGAGCGCCGTGCCAGTGGTTCTCCTGAGCTGGAATCACTACGACGTCGCCCTCGGTGACCGTAAGGCTCTCGGTGTCAGATGCGACGGTGCCGGTGCCCTCGGTGATTATCAGGATCTGGTCACTGGAATGCTTGTGGAACTTGTTGCGTGAGCCGGCGTCGAAAGCAACTATTCCGAAGTTTAGGTTGGTAAAATCCTCGGGGTTAAAAGACGACTGCCGCCAAACCTTGGTCCCAGTAAAGAGTCCGCCCAATTCCACTTCGGTTTTGGCACCAGAGCTCACTGTAATCTTTTTCATTTCTGTCTCCTTTCAAAGTGTTTGTTCAGTTTAACGCGGATAATGATACCTTGGAGCCGAGAGCAAGTCTAGAATTCCGGCCAGCTATACCCAGGTAGTGAAGTTTTCGGCGGACGTACGGCGGGATTCCAGAGGGCCGGCGGGAATGCCGATGGATAGCAACCCCGCAAGGCTCCACTCGGCGTCGGCGCCCAGGGTCTCGCTAAGGCGTGGGTGACGGGTGATGCCACCGGTTTCCCAAGTGACCGCCAAGCCTTCAGCGACTCCGGCCAGGGATATGTTCTGAACGGCGCAGCACACTGAAGCGTAATTCTCCTTGGTGGCGCTGTCGTTGGCTCCGGGCACTGTGTAAACGTAGATGAGGATGGGTGGGTCTAACTGGGCCTTTCGGGTTCCTTCGGCCCGGTCCGGGTTGTTGTTGCGCTCCATCGACGCCTCGAAAGCCATGTCGCCAAGCGTCTTCCGGATGGCGCTGGACTTATCCACGACAAAGAAGCGCCATGGCTCAGTTAGCCGATGGTTGGGTGCCCAAACCGCAGTCGACAGCAATCGCTCCACGACCCCTTTGGCGACGGGGCTATCTTGAAAATCCCAGGACATGCGCCGCCGAAACAGGGCCTCGTATACCGTAACTTTTGTATCTGGAATCACGGCCGAAGCCGAGGAAAGCTTATTGTTCTGGGTCATCTTCTACCTCTTTGCAACCAGAATATTATCCTGGTGTTGTGACTAGGGTGATATCGGAATCAATCTCTCCCGCCCTGGCGCATGGCCGTTAGTGAATCGGCGATGGTCTTGGTAAGCAACGACGGCCGCGTTTCGTATTCCGGGGTGGGATGCCACTCGTAATCGAAGCTTCGGAGTAACATGCCATCGATACTGCAACGCAAGCTGGAAACGACGGTTTTGAAATCCAAGACCTGGTTGGCCTGCTCGGCAAGCATCTCCAGAACAACTTCCGGGCAGTCCAGAACCACNAGGAAACCGCCCTCTTTNTGGCCGTCGGTTACCCTGCCTCGGAATACCTGTCCTTGCAGGTCTACTTCAACCAGGGTGTATTCCCGCTCTGGTACGGAAAAATCCGGCCAACCGATGTTTATAGGCCCCCCCACTTCCCAGTGGTGCATACTCTNCAATCCNCCCGGAAATGGGAATCGCGATCTTCCGATTCTGCNGAATTATAGCCTATTGGCGGCTGCGCAACAGTANAAACGCCAGAGGGACCGAGGAGGTCAGAATCAGTAGAAGGGCCGGGGCCGCNGCTTGGGCGAAGAAAGCTTCGGATGCCGCCGACCAGATGGAGGTTGCCAAGGTCTGAAAACCGATGGGACTCAAAATCAATGTGGCGGGCAGTTCCTTCATCGNCAGCAAGAAGACCAAGGCCGCGCCGGATATGATGCCGGGACGCACCAGAGGGAGTGTGACCGNCGAGAAAACTCGCAGAGGCGTCCGGCCCAATCCCCGGGCAGCCTCCTCCACGTTGGGACTTACCTGCAAGAAGGAACTGCGGGCAGCTCCAACCGCCGCCGATANGAACAGAACGACGTAGCCTAATACCAGCAGACCGGTGGTCTGGTAGAGCAACGGGGCGTAGTTTGCCCCGAAAAAAACCAGGGACAGTGCGATGGCTATGCCGGGGAGGGCGAACCCGATATAGGAGATTCGCTCCAAGATACCGCTGAGCNTGCCGGGAAAGCGCACCGACAACGCAGCAATAGGCAAGGCCGCAGCCACCGAAACCCCGGCGGCAAGGGCTGAGACGTAGACCGAGTTGCGGGCCGCTTCCCACAATAGAAGCAGCGGNTCTCCNGCAGAGACGCCTCGTATCACCCAATAGGCAAGAATCGACATGGGAAGGACCAGNGAGATTGTGACCACGACCGTGCATAGAGCCAGNGCNGGCCATCTCCAGTGACCCAGCTTGACCGATGCAAAGGGCCGGATGGCGCCNGACCCGCTCCGGTAGTAACGCCATCGNCCCCTAGTGAAAGCTTCGCCGGCCACCAATGTTAGGGCNATGGCAATCAAGGCCAGAGATAACGCTGCCGCTAAACCCCGGTCCAATGCCGATTCATACTGCAGGAAAATCGCCCAGGTAAATGTCTCGAATCGCAATAGCGAAACCGCACCGAAGTCGGCCAGGGTGTAAAGGGCCACNAGCAGTCCGCCGGCGGCGATGGCGGGTCGCAACGAGGGCAAGATTACACCGAAGAATGTAGCCCACGGGTTTCGGCCCAACCCCCGGGAAATCTCCTCCAGCGATGGGTCCAGTCGCAAAAAAGCAGCTCGAACGGTCAGCAGAACGTAAGGGTAACTGAGGAGGGTGAGGGTCAAGGCGGCNCCGGGAAAGCCGGAGATATCCGGTAGCCGTTCCAGGCCAAAGAGGTTCTCCAGCAACCCTTGGAGNATACCCTTGGGTCCCAGCGTCACCACCACGATAAATCCGGCCACATAGCTGGGAATAACTAGGGGCAGCGCAGTCGCCACCGACCATACAGTCTTGAAAGGCAGGTCGGTGCGAACGGTCAACCATGCCAAGGGGATNGCCAGTAGGATGGANCCCCCGGTGACGACCACTACCAATAGCAAAGTGCGGACCAGAATCTCCAGAACTCTGGCGCGGATCAGAAGATCCCAGGCGTCTGGGCCCGCCCCCAAAGTACGTAGAAGCAGGTATGAGGGCGACAACAATAAAACCGCTGCGACGACCCAGGCGGCCAACAATAGCAAAACCGAAGGGCGGCCCGGTTTTGCCGGCAAGACCTGGTATCGCATCGATATCGCCTGACTCAGAGACTTGAATCCACCGGTGCCGTTTCCCTGCATCTCTAGGGGGTCACGCCGGCCCGGCGGAGGAGGTCTTGAGTGCCCTTTAGGTCTCCCA